>DASREJ010000158.1:0-62199 GCA_035652115.1 Bryobacteraceae bacterium
ACGCGCCGGATCAGTTTGAGATCAGCGTTCCGGCTTCCATTGCCAACCTGGGACCCGGTTTTGACACGCTGGCCGTTGCTGTCCGGCTGTACTTGCATTTACGGGTGAAGCGCGTTGCGGGACGAGATCAACTTCGATTTCATTTTTCGAACGCGCACATCGATGGCGAGAACTATATCGAACGTGCGTTTCTGTTTTTGTCTCGACAACGCGGCGGGCACTTCCCTTCCCTAGACGTTGAGGTTGAAACAGAGATTCCGACAAAATCGGGATTAGGGAGCAGCGCGGCGGCTACGGTTGCAGGCTTGCGGCTTTATGAGGCGATTGCGGGTTCGCTGCCAGAGCAAGGGCTGCTAAACGCCGCATGCGCGCTGGAACATCATCCGGATAATGTTGCCGCAGCGCTCTTCGGCGGCTTAACAATTAGCTGTCAATTGCCGGATCGATCGGTTACGGCTGTGCAGATGAAATGGCCACAGCAACTGGAATTCATCGTTTTAACGCCTCACTTGCCGTTGTCGACGGCACAAAGCCGCAGCGTTCTGCCGGAACGAGTGCCGCTTGAAGATGCCATCTTCAATCTGCAACGGGTGGCGCTGCTGCTGCGCAGCCTGCAGAACGAGAACTTTTCACTTTTGCGGGAGGCGCTATGCGACCGGCTGCATCAGCCTTCGCGCCAGGAGCTGGTACCGGGGCTCGAGCGGGCGTTGGCCCTACAACATCCGGATCTACTAGGTGTGTGCTTGAGCGGAGCCGGACCTTCGATTGTGGCGCTGGCGGTCCGCAACTTCGATGAGATCGGCGGCCTTCTAGCAGAGAGCTTTCGCGAAACGGGCTTGACTTGCTGTGTGCGGCATTTGCGAGTCCACGAAAACTAACGCAATGCGGCCGCGATATGCGGTTTGCCCAACTGACACTCTTCGTGAACAGCGCGGACTGCGCGTTCCAATCCGTCGAGTCGAACAACAATGCCGATGGTAATTTCGCTAGAGCCTTGCGCAATGGCAATGATATTGATCTGCTCGCGGGAGATGGCGGTAAAGACGCGGCCGGCAAGGCCAGGAGTACCTCGCATACCTTCTCCTACGACCGCCATCAAGCCGACGTTCTCGTCGACTTCAATCGGCTTGAGATAGCCGTGCGCCAGTTCGATCGAAAGATTCGACTCCAGGGCCTCGAGCGCAGCGTCCACATCATGCTTTCGAACGAGAAAGCAGAAGCTCTGACGATAGCTGGAACTAGTAAAGACCAAGATTTCGACATTAGCGAGCGCGAGAGCATCGAGAGCCCGGGCCATGAGCCTGGTGCCGCTGAGGATGGAGTTCACGGGCTCCATAGAGATGAGCGCAACATCGGACATGGATGTCACAGCGCGGGCGCCCTGGGGCTCATCGAAATGACCAACAATTTTGGTGCCCGGCTTGTGGGCTGCGAAACTGTTCTTGCTCCAAACCGGGATCTGTTTTTCGACCAGCGGCGCGAGCGTTCTGGGATGCAGTACCTTCGCACCGTTGTAGGCCAATTCGGCGGCCTCAGCGTATGTTAGTTGATCGAGGACGGCGGCATCGGAGACAAGCCGCGGGTCGGCCGTCATGATGCCATCGACATCGGTCCAGATCCAAAGTTCGTGCGCGTCCAACGCGGCCGCGAGAATAGCAGCAGAAAAATCAGAGCCACCGCGACCAAGAGTGGTGGGGCGACCGTCAGGCGTAGCACCATTGAACCCCGTCACGACAGGAACGATGTGAGCTGCAAGAAACGGAAGGATATGCTGGCGACATTTGGTACAGGTTGCATCCATTTGCGGAGACGCGTTACCGAATATGGCGTCGGTCACGATGACATCGCTGCCGTTCACGGCGTTCGCGGCGATTCCTGAGCACTTCAAGTACTCGGCAAGAAGGACAGATGACAGGCGCTCACCGATAGCAATGGCTTCATCCACCGATCGAGGCGGACGCTCGCCCAACATCGATACGCCATTCGCGATGCGTTGAAATTCGGCGACCAGCGCTTCTATGGCTTCGACCGCGGTGGTTTGATGTTTTTGTTCCGGCGAATCGCTGAGCAGCTCGCGGCACGCCTGAAGGTGGCGTTCGAGCAAGGTGCGAATGTTGTGGTCGACGGCAGCGTTGTCGCCAAGTTCGGCTCTGCGCAATGTTTCAAGTAGCAGGTCCGTAATTTTGGACATGGCTGAGACGACGACGAGCACAGGCCGGGATTTTTGCTGCGATGCAATGATTTCGGTGGCGACACGCATGCGCTCGGCACTGCCCATGCTGGTGCCGCCGAATTTCATGACCAGGATATTTTGCAACTTAATGGATTCTCTTGAGGCAGGAAGCCCTATAGGGATGATAGCGGGGAGATCGAACAGAACCGCGAAGTTTCGTATCTATACTCAAAGCATGACTCGCATTAGCGTACTTGTTTGCTCGCTTTTGCTGCTCGGATTCCTGCGACTTAGGGCGCAGGAAACGCCGACGCTGAAATTGCCGGAGACCGCGGCTCCGATCAGTTACAAGGTGGAGCTTTCGTTAGATCCGGCGAAAACTACCTTTTCAGGCCATATTTCGATCAAAGTGGCCGTCAAGCAGCCGCTTCGGACGCTTTGGCTTAATGCAACACAGCTCGAAGTCCAGAGCGCGCAATTGACGTCGGGCGGCAAGACCTATCAGGCGAAGGCGACGGCAAGCGGAAACGATTTTTTGCGGCTGGATTTCGATTCGGAGGTGCCCGAGAGCAATGGAGAAGTGCGAATTGCTTATACCGGACGTGTGCGGCAACAGGATAGTTCGGGCGTGTTCTCGATGGAAGACGAGGGGAACAAATATATCTACACGCAGTTCGAATCGACCGACGCGCGCGATGCTTTTCCCTGTTTCGACGAACCGTCCTATAAAGTGCCGTGGCAAGTTACATTGACGGTTCCGCGCCAATATGCGGCAATCAGCAATACCGGCGTCGCGAATGAAAACTCGAAGGGCGATGAGAAGGTGGTTGCGTTCAAGCAGACGAAGCCTCTTCCGAGTTATCTAATCGCGTTCGCTGTCGGGCAGTTCGACTTTGTTCCGGCGGGAACTGCAGGGCGCAACCATATTCCCGTTCGCATCGTTACTCCGAAGGGCCATGCCGAAGAGGCGAAGTACGCAGCCGAAGTTACGGCGACAATTCTGACGCGGCTGGAGAATTACTATGGCATTCCGTACCCGTACGACAAGTCGGATCAAGTTGCGATTCCTGTGACGTTCGGCTTCGGTGCGATGGAGAACGCGGGTATGGTGACGTATGGGCAGACCATTATTCTTGCGAATCCGGCGAGAGACACAGAGACGCGGCGGCGCGAGTACGCATCGGTTGCGGCGCATGAACTGGCGCATCAATGGACCGGCGATCTGGTCACCACGGCGTGGTGGAACGATATCTGGCTGAACGAAGCCTTTGCGACCTGGATGGAGCAGAAGATTCTCGCTGAATGGAAACCCGAGTGGAAGACACGCGTGGAAGATGTGATGGATTCGAAGATCAACGCGGAGCGTGCCGATAGTCTGGTCAACGCGCGCAAGATACGTCAGGAGATACGGTCGAAGGACGATATCAGCAACGCATTCGACGACATCACGTATCAAAAGGGCGCATCGGTGATCCGGATGTTTGAGACTTGGGTGGGCCCGGAGCAGTTTCGTAAAGGCGTCCAGGCCTATCTGAAAAAGTACGCCTTTGGGAACGCGACGGCACCCGAATTTTTGGCGGAAATCAGCTCGGCCAGCGGCAAGAATGTGACTGAGCCGTTCTCGACTTTTCTAGATCAAGCCGGTGTTCCGCTGGTTTCGACTTCGCTCGATTGCAAGCGGGGAGGGGCTGTGATCCATTTGTCGCAGCAGAGATATCTGCCGCTCGGCACACAGGGTGGCGGCAACAATCTTTGGCAGATTCCTGTGTGCGCAAGTTATGCGGCAGGAAACGGCAGGCAGAGCGAGTGTATGCTGCTGACTCAACAGAGCGCGGATTGGACGCTGAAATCCGGAGGTTGTCCCGCTTGGGTAGATGCGAACGATAACGCAGTGGGATATTACCTGGTTGATTATCAAGGCGATCTGCTGAAGCATTTGACCAGCGGCGATGTCGAACACCGGCTAAATGCACCTGAACGCGTCGACTTCATGGGCAACGCGGAATCTTTAACGAACGGAGGCAAATTGCCCGCCGCGCATGCGCTGCAATTAGTCAACATTTTTCATAATGACCCAGAGCGATACGTGGTGGCGGGCGCGATGAATCTGGCTTTGTTTCCGAGAACGCATATGGTGCCCCAAGACTTGATGCCGAATTATGTCCGCTTCCTGCGAGCGAATTTCCAGGCGCGAGCACATGAAATTGGATGGATTCCGAAGCCGGGCGAATCTGATGACGTTCATCTTTTGCGCCCACAGCTTCTGCGTGTGGTGGCGACTTACGCGGATGACGAGGAGCTTGCGAAACAGGCACGCGATCTTACGGATAAATGGTTTGAGAATCCAAGCGCAATCGACCCCAGCGTCGTGACAGCGGTTTTGGGCACGGCCGCGTACTATGGAGACAAGGCGCTCTTTGAGCGCTTCCTGGCGAAACTAGAGAAAACGAAAGACCGGCAAGAACGCCAACGCCTGCTCGGCGCGATGGCTCGGTTCCGTGACCGCGAGGCTGTACATGCGGGAATGGAAGCCGTGCTTTCCGGCAAAATTCCCTTCATGGAAGGGCTTTCGCTGCTATTTGGGGGACAGAGCGAGCAATCGACGCGCGGCATGGCGTTCGATTTCATGAAGGCGCATTTTGATGAGATCTCGGCCAAACGGCCGACCGGCGGCGGTTTTGATGCGGGCGCTGTTTTCCCGGAAGTCGGCGCCAGTTATTGTTCGGCACAGCAGAAGGACGAACTGCAGAGCTTCTTTCAGCCCCGTGTAGATAAGTTCACTGGCGCGCCGCGTGCGCTGTCGCAAGTGCTGGAGAGCGTGGATGTCTGTGCAGCACTGAAAGCGTCGGAAGAGCCGAGCGTCGAAGCGTTTTTGAAGAAGTACTGAGCCGGCGGCGGTTCCGTTTCTTTTTGAACTAAGGCGTGTTCGAAGGCAGCCCGACATGCGCTGCATGCAGTTGCTTGTACTTCCGCATCGCCGCCGCGGCTTCAGTTTGCCTGCCAAGCCGTCGCAGCGTTGTGGCAAGCAGATAGTAGGTGCTTCCATCGACGTCATCCTTCACCGCGGCTTGCAGTTGGGGCAAGGCTTTGTCGGGGTGTTGTTCTTCCAGATCGATCTTCGCCACAACCACGTGCGCGCTGGAGAGATCCGGTTGCAATAGCAGCGCGCGCTCAACATATTCCTTGGCCTTGCCGTAATCGCCCAACCGGAGATAGGTCGCGGCGATGAGTACATTCGTAGAGGCGTCATTCGCATCCAGAGAAAGAGCTCGATTGGCTGCTTGCAAAGCATCTTCGTCGCGACCGGCAGCGCTATACGCCTGTGCTAAGCCCGACCAAACAGGAGCGAAATCTGGTCTTTGGGCGGTAGCTGATTTGTAAGCCTCGACGGCTTGGTCATATTGCTCCGCAATGCGGAACGTTTCACCCATGAGCATATACGCGCTCGTGGAGTCAGGATCCAATTTCACCGCTCGTGCGAGAGCGGCATCCGCCTTGTCCATCAGTTCACGGGCTTGGGCGCGCGCCGTACCTCCCGACGCCTTTAGCTTTTTTTCCGCCAGCGCGCGGTCTGCAATGCCAAGCCCATACCAGCCTTGAGCGTTGTTGGGGTCGAGACGAGTTGCCTTTTCAAACAGCGGGCCAGCTTCGTCGAGATGATTTGACCCGATCTGTGCCCGGGCCAACGCGCTAATAATATCCGGATTATCCGGCTGAGCGCGAGCTGCCTTTTCCAGGAATAATAAAGCTTCTCTCGCGCGTTGAAGCTTTAGCAGACACAACCCGGTGAAGAGATTTCCCGGTATGGAGGCAGGAGCCTTCACGAGCACCAGATGAAATTGTTGGAGAGCCCGATCATACTTATGTAGCTGAAAATAGGCGATTCCGAGATTGCTGCGCAGTTCAGGGCTATCTGCGCCGCTCTGGATCAGTTGCTCGAAAGCGGAGACAGCAGTGGAGAAATCCCCGCGCTTCTCCGCCTCCACTGCACGTTGTGCGATGGCCTGCTGATCTTCGACAGTCTGCTGACTCGATTCAGCCAGTAGTACTAGAGCAAAAAAGATTGCCCCGATGGTCACCAGACAATTTTGCCAGCAACCTGAATCAGCCGTGGATTATTCGCCTGCGAGTTGATGACCCCGAACCGGCCGTTGTAGTTCAGAATGCCATTGGTTCCGATGGTTCCATTGCAGGGGCAGTTACTGCTGACAGGCGGTCCAAACTGCGGTGTGTTCAACAGATTGAATGCTTCGCCTCGAAGTTGCAGGTATACGCGTCCTTCCGGGCTGAGATGAAAATTCTTGAAGAGCGCAAAATCCAAGTTGTGTATGCCGTCCATGCGCAGATTGGGCTCCGTTCGCGGCACATTGCCGAGCGTGAACGGGGGCGCCCCAGAGAAGCACGTAATATTGAACCATTCATTCAGACGGCTCTCACGAGAACCGCCCTCGCCCGCTCCGTTGGGGCAGGCTGCGAGATTAAAGTTCGGCCGCGCACCGCCACTCTGATCGTGAATGTTGTTGTTGCTTGTAAAGATCGCGAGCGGGAAACCGGTTTGCAGAGTCAAGATACCATCAAGACCCCAACCTCCGGCTACCGCCTGAATCAACCGGTTCGGGTTCGACATGTACTTACGGCCTTTACCGAACGGAAGATCTACGACGTAACTGAGTACCATCCGCTGGGAGACATCGAAACTCGACAACGATTTCTCCAAGTTCAGGTTGCCCCAGTACTGGAAACCGGCAGGACCAGTTGTCTCGAGCCAAGATGTCTGTGTTTCATCGATACCAATCAGCTTCGATTTGGTATACGCGAGAAGGAGGGTTCCGCCCGTGTTGAAGCGTTTCTGGACCTTGAGTTGGAGCGATTCATAGTGGTTGTCGCCAGCCCCCTGGGAGGCGTAAGAGACCCCATTGAACTGTGGAAACGGCCGAAGGAGCTGTGCGTAAGCAATGGTGCTGGTTGCGAACGGCGATGTGCTGGGCACTTTACCGGCGAACGGGTTGGGCACCGTGCCAAGAAACGTGGTTGCTCCGAGCGCGGCCACCTGTTGTTGGAGTTGTTGGATTGGTAAGTAGTCGACAGATTGAGTCTGCAGCGGAAGATGCGTGCCCTTTGAGCCCACATATCCAACATCAATCAGGAAGCTGGGTCCGAACTGTTTCTGAATGTCGAAATTCCACTGCTGCGCATAGCCGAAGGGGTTCTGAGGAATCTGAGTGGTCACGCCATTTCCGTACAGCGCCAGATTGGGATCCACGTTTCGCTGTGGAGGGGCAACAATTCCGTTCGGAAAAGGATTCGATAGGGTGTTATACGGTGTGATGCCGCCATCCAGCGATGAAATCATGTTTTGCGTAATCGCGTTGATGGAATCGTGGTCCGGCGAAGCAAACAGGTTCAGGTCCTGCGGAAGCCAGAAGATGCCGTAGCCGCTACGAATGACGGTGCTCGGCGTCAACATATATGCGAAGCCGACGCGCGGAGAGAACTCCTTATAGTCCGGATTGATTGCTGTCCGTTGCGACAACAATGAGCTGTCGACAAATCCCAACTCGCCCTTTATCGGCAAGCCTGTTGATGCAGCAAGAGGGCTGGGAGCATTTGGGAAAAATACACTGATACGGTTGTAGCGTTCCGTCCATGGCCCGGTCAGTTCCCAACGAAGCCCGAAATTGAGCGTCAATTTGTGAGAAACCTGCCAAACATCGTTGACGTAGACCGCACCGTAAAGCTGCTGGCTGGCTGTGAACGCCGGCTCTTGAACAGAGCCGCTTTGCACGGCGCCATATAGGAACGAAGCGAAAGCCGAACCGCCGCCCGCACCATTTAACGCGTTCGCGGCCGTAAAATTGGTGGTGAAGTTATAGCCGCCGGTTCCATTATTTGTTTGACCGTAGTTGTGCCGCTCTGAGCGCCACTCACCGCCGAAGTTGATGGTGTGATGACCATGAACGGTCGTTATTGTCGGCGCGATCTCCACATCAGTGTCATACCCGGCGATTACGCTTCCAGTCTCACCGCCGCAAAACTCGTTGTAGATGCCGTCATTGATGCAAATGTTCGGCAACGTGCGAACCTGATTTGCGACTTGGGTGTTGAAATACGATGGCCAGCCGATGCTAGTTGCGTCGAAGCCAACGCTCTCAGGAGTTCTTTGATAGCGGAATCGCAGGACATCAGCGCGAATGTCCATGACGGTGTGTGGCGAAAACGTATAGGTGTCATCGATCACACTCTGCAAAGTGTTGTAGTTTTCAGGCGTGCCGACGTTTCCCGCATAGGTCTGGTTTCCGAACGGATCACCGGCTAAATCGAGATCTGCCCAATACGTGTAGCGGAAGAAGAGGCGTTGTTTATCGCTGATTGTGTGGTCGATGCGGATAGTTCCTTGATCGGTATTACCGCCGGTTGCTATATTACCCGCCCAGTTGTTGGTTGCGCCGGCGCCGGGCACGTTCGGGAGAGCCCAAAGACTGAGTAGATGCACCGCCACAGGGTCCATCTGGCTGGGACAAATAACGTTCACCTGACCATTGCAGGCGGCCTGCGCCCGGCTGTATGAACTGGGACCGGTTGGCGTCGTCGTGAACGGATTGTAAATGTTGAAGCCGAGGCCTTGGAAATTGCCGTTGCGCATGGCCTGTGTCGGCACAGAAAGAATGAGCGGTTGGCCTTGGCGCAGCCGGAACCCCTCGTAATTTGCGAAGAAAAACGTCTTGTTCTTCCCGTTATAAAGATGCGGGATAACAACCGGTCCTCCCAACGTGGCCCCAAACTGATTCTGCGTGAATGCGCCTACGGGAACGCCGTTCCGATTATTGAAGAAGTTGTTCGCATTCAGGACTTTATTGCGTAGAAATTCATAAACGTCACCGTGCAACTCGTTCGTACCGGTCTTGGTTGTCAAGTTCACCACACCGCCCGCGAACCCGCCGTACTGAGGCGGCAAATTGTTTTCGAGGACGTTGAACTCTTTCACAAGCTCCTGCGAAGGAAGTAGCTCCACCGCGTGACCAAAAGGGATGACCATGGTAGCGCCGTCCAACATCCAGTTGCTCTGGTTAGCGACGCCGCCGCCGATTTGAAAATTACCGTAAGCTGAATTGTTCGTTCCTGCGCCGTTCTGCTGCGACTGGCCCTGCGGAGTCACGCCGGGGGTCAACGCAACTAAGGCTAATGGGTTACGGCCGTTGAGCGGAAGTTCCTCGATGGTACGGGTGTTGATAACCGTACCCATGGATGCGTTGTCGGTTTGGATTAGATCCGCGCCGCCAGTAACCGTGACCTCCTGTTGTGTTTGTCCGACTTGCAGCGAAAAATCCTGACGCACGCTTTGGGCTACTGCGACGTGAATGTCGGGGTGGACTTGGCGCTGAAAACCGGTAGCCTCCACGCTCACTTCGTAAGTTCCAGGCACGACAAACTGGAAGGTGTAAAAACCAGTGCCATTCGTCTGGCTGTCAATGCCCACCTGTGTGCCAGAGTTCTTCAGCGTAACTTTTGCGTTAGGTACTCCCGAGCCGCTCGGGTCGGTGATGTATCCCGAAACTGTCCCGTCGCCTGTTTGTGCATTCAGGAAAATCGCAAAAGCGAACAGCGATAGTAAGCCCGCAGGGCGAGACAACATGGATATTAGCCCCCTTCTGACCGCACAAATTTTTTAGTACGGTATGGCTACAAAAGGGTATACTGCTTATCGCCACTCGATGTCAAGCAAAAAAGCGAACGCATTGGAACTGCACATCCATACGGCGACCCCGTCGAGCGTACGAGCTGTCAATCGATCAATCGTTCTTGGCTTGATTCGACGGCAGCAACCTATTTCAAGGGCGCAACTTGCCCGGCTAACGGGAATTTTCCGCAGCAGCGTTTCGGATATCGTAGACGAACTATTGGCGGAAGAGCTTATAAGAGAAGAGCGGAGCGCGCCTTCACAGCGGGGACGCGTTCCTATGAGCTTGACGTTGAACGATTCCGGACACCGCGTCGTCGGTTTGAATATTCGGCCCGTATATTGTCAAATCGCCTCCGCGGGGCTCAGCGGGACAATTGGCAGAAGCCTCACGTTCCCGACGCCGGCATCGCCCAACGATCTGGTACAGGCAGTGGGCAAGTGGATCCGCCAGTTGCGCAAGGATCGGCCGCAGGGTGAAAGCGAAGACTTTCAACGGATCGGGATCGCCATCCCGGGGCACGTGGATGTATCGACCGGAAGAATTTCGTGGACGCCAACACACCCCGAGCTTAGCGGTTTTCCCATCACCGAACAGATTTGCCAACACACGGGTATTGAGGCGTTAGCCGATAACGATTGCAATGCGGGAGCTCTATCGGAATTGTGGCTGTCAACCGGGGAAAAAAAGGACCGGAGCACGGATTTTATTTTTCTCAACGTCAGCGATTTCGGCGCCGGCGCAGGAGCAGTGTTGAACGGCGACGTCTATCTTGGGCACGACGCCCGATTTGCGGCCGAGATTGGCCACATGGTAGTGGATGCGAACGGACCGATGTGCCGGTGCGAGCGGCGCGGGTGTTGGGAATTGTATATCAGCAACGAGGCAACCTGGCGCCGTGTTCACCCGCGATCGCCTTTTAGCCTTGAGGGTTTCTCCGAGTTGTTAGAGGATGCGAGAACCCGTAAATCGCGCGCGTTTGCCAGCGTTCAAGAAACGGCGCGGTATTTGTCACTAGGGATATCCAATGCCGGCTTTGCGTTCAACCCCGCTGAAGTGATTGTTGCCGGGCGCATAACGGCAATTTGGGATCTCATTCGAGAGCAGGTGGAAAAGGAGTATGGCTCGCCACATCTCAGCTACAGCATTCGGCCAGCGCATCTGACGGCTGACGATTCGCTCTTGCACGGCGCCGTCTGTCTGGCATTGCGTCATGTGTTCGCACGGCCAAAATTCGGCGAGGTAGCTGCCCGGAAAAGCGCATGATGTCTAGCCAACCAGCACCGCGATGTCTCGAGCGGAATGATTGCCGGTGGATCATCCCGAACGCAGGTCCGAAAAAAGAATTGCCGGTTGGTTATTTCGCCGATGATTGCCGTAGCAGGCGGCGCGCTTTGGACTCTTGCTGTTGGCAAAGTCAGGGAGGTTCATTGGAATGTGCAGCAACAAAGGGCCTGACGAGGTTTCACGCCGAAGTTTTCTGAAGAGCGGCGGGACGGGCATCGCCGCCTCGCCATTGCTTTCTGGCGATCTTCCAGAGCAGCCCACGCGTTTTCAACCGAATTCAAGGCCGGAGAAGCTGTCGGACAATCTGTTTCTTCTGGAAGACACGTGCAACGTTTATTTGATTCGAAAAGACGACCATGCCTTGCTGATTGACTTCGGATCAGGCAAAATTCTTGATTTTCTCCCAGAGCTTGGAATCTCGAAGGTGGATTTTATTCTTCACACGCATCATCATCGGGATCAGGCACAGGGAGATCACTTAGCCGTCGCGCAACGCATCCCCATCGCGGTGCCTGAGCATGAGCGCGAATTTTTTGAGTCAGCCGAGAACTTTTGGCGCAATCGCCGGATTTACGAGTTGTACGAGGTCAGAAACGATTTCTTTTCGCTTACCCAAAATATTCCCGTTGCCGTGCAGTTGCACGACTACAGCACATTTCATTGGGGTGATACGAGCCTATTTGTGCAACCAACTCCTGGTCATACTCTGGGCTCCATCACACTTGTCTGCCAAGTGGATGGGCGCAAAGTCGCGTTTTCAGGCGACCTGATGCACTCGCCGGGGAAGGTGAAAACGCTGTACGACTTGCAGTATTACTACCAGGAACACGAGGGTGTCGATTTTTCGATTTACTCGCTGACCGAACTCGGCAAACTCAAACCGGATCTACTTTGTCCGTCACACGGACGCCCGGTTCCCGAGCCGATTCCCGGGATGGAACAGCTCATTCAAAAATTGCGCGATTGGCATCACTATTGGTACGCACATCCGCCGACATCGGATTATGAGCCATATGCGGTCTCGCCGCACTTGGTTGCGAACACGGATACAACATCGTCGTTTTACGCAATTATCAGCAATAGCGGAAAGGCATTGTTTGTCGACTATGGCTCAGCAAGCTGGGTGTTTTTTCAGGTATTCACGCGCTACGTCGGCACACGGAACCATATGCGTTTTGTTGAGCATAGTATCGAGAAAATCCGCGCGCGCCATGGTATGAAAGCAATCGACGTTGCCATCCCCAGCCACGTACATGACGATCACTTGAACGGCTTCCCTCATCTGGCGAGGCGGTACGGAACAAAGATCTGGTGTTACGAAAACATGGTGCACGTCTTAGAAAACCCGCGAGGGCTCAACATTGGCTGTGTATTCGGTGAGCCACTGAAGATAGAACGATCCTTTCGCGACAAGGAGACGTTCAAATGGGAAGAGTTTGAATTTACCGTCGTTCATTCGCCGGGGCACACGAATTACCAGATGGCCATGTTCGCCACGATCGATGGGGCACGTGTCGCATTTACGGGAGACGCTTTTTTCAATGATCCCGATCATCCCAATTCATTGCGCCACAACCTGATCTATCGAAACGAGGTGAAGAGCGGAGATCACCTGAAGTCGATACGGAACATCCTGGAATTTGAGCCGAACATCATTGCGCCGGGGCATGGCCGGCCATTTCTCATCAATCGTGAAGCCGCCCTCGGATTCGAACAGCGAGCCAAGAAGCAAGACGAGTTTTTCCGAGACCTGATTGCCGATCCCGATCCCAACATGGGCATCGATCCTTCATGGATCAAGATCTATCCGTATCAGCTCAGTATCCCGCCGGGTGGGACCGCCAAGGTGCGCGTGAAAGTGCGAAATTACCGGCCGCGACGTGCGCAGATTGATGGGATGTTTGTGCTTCCGGGCGGCTGGCGCGCCACTCCGGAGCGGGTATCGATTGCGGTGAACGCGAATTCCGATGCAAGTGCGGAAGCGGTCATTTCGGTTCCAGCGAACTATTCCAATCCACATTCACGTATTGCGATTGCTCTGGATGTAATGGCAGACAACAAATATCTGGGACAGATTGCAGAAGCGGTGGTTGACTTGCCAGTAAGAGAAAGTTAGTGTGACTCGACGAGAATTCGGCAAATTAACAACT
Organism: Bryobacteraceae bacterium; assembly: GCA_035652115.1. GTDB lineage: Bacteria > Acidobacteriota > Terriglobia > Bryobacterales > Bryobacteraceae > Bog-105. Next base: position 13,290 of record DASREJ010000158.1, read on the forward strand.
GGAATAAGTGCGGTTGCCGCCGCGCAAGATCTAACCGATAGGTCTGTTTTGCCGGGAGTATGGCGGCTGCGATTCGGCACTCCGGAATCGATTACTCCAGTTACTACCCGCTATTATCAGCCGGCGCGCGACCGGATCTCAAGCCTACCAGCGGTGCAGCAGCCGCCCATCGCATTGAACGCGATCGCGGGCACGGCGTCAGCGCGCGGGTTTGAAGTGAGACTTCCGCTGCAAGGCGGAGAGGCGATATACGGGCTGGTGCTTCAGTTTCACTCCGTGCTGCAACGTGGGCTGAAAAAGAAGTTGCGAGTGAATGCCGATCCGGTAGCTGACATTGGGGACACGCATGCGCCGGTTCCCTTTTATGTCTCGAGTTCAGGTTACGGCGTACTGATCGACTCTGCGCGCTATGTGAATATCTATTGCGGGAATAAAGTCAAAAAGCATACTCGGCGCCCGCGCACATCGGGTATCGATGCAACAAGGGTGGCCGCGGAGCTGCCGGCGTCCTTTTCACGCTATAACATTGGCGAGCAAAGTGAGGTGTTGGTTGAAATATCACGGGCGCAAGGTGTGGACATTTACTTGTTCGCCGGCCCTACAATGCGACAGGCCGTGCAGAGATATAACCTGTTCTCGGGCGGCGGTGCCTTACCACCGCGGTGGGGATTGGGGTTTTGGTATCGCTGTTATGGAAAGTTCAATCAAAGCGAAGTTCTGCAGCTTGCTTCTGAGTTAAGACAGGAACAGATCCCGTGTGACGTTTTGGGCCTTGAGCCGGGATGGCAGTCGCACTCGTATTCGTGCTCATTTGCTTGGAGCGATGATTTTCCCGATGCGGCAACAATGTTGTCACGATTGAAGGACGCGGCTTACAAAGTGAATCTTTGGGAACACGCGTTTACGCATCCGAGTTCGCCGATATATAAACCGCTCTATGAACATTCAGGAAATTACGAAGTGTGGGATGGGTTGGTGCCTGATTTCCTAGATCTGGAAGCTCGCAATATCTTTGGCGGCTATCATGACCGCGAGCTGATATCGAAAGGCATCGCGGGCTTTAAGCTAGACGAATGCGATAACTCCGATTACACAGGTAACTGGTCGTTTCCGGAACTTAGTCAGTTTCCCTCTAAAGCGGATGGCGAGCAAATGCATAGCCTTTTCGGTTTGCATTATCAGCAGACTGTTCAATCCGTTTACGTCAGACACGGCCTTCGGACTTTCGGACTGGTTCGATCGTCACATGCGCTTGCGGCACCCTTTCCGTACGTGCTGTACAGCGATCTTTACGGCCACAGAGACTTCGTTCGTGCGCTCGTGAACTCCGGGTTCTCGGGACTGTTGTGGTGTCCGGAGGTGCGCGACGCAATCGACAAAGAAGATCTTGTACGGCGGTTGCAATGCGTCATCTTCTCGCCCCTCGCAATGGTGAATGCGTGGTATATCCGAAATCCACCTTGGAAGCAGGTTGAGCGCGATGCTAATAATGCCGGCAAGTTCAGCGAAGATTCGCGGGAGGTCGAAGGAATTTGCAGGAAACTGATCGAGTTGCGAATGCAGTTGCTGCCGTATATTTATGCCGCCTTTGTTCGCTATCACCTGGAAGGCTTGCCGCCCGTGCGCGCGCTCGCTTTGGACTATTCAGATGATGTGAAAACGTGGACCATCGACGATCAGTACATGTTCGGCGACGATTTGCTCGTTGCGCCATTATTTGCCGGACAGACGCAACGCCAAGCCTATCTGCCCAAAGGCGAATGGTGCGACTTTTGGACGGGCGAACTGTACACCGGCTCTCACATGGTGAGCGTGACGGCGCCGCTCGATCATATTCCGGTGTTCGTTAAAGCAGGAACCTTGTTGCCGTTGGCGCAGCCCACTTTACATACTGATGATCCAAATGCCTTTGTATTGACGGTTCGAGCGTATGGATCAGGCGATGGGAACGCCACATTATTTGAGGACGACGGATCTATGAAGCCGGATTTTACGCGTGTTTCGATCCGTTGGGAGGAGAACGAACCTGCGGGGAAACTGGAAAGATTCGGCCGCATTTACGCTAAAACCTACACAGTCAGGACCTGGGAACGAGTGCGGGCGAGTTAGCGTGGCTGAGGTGGAACGTCGGAGAGTGCGAGTATCTGGCCATTTGCGCGGAGCTGGCTTTGTAGCTCGACGATATCGACCTTGTGTAGCGATGTTTTTTCCTTGATTGACAATGCGGCGGCGACGCCCGCGCTTTCTCCCGCGATCATGTAATTAGGCTCCATTCGGAACGAAGCGTATGCAACAGTGGACGCCGAGATGCACACGGTCACCAACAAGTTCGAAGCCTGTTCGTCTATGGGCAAAAGCGCTCGATAAGGGATCTGCCATGGCTGCACTGGCATGCTGAGGTAACCCTCGGTAAAGACCTGATTGATGACCTTCGGGAACAAATAGACTTTATGGGCGAGCCATTCGACTTCGCGGATGTCGATGTTATAGCCAGCCATGCCGATGGAATCGTATTTCTCGCGAAGAGTCTCCAGATCGTGCTCAGTAAGAAAATACTCGCCAAGCATGCGGCGGCCTTCACGCACATACAGTTGGTTGGGCCAGTGGCCCGTATCAATGAACTCGTCTTTGGGCAGCCCCCACCGATTCGCTTGAGTACGAATGGCGTCAGGGACCGCGGAATCGTTTTGCAGGAAATAGATAAGGCCTTGCGCCCAAGTCAGGTGCTCGTCCCAAATTTGTTGGCGACGGGTGTGGCCGGCCTCCGGATATTCCCAACTTGCGCCTAACAGATCAGTTGACACGGGACCTGTGCTGTTCACATCCGACTTGCCGTTCGGTATGCGAACAATACCTAGAAAGTCGCCAAGTGTGAGCGCGCCTTTAGCTCCCTCCAAGTACCTGCGCGCAAGTTCGTAGCGATGCGGATCATAGCTCTGGGGACGCGTGACGGGGAGCCGGTTGGCCGGGTCTTCCGTCAGACACAAACGAAAGCAATAGGACTGAAAGCGCCTATCTGCAGCGCCGGTTGGCGCGACATCTTTTTGGGCGACTACAAAAGGGAGAAGTCCGCCTCCGGCTCTATCGGCAGAAACATTGAAACGAAACTGATGATGGCCGGGTAGGAGATCTTGACGGCCAGCGAGCGGCTCGTTGTATTTTTGTTGCGACTCGCGACCGATAACGTAACTTACTCCGGCGGCTTTCATCAAATCGCCTTCATAGGAGCTGTCGATGAAGACTTGCGCAGACAGCTTGCGGCCACCTTCGATGCGAATACCCGTAAGCAATGCTCCGTTCTTCTCTACACCGGCCAATCCGGAATGAAAGAGAACGTTCACGCCCGCCTTGGCGAGCATGTCTCGAAAGATCTTTTCGGCTACATGCGGTTCAAATGTATATGAGATGGGCTGATGATAATGAGCACCGGCGGCGGCGAAGAACTGATGCGCCAGGCCTCCAATGAGTTGTTGCTGATTCTCTACATCGCTGTTGCTGAGTCCCCCCGAAACCATGCCGCCAACATGTGCTCCAGGTTCAACTAAAGCGACATGCACCCCGAGTTGGGCGGCGGCGACGGCGACCATGGTTCCACTTGCCGAAGCACCGTAGACGACGACGTCAAAGCGCTCCTGGATGGGCGGGCCCTCGGCAAAAAGATTCAATTCCGCAAAAAGCAGGACCACTAACGCAATCAGCATACAGAGGATAAGGTAGCGTTACTTAACGAACTGCGATGGATTCCAGCCGTCGGTTCCGGCGAGAAACGCCGGTGAAGACCATTTTGCAGCTTCTTCGGGAGTGAGTTGATGTGAATAGGGTTCGCGTGTCGGCGGACTGGCTCCTGGGCCGGTGGAACGATATTCGGCAAAGAATGCGGTAGGCAACGTGGAGACGCCGAAGCGCGGCCAGTCGACCCAGCCGGCCGGAAGAACAGGCGCGTCGATTTGAGCATTGAGAAAGACGACGGTGGCATAAGGACGCCAGGCACGGCCGAGCGCCATTACGCCGGGTGAGCGCTTGTCGCCCGTGAGCTTGCAGCCCTTGAATACGTAGCCGCTGTCTTGATCGGCAGTGTGCTTGCTTTGCGCGGTAAACATGACATTGCCTGTCGATATGCCGTGCAACTCGCAACGCTCGAAGACGGCTTTGCTATCGCCAAAGATGAAATCGACTCCGCCTTCGATGTAAGTGTCGGCGAAATACTGGCGGGTTGGGATACACGGACCATAGTCGCTGTAGCAGCGGCGGCTGGCGGCGAAGAGCGTGTCCTGCGCGCCGAGAATGCGCATATTGCGGAAGGTGGCGCGATCGGCCGTAACCGATAAAGCCACAGCTTGACCGGCGTGAGGGCCGGCATCGTTCGCGATTGTGAGGTAATCGAGGGTGGCGTCGTCCGCTTCGACGAAGACGGTGCTGCTGTTGAAGGTGCCGTCGTGTGTGGGACCAGCGTTATTAAAAACGATAACGGTCTTCGACGGATCGGCTGACGAATCGCCATGCAGGTGTACGTGCGGCTTACGAATGGTTACGACTTCGCGGTAAATTCCAGGCTTAACCAGAACATCGCCTCCGCCGGCGGGCAAAGCATCGATGGCTTGCTGAACGGTAGTGAAATTGCCCGATCCATCTTGGGCAGCGACGAGAGAGCGGTTGAGGCCGAAGTGTAGCCCCGAGGTGAGATCGACAGGAGCATCGGACTTGGATAGCGAGATCTCCGCATCAGAATCACGCTGCACGATGTTTTCGACCGTGACCTTTTGAGCGACGTCCGTTGCAACGTCGCCGCCGCCATAGACGGCGATATTGCGAATATCCAACTGCGATGTCGGGCCGAGAATGCTGGGCTCAACCAGTATGGCGTTGCCTTGAACGCGAATGGCCGCGTCGTGAATTTGAGCATGAACGACGTTGCTCAATAGAATGCCGGCAGCGGTGGGTCTGTTTCTGTCGGACAATAGCGTCACATCAGAGATCGACAGATTCGTTGTTTTGTAGATGGCGGCAAGCGCGCTTGTCGCATTACGAAGAGTGATATGGGCAATATGGAATTCTTGCGATTCGTAATCGGAAACCAAAATAGGACAGCCCCGACCATCTATGATTCCTGTACCGTCAATCCCGCTGTTTGCAGCCTGATAAGAAAAGATGAACGGCTTACAGGTGGGAATTTTGCCGGTCGCCGCCGGATCACACCTTTGTCCAGCGATATCGTAGTCGGTCCGATTGCGGGACGCAAAGAGCGTCACGCCGCGATCGACGTATAACGTAACGCCGCGCGGCAGTACAAGCGGGGCCGACTGGAATGCACGCTTGTCGTCTGCTCCGGTCAGAACAACAGCCATTCCCGGACTACAAAGGTCGAGCGCATTTTGGATGCGTTGTGTGTCGGCAGGGTCAATAGACGTGGAATGCGGATTTGCGTTCAGGACGAAACAGGCTTTCAGATCTGGCTGGCTCTCTTGAGCGCAGGACAAGCATCCGAACAGCAGCAGAACTGAGAGAGCGTTTCTCACGAGCTACTTCCGCAACTGATTGATCCTGGCGTTTTGAAGCATGTGAAACGGCATGCCGTGGAGCGCTTCGACCACAAACTGGTTCGCGAGGACGGTGGCATTGCTGATGGTGAAGCCAGTTTCGGCGATGATGTGAACGTTGTTCAGCCGGATAGTTTGGATGGGACTTTCGGGAAGGCCGACGATGAAGCCGGCGGTTTTGGCACCTGTGGCTTGGAGATTAATGACGGTGATGTTGTGGAAGCGCGGAGTCAGGCGCGTCAGCGGCTGGGCCGTATCGCTTTCCGGGATTTTTGGATAGTACTCGCTGATGAGGATGGGAGTCTTCACATCCTCCATCGAGAGATCGTGAAATTCGAAGTTGCCGATGTCGTTTCCGCGATCGCGGTTCGATTTGACACGCACGCCATTATCGGTGTCTTTGAAATGAATGCGCGTGGCCCGAATGTTTTGGACGCCACCGGCAATTTCACTGCCGATTGAAAGGCCATGACCGTGCAGAAATGTGCAGTCGGTAATAGTGATATCGGTGCTGGGATCATCGGGCCCAGGCGAGCCGGGCTGGCCGGATTTAATGGCGACGTTGTCATCTCCGACATCTGCGAGAACGTGATCAATGACGATGTGGCTGGAGGAAAACGGATCGATGGCATCGGTATTAGGCGAATTGGCTGGAGCAAGCACTTTGACGTTTCGGATGGTGACGTTCTTCGAATAGTAGGGAACAACCTGCCATGATGGTGAGTTTTGAAAAGTCACTCCTTCGATAGCAATGTGGGTGCAATGGTCGAAGACCACCAGCCGGGGCCGCTCGATGCGTTCGGTTCGATGCGCGGCTTTGGCGGCGCGAATAAGATTCCACCAGGGCTCGCCGTTGCCGTCGACCGTTCCCTCGCCTGTGATGGCTATGTCGGTTGCGTTTTTAGCAGTGATGAGAGACTGACGATCCTTTTCGCGAAAAACGTCCGTCTCGGGATAGTCATTTTGATCGCGTGAGCCTAGTAGCGTCGCGCCGGAGTCGATTTTCAGAGTGATGTGGCTTTTGAGGGCGATGGGCGCGCTGAGATAGATACCACTGGTCAGTTCGACGGTGCCGCCGCCTTTTTCCGCGCACGAATCGATGGCGGACTGGAGAGCGCGAGTGTCCTTCGTCTTGCCATTGGCCTTTGCGCCAAACAACTTTGGATCGCAGGCGGCTGCGGCGGATATCGTCGACGATAAGGCGATCAGGAGCAAGATGACAGCAGACGCCGAACGAAATAAGGCCATGACTCGTTCTAGCAGATGCCGGAAATAAAGGTTCAAGAATCGCTAAGTAGCGTAAAATCTGGTACCTACAAACTCTAATTGAGTCGACAAAGCAGCCGATAAGTCAGTTAGCAACGCGTTCTATTAGGAACTGTAAAGAAGCCCATGATCCACGAAGGAAATGGCACAGCCGGTTCGGCCCTACGAACACAAGACGAAGGCCTCTTTAGGCAAGATAGCGCTCAGTTGTCCAAGCTGAGTTCCGTTCTCAACGGGCTTGAGGGAGGAGCGCAAATCATGCAACGCCACATCGACGAAGCGCTACGCGCGGTGCGAGGCGGAACATATCGGGTTGATCCGATTCAATTGAGCCGCAGGATCGTCGGCGAAGCGTTAGGCGCGTTGTAGAGCGGCCTCGAAGGCGTTCTTGTAGCTCTCGGATGAACCTGTAAGAGCAACGTCGCCCCCACTGCTGAAATCACTTGTAAACCAGCACTTTATTCAAGAACCAGATGGAGTACTGATTAATGTCAGAATGTGACTTCGTCAATGGAAGAAATCAATTCAGAATCCATTGCCGCTACGGAGCGGCTGATCCGGCCATGGATTCGGCGTACACCAACAGTACAAGTAGACGGAAGTGATTTTGGGTTGAGCAATGTCAGCCTGTATTTCAAGCTTGAACTGCTGCAACACACGGGGTCTTTCAAAACCAGAGGCGCGTTCGTCAATCTCCTGACTCGCAACATCCCAGCCGCGGGCGTGACGGCGGCATCCGGAGGAAACCATGGGGTGGCGGTCGCGTATGCAGCACATAAGCTAAAGGTGGCGGCGACGATATTTGTCCCAAGTGTTGCTTCGCGGACGAAAATCGAGCGGATTCGCAGTTACGGCGCCAAGCTGGTGATCCGCGGAGATCGCTACGATGACGCCTTGACTGCTTGCAAAAGTTGGATGAACGAGTCTGGTGCACTGCCAATCCATGCATACAACGACATGCAAACGCTATTGGGCCAAGGCACCATGGGCATGGAATTAGAGGAACAGGCTCCAGAATTGGACACGCTGCTTGTGGCGGTGGGCGGAGGAGGGCTCATCGGCGGGGTTGCGGCCTGGTATGCGGGCCGAATTCGAATTGTCGGTGTTGAGCCCGAAGCTGCTCCCACGCTTACTAAGGCGCTGGCTGCCGGCAGACCAGTCGATGCTCCGGCGGGAGGCATTGCGGCCGACTCGCTCGCGCCGAAACGAGTGGGTGAACTCATGTTTCCGATCGCACAAACTTTCGTGAGCCGCGTGGTTCTGGTTAGCGATAACGAGATTCTACAGGCACAGAAAATTTTGTGGGACACACTGCGCGTCGCCTCCGAGCCTGCGGGCGCGGCGGCACTTGCGGCATTGCTTTCGAAGAAATACGAACCGGAACGGAATCAGCGGATCGGCGTAGTGGTTTGTGGAGGAAACACGGATGCGGTTGACTTTCCGGCCGTCTGACTCTGCTCACTGACGAAGAACTTCGTGGCTGCGTTCACGTTTTCCGATCCTGAGCCCAAAGACATATCTTTATAGCTGCTCGCAAGGAGCGCTCAAGTACTTGTTCGGGGCGGCCAGTTCCGGTTTGGATACACTGTGACGATGTCTGCAAGCAACTTGGGCAAAATTTGGGAAGAACATACCGCTCACGAATTCAATACCCGGGATACAGCGGCGACACTTGCAACGATGGTCGAGGATGCATATGTAAACCACATTCCGGTGATGACCGGCGGCCATGGCAAGGCCGAGTTGAAGACGTTTTATTCCACTGATTTCATCCCGAGAATGCCGCCCGATACCAAGCTGACGCCTGTTTCTCGCACGGTGGGCACCGACCAACTGGTCGATGAACTCATATTTTCTTTTACGCACACGGAAGAGATGCCCTGGATGTTGCCCGGCGTGCCACCCACAAGGAAATTTGTAGAGGTTCCGCTGGTTGTTGTTGTGCGCTTTCGCGATGGCAAGCTGGCCCACGAGCATATTTATTGGGATCAAGCCTCCGTATTAAAACAAATCGGACTGATTACCGACGCTTCGCTGCCGGTTTTTGGCGCGGAGACGGCGAAAAAAGTATTGAGCGGAGCAGCGAAGCTTCGCTGATCAGTATGCGAATCAAAGCCATTCTGTCGCTCTTCCTGGTGATTCAGCTACTGCCCTTCGCGGCTGCGCATGGTACCGTATCGACGTTTCAATACGTCAGCGGCAACAGTACTTATCGTCTGCTTGGAGGAGACCCGTCGCAAGGCAACACGACCACTATTTCGACTCTTCTGGTTCCTGTTTCGCTCTCGTTTGAATCTGCAAGATGGTCAGGAGCGGCGGGAAAACTGGATGCTACGCCCGACATCGGCCCATTGCTTCGGTCGCCGATATTTTCCCCATTTGCTTTTCCGGCGGGAGACAAAACGCAATTCGCAGATGCGATGCTGCGCGCAACCTTTCCCAAGGCAGCAGACGGCTGGCACACGCTTTTCGGCAAACCAAAGGTGATGAAAACCGTCAGCATTGAGATTCCGGCGGCAGATGGCTACCTTCTCACGTCGCGAAAAACCGGAGGCGCGCTCGCGGTTGCCGACGTTGAGTATGTGCAACGCGAAGTGTTCAAGCAAGTCGGAACGCACGCAGACAAGCTGGTAATTGCGGTCACGCGTAATGCAACCTTTTACACCGAAGGGGACGCAACCATTTGCTGCTCATGGGGTACACATGGTGTCGACTCGGCAACGGGAGATTCCTTTGTTCTGGCATCTTACTTGGACCGCGCGCCTGCTCTAGTTGAAGATCGGGACATCCAGCCGCTTACTCAGCAGCTTGCCGAATTCATCAATGATCCCTTGCATGATCCGCTGATTCGTCAAGCAGGCGATAAGACACCAGGGAATCGTTTCCCTCCGTGGATGCCGCCTATTTCAGGTGATTCCGGAGAACAGGCCCGCTGCGGCGGCACGCGCGCCGGTTCGGCTTATTTTCTGCTGGAACCCACCGATAACAATCACAAGAACAACGTTCCAAAATCGAAGGCGTTTGTCGCCGGGTCAGAAAGCGCGGCGTATCACATTCAGAATGTCGCGTTGTTGCGCTGGTATTTGGGAGATGCGCAAGATCTGGGAACAGCAAATAGCTTTCCCGATGCACAGGCGCTTAGCGAGCCTGCCAAGCCATGTCCCGTGCGGAACAGACCTCCGGCGAGCGGCGCCGCGGTCAGTCCGCACCCAACAACTGAAGCCGCACCGCGAACTAATGCGCCCAATGGGCATGAGCTGATCGGCTACTGGGCGGGTTACGGATCGACGGGTTTTGCCCTTCCCGCGAAAGAGATCTCTCCACAGTGGGATGTCGTGATCGTTGCTTTCGCGACGCCGGATAAAAATGCCGCCGAGGGAACGTTGCAGTTTCGCTTACCGCAAGGATTAGATCCCGAGCAATTTAAGGCCGACGTCGCCTATTTGAAAACGCAGGGTAGAAAGGTGATGATCTCGCTGGGAGGCGGGGGCCGGTACTTCAATCTTGCCAATCCCAAGAGCATCCCGAACTTCGTTTCCAGCGTTACTCACATCATTGAACAGTATGGCTTTGATGGAATCGACATTGATTTCGAATCGCCATCTCTGGTCATTGACGCGGGAGACTCCGATTTCAAGCACCCAACTACGCCGTCCATCGTGAATCTTATTGCCGGAATGCGGCAGTTGCGACATCACTTCGGACCGAACTTCATGATTAGTCTGGTGCCAGAGGGCACTCAGATTCCGGCCGGATACCGCACCTACGGCGGCCAGTTTGGCTCTTACTTGCCAATTGCCTATGGCATCCGCGACATTCTTTCGTTTATGGATGTGCAGGACTACAACACGCCGCCTCTGGAAAGTTTGGATGGCGAGATTTATCAAGCCGGATCAGTAGACTACCACGCGGCAATGACGGAACTTGTGCTGCGCGGATTTAACGTCGGCGGTGACCCCAAACACTTCTTTTCACCGCTGGCGCCCAATAAGGTGGCAGTCGGATTTCTTGTTGGGGAAACAACTCCCGACGTTGTCAAGCGAGCAATGGATTACATCATCGTAGGCAAGAGACCAGCCGGGACGAGCTATCGCATGATTCAACGCAGCGGATACAGCGGCATGATTGGAGCTATGTTCTGGACCATCGACGCAGACCATCGCAACAACTATGAATTTTCTAATGTGATTGGTCCCGAACTCCACGGTTACAGCGCTGCCAAGTGACATGCGCTCCAGGAGCCCCGTTTGCGTTCGCCGGGCGTTACTCTGGAGATGAATGGAGTTACCCCGAGCGGCATCTGACGATGCCCGACAACGGCTCAGCGAACTTAGAGAGAAGCTGCTTATGCTGCACAAAGCGCTTCTCGATTCTGAACGGACGTCTTACGAACTGGTCCACGGGCCTATCGCGTCGCCGGGAGCCTTTCTGCAGTTATTGATCAACGACCCGCGATTCGCGTGGCTGCGTCCAGTGACCACGTTAATTGTGCAGATTGACGAAGCACTTGCCGCCAAGAACCCGCCTTCGACGGCACGCGATTTCGAACAACTCATTGACGATATGCGCGCGCTACTTTCGCCTTCACGCGAAGAGAATGGGTTTTGGAAGCGCTATTCGGGCGCATTGCAGCGAGACCCGGGTGTGTCTGTTTTGCACGCCGAAATGGAACGGCGGTTGGCGGAACGGGACGCTACCGATAGGCCGGGACGCCGGTAACACGCTCGCCGATCACAAGAGTGTGGATGTGATCGGTACCTTCATAAGTCTTTACGGTCTCCAAGTTGCACATGTGCCGCATGATGGGATATTCATCCATGATGCCGTTGGCCCCCAGCAGGTCGCGGCTGAGGCGGGCACATTCGAGGGCGATCGCGACATTATTGCGCTTCAGCATGGAAATGTGAGCAGGGTCTATCTTGCCGGCATCTTTCAAACGGGCGACCTGGTACGCGAGAAACTGCGCTTTGGTGATTTCGGTAATCATCCAGGCGAGTTTTTCTTGCACCAGTTGATGGCTTGCTAACGGCCTATCATCAAACTGCTTACGAGCGATGCTGTAGCTGCGCGCCGTCTCATAGCAATCCATGGCGGCCCCGATCACTCCCCAACCGATGCCAAATCGCGCCTGCGAAAGACAACTTAGTGCGGCTTTTAAACCCTTGGCGCACGGCAGTTGATTTTCGGCCGGAATTACACAATCGGCAAAATGCAGGCTCGATGTCACGGAAGCCCGCATGGAGAGCTTGCCATGCAAATCGCCGGCGCTAAATCCCTTTGTGCCTTTTTCCACCAGGAAGCCGCGGATACCGTCGCTGGTCCGTGCCCAAACAACCGCGATATCGGCAACGGAGCCGTTGGTGATCCATGTCTTTTCGCCATTAAGGACCCATTGATCGCCGCGTTTTTCGGCTGTCGTCAACATGCCGGATGGATTTGAGCCAAACTGCGGCTCAGTCAGTCCAAAACACCCGATTGCGTTGCCGGACTGAAGCTTTGGCAGCCATTGCTCTTTTTGGGCGTCGGATCCGTAGGCATGAATCGGGTACATCACCAATGCGCCTTGCACGCTGACGAAGCTGCGCAGACCCGAATCGCCGCGCTCCAGTTCCTGCATGATCAATCCATATTCGATGTTGTTCATGCCGGCGCAACCGTAGCCTTCCAGGTTCGCCCCCAGAAAACCCAATTGGGCCATCTCAGGGATGAGCTGTTTTGGGAATTCAGCCTTGTTAAACGCGTCGCGGATGACCGGCAGGACGCGGTCGTCGACGAATTGGCGGGCCGTCTGGCGAACCAGCAGCTCCTGTTCGGTCAAAAGCGAGTCAAATTGCAGATAATCGACACCCGGGAAACGAGCCATGAAAACACTATCTTAACGGGGAAAAGTTGTTACCAAGCAGCTTGAATGAGATTCAGCGCAGGCTGTAGGAACTATTGAACAGCAGGTGGTGACGCAATTGATGCGGTTTCGAGCAATGGTCGCGATCGGGCTAGGCGCGTTGGTCTCTGTTGCGAGTGCCCTGGCGCAGACGCCGGGAACGGACGAACTGACCCGCGCGTACGCGGCGCGGGCACACAAAGACTACGACACGGCGATTGATCTGTTTCGTAAAGGACTGGCGCAACAGCCGTCGAACGCGGCGGTACACAAAGATTTGGCCTATACGCTGCTCAAAACCGGCGAGAACGCCGATGCCCGCGATGAATTCGCGGCGGCGGCAAAACTGAATTCCGAAGACGATACGGCAGCGCTCGAATACGCATTTCTGGCGTATGAGACGAAACAGCCGATCGAGGCGCGAAGAACTTTTGACCGGCTACGGAAGAGCTCAAATGCAGCTACGCGCGCTACTGCTGAGCAAGCATTTCAAAATATAGATCGCCCGCTGGCTGAGGGGATCGCGCGTTGGAAGGATGCTCTGGCACGGGCGGCCCATCCGGATGAGCTGCCGATGTTTTCGGCGCATTGGGAGCTGGCCCAATTGGCGGAATTAAGGGATGAATTGCCGCTTGCGGCCGAGCAGTACGAAATTTGCCGTAAATTGAAGCCACAGCTGGGAGAGCTGCTGCTGATTCTGGCGCGCGTGTGGGCTCAGTTGGACCGCAGTGAAGACGCACATGCGGCACTGCTGGCCGCTTCGCGTTCGATCGATTCCCGCACTGCTGAACAGGCGCTGGAGAAAATGGGCACGCGGTATCCGTATCCGTACGAATTTGTGAATGCGATTCACATCGATCCGCAGAACTTAGCATTGCGGCGGGAACTAGCGTACCTGTATCTGGCAATGAATCAAAAGGCGGAGGCGATTCAGCAGTTTGAAGACGCTTTGAAGGTGAACCCGAACGATACCGCAATACAGGAAGAACTCGATACATTACACGGGTTCACAAGACGCGTAAATAGCGCCAGTCCGACGGCTACGCAAGCTCAGCCGGGGGCTGTCGATGCCAAATCAATGGGCAAGAAGAGCCTTGCGTTGGGATATTCGAAAGACGCGATCAAATACTTGCGCCAGGCGCATGAACAAGATCCGGCGGACGCGCAAACCATGCTGGATCTGGGCTGGGCATATAACCTGGCGAAGGACGATCCCGACGCAATCCCGTGGTTCAAGGCGGCGCGGCACGCTGACGACCCCGATATTGCTACACAGGCAACCAAGGCCTATCGCAACCTGACGGGAGAAACCGGACCGCAGACCACAATCTGGACACTGCCGATGTACTCTTCGCGCTGGAACGATTTGTTTACCTATGGACAGATAAAGCACACCTTTCCCCTGCCCTGGGATTCGGTTAATAAGCTGTTTTCTTTTTATTTATCTACGCGCTTTATCGGCGATGTGAAGAGCAGCCTGCCAGAACATGTTGTCGCCGCACAGTATTTGTCAGAAAGTTCCTTTATCTTTGGCGCGGGAGTGAACACGCGAACGTGGCATCACTTTATGGGTTGGGCCGAAGCGGGCGAAGCGGTGAAGTACCTGCCGGACCGTCACGACATAGGCACCGCGATCCCAGATTATCGCGGCGGAGTTAACTACACCAAAGGTTTCGGGCAGTTGTTGGGAAGTCAAACCGGAGGGCTGTTTTACGAGACGGTGAACGACGCGGTCTATGTGAGCCGCTTTCAGAAAGATTGGCTGTTTTATTCGCAACATCGCGCAGGGCGGACGTTTCAGTTGGGAAAGGAAAACTTCCAATTTCTTTTCAACGCCAATTATGTCCGCGATTCGCAGAACCAGTATTGGGCGAACACAATTGAATTTGGGCCGGGGATAAAGATGCGTTTGCATTGGATGCCGAAAAATGTGTACTTCTCCACCGACTTTTTGCGCGGAGTCTACACGAACAATCTCTACAATCCGCGAGGCCCCAACTACAACGACATCCGGGTAGCGTTCTGGTATGCGGTGACGAAATGACCAATAAACTATTGTGGATTTGCGCCGCGTTGACGATGTTTTCCGGCCTTGCGGAAGCTCACACATTTGCCGTTAATGGACCCGCTTCCGCGCCATGGAAGAAACTACTGAATGCCGTAGGGCTGACGCAAATCAACAGCGGGACACCCACCGTCGATGTTGTTAGTGGAGGCACTACACAGAACATTGAAGCGTTGGCGCAGCACCACATCGTGATTGTGGAGGGATTCGGAACCGCGGCTGAAAAGCTAGGCATATCGCTCAAAAAAGACAGCGTGACCGTACGACAAATCTGTGACGTACACGGGCCCAAAATGCAGATTATTTGGGAGCAACCCATCACGGTGCCGGATTTCACGTTGACGGAAAGCTGGACGGTTTTCGCAAAAGAAAAGTGGAAAGATATGCCCGTGCTTGCGGGCAGGAAGACCGGCGCGGGAGCAATTCTGTGGCTTGCGACCACACCGGGCGATGACGGCTTTGAAAGGTATCCCTACCTGTTGCAGGCGCTGGGAGATTTGGGGCTGGATTTTCCGTTGCGCGCCACCAATCTTTGGGCATTCTTCGATTCTTCGTACCGCATACGCGCGGACGTCGATTATCTGGCAAAGCGCTGGAGACAGGCCGGCGTCGGTGTTTTACATGTCGCCGCCTGGCATAATGTCGAGCCGGACGCAGGCCGGGATGAGTATCTGAAAAACCTGATTGCCGCGTGCCATCGTAACGCAATTCTGGTGTACGCATGGCTGGAGCTGCCCCACGTCAGTGAACAGTTTTGGGCAGATCATCCAGCCTGGCGCGAGAAGACGGCGATGGGGCAGGATGCCCAACTTGACTGGCGCAAACTGATGAATCTGCAGAATCCGGCGTGCCATCGCGAAGTTGAAAAGGAAATCGGCGAATTGCTTCGTCAATTCGATTGGGACGGCGTGAACGTGGCGGAGTTGTATTTCGAGTCACTTGAAGGCGCATCGAACCCGGCGCGTTTTACTCCGATGAACGACGATGTGCGAGCGGATTTTCAGCGAGCCGGCGGTTTCGACCCCAAGCTTTTGTTCGAGGCGTCGTCTCCCTACTCTAAGAATGCGAATGCTCTGCGGAAATTTCTGGATTACCGGGCGCAGCTCGCCTCCAAAATGCAGGCAGACTGGCTGGACGTGATCGATCGTTTAAAAAAATCGAAGCCGTATCTGGATGTGGTCCTGACGCACATCGACGATCGCTTTGAACCAGGCATTCGGGATGCTTTGGGCGCCGACGTGGCGCGCAGCTTGCCTTTGATTCAGGCACGCCACAGCACACTGCTGGTTGAAGATCCGGCCACGCTGTGGAGTTTAGGACCGGAGCGCTATTCGAAGCTGGCGCAAAAGTACCGCGAGCTTGCTCCAAATGACAAGCAGATTGCGGTGGATATCAACGTTGTCGAGCGCTATCAGGATGTCTACCCAACCAAAAAGCAGACGGGTATAGAGCTACTCGAACTAGTTCACCAGGCGGCGGCGTCATTCGGCCGTGTAGCGCTATACTTCGAGAATTCGCTCGAAAAGCAGGACCTGTCGCTGCTGCCAGCCGCGGCGACAACTGCTACCGAGAACACAATCTCACCAGATCAGATTGCGACGAATGCACCGGAACCAACAAGGGTCGCCTGGAGCGGACCAGTTGAAATCGACGGCAAGCTCTGGCCGTTACAAAACGCGAGGTTTGTTCTAGCTCCCGCAGGCAAACATATTTTGAGCGCGGCCAGTACGAAGCCGGGGCTTCAAATCAGCGATTTCAATGGCGACATTCGCTCTGCAATGACGAGCGGCTCTGAGGTGGAGATTGCGTACGAAAGCCGGAGCCGCGCTGTAGCAACGCTGGCATCTGCCGTTTCCAAAATTGAAGTGGATGGGATGCCGATAGTCAGACCGGCGTCGGGTGTAGACCACGAATCCATTCTGCTGCCCGCGGGACAGCATGTCGTGACCTTTACTCGCTAACGACGGCGGACGTTGTAGTTAGAATCCCGCCGCGCGCCTGGAATTGGCTGATGAAGCCACGTTCATCTAAGGCGTTGAGGCTTTGGACCGCGTCAGTAACCAGTTCGACTTGCGCACCTGTTTCTAGCAGGCCTAGAGCCGCAAAGCGGACACAGATTTCCGTAACGACACCGTAAACGATATAGCGTTTTGCCTCCAACGCCGTCAATAACGGTCTGAGCTTAGGATCTGAAAACGCATCTAAAGTCTGCTTTTCGACAATGATCTGCGGTGCAGAAACATCGATCGCCTCGTTGAGAACGACCCCATTCGCCAATTTTGTCGCCGCAGGCTTTTGTTGACCGACGGTTCCCGCCACACAGTGCGGCTTCCAATGTTTGAATTCCAGATCGTCTTCCGCATGGGCGTCGGTTGTAGATACGATCTGAAAGTGCTTAATTTCCGCAAATCGAGTCAAACGTGCCAGCGCAGCCACGATCCCTTCCGCTCCGGGCACATATAAGGCACCGGCGGGATACAAAAAATCAAGTTGCGTGTCGACGTCGAAAAATACTGTCTTCACACTTCGATTATGCGAGGTCACAGACGTGCAAGTTGCAGGTCGTTGCGAATACTTTGCGCCAAGTCAACCAAGTGAGGGCTCACATCGACGCGATATGGTTCCGCTGTATCCAGCGATCGCAGCGGCGAGGGCAACGCAGCAATCGCGGCTGCGGCTCTCGACCGTGCTCGATCGAGCGACGGTAGCGGCTCTACAATTTCACCCGCGTTAATCACGGGGCGCAGCAAGGGTTCCGCTCCGGCGAAATCGATATTGCACTCACTTGAGAGCGCGATGACATCATGATCTTTGAAGCGATAGATTTGTTTTGCGCCAGGCAGAGTCTTTTTTTCGTCGCTGAATTTAGCGGTGTAATGAACCTCGCCATTCCGACGGAGCTCCACCATCTTGTAGACGGCTGAAAGTGCGGGGGCATCAAATGACGTCGCGAGTTGCGTGCCGATTCCAAAGGCGTCGATGGGTGCGCCCGCGGCCACCATCTCAGCCACTTTGTACTCGTTCAGATCGTTGGTCACGAAGATCTTGGCGTCCTTCAGACCTGCGTCATCGAGAATGCGGCGCACTTTTCGCGAGAGCGCAACCAGATCGCCACTGTCCAGGCGAACACCCCACATCGGCCGGCCCAGTTGTGTCGCTAGTTGGGTGCCCTCCAGGGTGTCGTAAGTGTCAACGAGAAAAACAGTCGAATTGCCAAGCAGTTGTTGTAGAACGCGAAACGATTCTTCCTCGCTTGGGAATGCCATGGTCCAGGCGTGCGCGGCGGTGCCGAACACTGGAATGCCGAAACGCCTGCCCGCCTCGGCGTTGCTGGTTCCGAGACAGCCAGCGAGATAAGCGGCGCGTCCGGCCAGAATGCCCGCATCCGGTCCGTGGGCGCGACGGCTACCGAACTCGACAACCGGACGGCCTTGCGTGGCTAGCACGCAACGGACAGCCTTTGAAGCAATCAGCGTTTGAAATGCAAACGTCGAGAGCAGATATGTCTCAACGATCTGAGCTTCTATGAGCGGGGCGCGAAGAATGGCTAGCGGCTCGTTGGGGAAAATAGCTGTGCCTTCGGGAACGGCGGACAACTCGCCTTTGAAGCGGAGCTTGAGAAGAAAATTGAAAAACTCGGGAGGCGCTTTTGCAAACTGAGGGAGCGCTCGTAGATAGTCGATCTCATCTTTCTGGAATTTGAGATTCAGCAGATATTCCACTGCCTGCTGTAGCCCGGCGGCAATTAGAAAGTTGCGGTTATCCGGAAGGCGCCGAACGGTGATTTCGAAGGTGGCGATCTCGTTCGTTTTTGCCGCGGCGAAATAGCCCGCCGCCATAGTCAGTTGATAGAGATCTGTGTTGAGAGCAGACATGAAGAGGCTTCGTTCAGGCTGCCAAAGCCTCGTCCAATGCTACTTCTTTGCCGAGGCCGACGCAGGTTTAATTGCGCTACTTGCATCCAGCATATCGTTCACGGCTTTCGCATCTAACTGATAAAGTGCAGGCTCATTACCATGGCGAGCGATGTAACCATCGTTTGTCTTCGCGAACTCGGCTTCTTCCACGCGCTTGCCGTCATTGGATGTCACTGTAATCGCGGCAGCGGGAACGGTAAAGCCTTGGGTCACAAACTTGGTGGAAGACAAGTCGCGCAATTTGTCGATAAAGGCCTGAACCTGCCCAGAGTCCATGGTCTTACCGTTTAGCTTCCAGTCCGAGCCCGAACGCGTGTAGAGCTTTTCTGAAGCGCCTTGCTTTACATCGATCTTATTGGGATCGCTGAATCCGAAATCGAAGATCTTCTTGTTGCGGAAGTCGTCGAGCGGTTTTTCCAGCTCCTTTCCGAGATCGGACGAGATTTTGTAGGCACCCTTTACAACGCTGCTCTTTGCATAGTAGTCGTCCTTGTTCTTGCGGACGTCGAGTGTTTGGGTTCCGGAAGCATCGGTCACCTTGGCGACGGCGACCGGCTGGCCGGATGCGTACGCCGCGTCCGTTTTCTTGAGGTCGTCGGCGGTACCCGAGAGATCCATCTTCGCGTCCGTCAACTTACGAAGTAATTCCTCTACTTGGAAGTTGTCGGCGCGATACGGCTGCGGCTTCACAATCTGCCACTCATTCTGGTTGTTTTTGCCGAACTCGATATTCGTTTTGCCCGAGATGTCGATGCTGGTTAATTGGTTCGAATCGAAGGTTAACAGCCGTTTGTCGCGCAGGTCATTCAAGCTTTTATCAAACGAAGATTTTGTCGAGGAAAAGACGGTGTAGACCTTCGGGCTCGTGTTCACGCGAGCGTATACGGACGAGCCGGTGGGTACGTCGTCGCCGAAGAGAATATCCTGCGTTTTGCCATCTTTTTCGTGAACCGTCACCGTCAAGCTAGGATCTTTCAGACCGAACTTCGCCAGGTCTGACGGTTTGTCTTCCACAACGCTGTCGGCGGTGATCGAACTCAAAGCGGAAGCGACGCTGGCGGCCGCATCCTGATCAGTGGCAACCTTTTCCGGACTTGTAATTGCCCATTTGCCATTTTGCCTTTGGAGCGACAGTGTCGAACCGTCCTTCTTTTTCAGGTCGATCTCCTGAATCTGGGCGTCAGGAATGGCGGCCAGCGTGGGACTGGGCGCGGTGGTGCTGGTTGATTCCGCGGATTGCGGATGTTTTTTGGTCCAGTAGACAAGGCCGCTGAGAGCAGCGAGGACAACCGCTGCTATCACCAGATTTCGCGGTTTCATTTGCAGCTATCTCCGTTTGGCGAAGATTACGATGCCTCCGATTATCAGGAGGATCGGAATCGCGATGACATCCGCGTAGAAGAACCCGTTCATCTGCCGCTGCGTTACGTTCAGCCGCCGGTCTTCCGCTTCTTTCGGACGAATCGAGATCAAATCCTCATCCGAAGAGAGCCAATTGACAGCATTCAACGCCAGATCGCGATTGGCTTGAAAACCAATCATGCCATTGGTCAAGAAGCCAGAACTTCCGATCACAACGAAACGGCCAGGATTTTTTGCGTTTCCGGTGTTGTAAGTTCCGGCCGCGCCCAGCACAAATGGGCCTTTCTTGTTGTTCGGATCCGACGGATTCACTTCGCTGCTGTTCAGGTTCGTGACGGCTACAGCACGGTCGGTTGTCGAGAACAATTTGTCAACCGTCGTGTGATCGCCATTCTTGACTTCGAGCGATCTGGGTATCGGGAAGCCTGTAAACGTATTTTTCAAATCGCTGACGATGGGTTGAGATTCATAATTGCTGACAAGCGGAATCTCAGGACCGAAGCCGAAGAGCTGGGCCATTGGATTTTCTTCCAATACCAGATCCTTGTCTCCGGTTACCCCCCAGCTCTGAACCAAGTCGCTCAGGCCGGCATTGTCGGCAATGTGCTCACGCTGAAAATTGAGCGGCGGATCAAGCAGAATCATGGCACGCCCGCCATTCTGTACGTAAGTTTTGATGGCTGTTACTTCGTTAGGCGTGTAGTCATTTTTAGGTCCTGCGACTAACAAGACAGTGCAGTCAGACGGCACGGCTGTTTTATCGACCAATGTAACTGCTTGCGGTTGATAATTATCGCGTTCGAGCAGCGTCTTGAATTGCGACAGCCCGGTGCTATCGGTGTCATCGAGCGAATGTTCCCCGCTGCCACTCACCACGCAGACTTTTCGCACGCCCTTAAGGTCTTTAAGAAATGCGCCTGTCAACCCTTCTTCAGTAACGGATTTTGCCTCTTCACGGCGCTGTCCAATATCGACGTAGGCGGTTCCCGCCGTGCGAACACCGAAGGCACGGGCGATGGTGGGTTCTTTCTGAACATCGACATAGCGCACATGGATTTTCGGCGAAAGATTGGTATAGCGATCCAACATGGCTTTCGCCTGATTGAAGCCGCTGGCGCGGTCGAAGTAAGTGATTGTGGCGTCTGACTTCAGATTGGCGACGACTTTCTTTGTCTCGTCGGAAAGCGTATAGCGTTTGTTGCTGGTAGTGTCAAATGTCTTGTTGAAGCGCGGCATCTGCGCCAGCCAATTGATCAGCACAAGCACCGCAATCACGACGATCGTGTAGAGGCCGGAGGTGGCGCCGAAACGTGCTTGGCGCGCGGCCACCGTGTCTTTGCGATTTACTGGCAGAGACTTTTGATTGTTTGCAGTTGAGTCAGCCACTTACGCCCTCCACCGCAACGACTCAAGTGATCGGGTCGTCAAAAAAAGTCCGAGGAAAATCATTGACAGGTAATAAATCACGTCTTTGCTGTCGATCACGCCGCGCGTGAAAGTGTCTTGATGACTGATGATTGAAAGATAGTTGAGCACTTGCACCGTTGGAGAGCTTCCGAACGATGTGCTCCAACTAAGAATCCATAACAGCAGCGCCAGGGCGAACCCGATAGCACCGGCCACAATCTGGTTTTTAGTTAAGGTCGAGATGAAGGTTCCCAGCGCCAGAATGCAGGCGCCCTGCAAAAGCACCCCGAGGAACCCGGTCAGAAACGGCTTCCAGTCCGGATTTCCATAGATAAATAAAAATGCCACGTCTGCGAGCAGCACGACGAGAAGCGCGCCATACATCAGAACGGCCGAAAGCCACTTGCCGATCACAATCTCGGTGTCGTGGATAGGCGAGGTAACTAGTAACTCGATAGTCATCTGCCGCTTTTCTTCCGCGAACAGCCGCATCGAAATCAAGGGAATGAGAAATAAACCGATGACGGAAATGTTAGAGAGCAGAGGCGCAAGCACTTGCTCATTAATATTCATCGGGAACGATTGGCCTTGCATCTGACTTTCGAACCCAGCCCGCACAAAGAGCCCCGCCATATCGTAGGTAAAAACTCCGCTGAGCAACGCGAAGATAGTCAAAAGCACCCAAGCAATTGGAGAAACGAAATACGAATACAGCTCGCGCCTGCAAATAGTCCAAATATTCCTCACTGGACAACTCCTGCCGGGACCGCCGCGTTCTCTTCCGCGGGGCCGCCTGTGAGCGAAAGGTAGACTTCTTCCAACGTGTAGGGAGACTTCAGTTCAAGCAAATTCCACCCGGCATGCACAACGGCGCGCGCCAAATCGGCACGTGCATTGTGTCCGGGCAAACTCTCGACTTCGAACACATAGTGCTCGCCGGTGGTGCTTCGATCGAGCACCTTCTTGACTCCCTGCACCTGTTCGAGCTTTTGATGCACGGCGATGACGTCGGCTTGTCCGCCTGTCTCCACTTGAATCTGTACGGCATTGCCTACGCCGGCGCGGCTCTTCAGATTTTCAACTGAATCCGTAGCGACTAGCCGGCCTTTGTTGATAATGATTACTTTTCTGCACACCGCTTCCACTTCGGGAAGAATGTGTGTGCTCAAAATGATGGTGTGTTCACCGGAGAGGCCCTGAATCAGGTCGCGCGTTTCGGTGATCTGTTTAGGGTCTAGGCCGGAGGTCGGCTCGTCCAAAATCAAAACATCCGGGTTATGAATGATTGCCTGCGCAAGACCGACGCGCTGCCGATAGCCTTTCGAAAGTTTTGAAATGAGCTTGTCCTTCACGTCGGCAACCGAACAGCGTTCCATCACCTGCTCCGTGCGGTTTTTCAGTTCGGCGGCAGGGACGTTTTTCAGGCGCGCGACGAATGTGAGATAGTCACGGACGTTCATTTCCGGGTATAACGGGGGAGCCTCGGGCAAGTAACCGATGCGCTTCTTCACTTCGAACGGCTGCTCGAAAACGTCAAAGCCCGCGACATTCGCCCGCCCCGCCGTGGGAGGCATGAAGCAGGTGAGAATGCGCATTGTTGTTGTTTTGCCTGCACCGTTAGGTCCGAGAAAACCGACAATGTCGCCTTTCTCTACCGAAAACGAAATATCATTGACGGCGACATGACGCGCGTATTTCTTGGTGAGACCTTCAACCTGAATCATATTGTTTAGCAGAGAAAACGCGACTCAAAGCTCCGGGTGCGCACAGCGGCATTGAAATCTGCCTGATGCGATTCGGCGCGTCGAGCCGGAATGCCAAACACAGATAAGACGGCAGGCCAGTTTCGCCGAGCCGCTTTGCTGCGCTTGAAATATATAGGATAGTGAAGCCAGAAAATACCTGTCAATGGAGACGCGCGATGGAAAGAAACGTTAGGCACCCACCAACCCGTTAGCGCCTCAATCAACTTCACTCGCCCAGACCTATGCCGATAGTTTGAAATCCGGCATCGACAAATACTACGTTTCCAGTAACTCCACGGCCCAAATCGCTCGCTAGAAAAACGGCCGTGTCCGCGACTTCCGCTGGCTCGGTGTTGCGACGTAAGGGAGCAAGCGATGCAACGTTGTCCAAAACTTTCGAAAAGTCTTTGATCCCGCGCGCCGAGGCGGTCTTGATGGGCCCGGCTGAAATCGCGTTCACGCGGATGTTGTGTTTGCCTAAGTCACTAGCCAGATATCGAACCGATGCTTCAAGAGAAGCTTTGGCGACACCCATTACGTTATAGTTTTGGACCACGCGAGTGGAACCCAAGTAAGTCAGCGTAGTTAGCGACCCGCCGCTGGTCATCAACGGAGCGACCGCGCGGGCAACGGATACTAAGGAAAACGCGCTAACTTCTTGCGCAAGCAGAAAACCATCGCGGCTGGTTTCTAAAAACGGCCGGCTCAGATCTTCTTTATTTGCGAATGCGATGCTGTGAACTACTGCATTGAGGGAGCCCGGTAAGTTACGCAATTCAGCAACAAGCCCGTCGAGTTCCGCAGGTTTGGTCACATCGCAGTTCAGGATCTTCGCCGCCTTCAGTTCCGCGCCCAATTCTTCTACGGTCTGACGTTGCCGTTCGCCTTGGTACGTGAGAACTAGCGAAGCGCCTTCGCGCACGAATGCCGACGAAATTGCGTAAGCAATGCTCCACCGATTCGCGACGCCCAACACAAGCGCTGTCTTTCCGGCGAGCAATTGTGGCATGAACACGCTATTGTAGCGTGCGAGTCCCTGTACTACAGTTCGTTACATGAAAACTCCCTAATCAAGATCGGATGCGCTAACCCAACGCGAAATTGGAGAGCCGCTCCGTTGTCTATCTTTTAGTAGTGGATAGTAATTCAACGGTAGCAACTACCTCGGACAGTTCCGAACAGGAGAGCGCCGGACCTGGGGCAACGGTGCTCGGCGGCGGCAATGGCGCGCGCTTCCGGGTGTGGGCACCCGAAAAAAAATCCGTGAATGTCGTTTTTGATCACGGACCTGATGCTGTTCCGATGAATCGTGATGCCGAAGGATATTTTTCGGCAACTGCGAGCGTAACCGCGGGTGCTCTTTATAAGTTTCAGTTGGATAATGGCGAAGCCTATCCGGACCCTGGGGCACGATTTCAATCTCACGGTCCACATAGTTTTTCCGAAGTAATCGACCCAGCAACTTTTCGGTGGACCGATTCAAATTGGCGCGGCCTTACCTTGCCCGGTCAAGTTCTCTACGAACTGCATTTGGGGACGTTCACTGAGGGAGGGAGTTGGAATTCCGCAGCGGAGAAGTTGAAATATCTGCGCGACACGGGCATCACGCTGATTGAGATCATGCCGGTCGCCGACTTTCCCGGACGATTCGGCTGGGGTTATGACGGCGTGCAGCCATATGCTCCTGCCGGCCTGTATGGAAGGCCCGATGATATGCGCGCCTTCGTAGATCGAGCGCACTCGCTGGAAATTGGAGTGATTCTCGACGTTGTTTACAACCATATAGGACCAGATGGCAACTATTTTTCCAAGTTCTCGCCATTCTATTTCAGCGAAAAGCACAATACAGACTGGGGGAAGGCGATCAATTTCGACGGACCGCATTCCGGGCCCGTGCGCGATTTTTTTCGCGAGAACGCCGCCTATTGGATCCGCGAATTCCATCTCGACGGATTGCGACTCGACGCGACGCAAGACATTCACGACGATTCCGATCACCACATCCTGGCTGAAATCACCGAAGCCGCGCGGCAGGCAGCGGGAGAGCGTTCCATTGTGCTGATCGGCGAAAACGAGCCGCAGGAGACGCGCCTGATACGGCCCGTAAGCGAAGGTGGTTACGGGTTGGATGCGCTGTGGAACGACGATTATCATCACTCCGCGCATGTCGCTTTGACCGCGAAGGCAGATGCCTATTACTCGGATTATCGCGGTACGGCGCAAGAATTTGTATCCGCGGCTAAGTACGGTTATTTATTCCAAGGCCAGCACTACTCGTGGCAGAAAAAGCGCCGCGGCACATCGACACTAGGCCTGCCCCGCTGGTCAATGGTGAATTTCATTGAGAACCACGATCAGATCGCGAATTCGGCGCGCGGCCAGCGAGTCCATCAACTCAGCTCGCCGGGACTTTATAAAGCACTAACGGCATTGACTCTGTTAATGCCGGGAACGCCCATGCTTTTCCAGGGCCAGGAGTTCGCGGCTTCGAGCGATTTTCTTTTTTTTGCCGACCACAAACCCGATCTGGCGAAAGCAGTTGCGAAAGGCCGCGTGGAGTTCCTGCAGCAGTGGCGGTCTTACAGCATGCCGGACGTTCAGAAATGTTTCCATAATCCGGGTGCGCTGGAGACGTTCGAGAAGTCGCGACTCAATCATGACGAAGTGGCCTCACATCGGGAGGCCTATGCGCTGCACCGCAACTTACTTCGCATCCGAAAGGAAGATCCAGTTATTTCCCGGCAGGGAGCGGATGGAATCGACGGCGCCGTGCTCTCATCAAACTGTTTTGTTTTACGCTTTTTTTCACCCGGATTCGGCAATGACCGGTTGCTGGTTGTCAACTTAGGCGTTGAGACGAAATATGATCCTTCTCCGGAGCCACTCCTGGGACCGCCAGAAGGAATGATGTGGGAAAAATTATGGTCGTCGGACGACGCCCAATATGGGGGCTGCGGGACGGCTGCGCTCGATACTAAAGAGAATTGGAGAATTCCGGGACAAGCCGCTGTGCTTCTACATCCGGTGAGGCGCCACAAGTAGAAGTGCTGCGATGCTGACTTACTAAATCGCAATGAATAATATTTTTAACCACACAGCGAACAAGCCTCTTAGCGCCGAAGATTCGCACCGATTACTCGAAACCGAGTGGCTGGTTACAAATGGCTTAGGCGGCTACGCATGCGGCACAGCAGGCGGAACACCTACACGCGTCTTTCACGGCTCATTGATTTCGGCGCTGCGCTCGCCTTTTGGCCGCACCATGATGCTGAACAGCGTGCTCGAAGAGATGCTGTTTCCGGACGGTTGCGTCATTTCCCTGAACGGACTGAATACGGAAGATTCGACGTTTGCCGGCTCACCTCATTTGACTAATTTCCGGCTGGATGCGGGACTGCCGGTATGGACGTTTGAAGTAGATGGACTAACGCTTGAAAAGCGCGTCTTCTTGGCACACCGCCAGAACACATCTTTCACAAACTATCGAATCACTAACGGCTCCGGAAAGGCGAAATTGCGGCTGCGGCCAGCGTTGAATATTCGCGGACACGAAGATCCGGTAAACACGCCAATCGATTCCTATACGTTCATGGTCCATGACCACTGTTACGAGATTCAATCCTCAAATGACGACATTCCGCCATTACGGCTAAAGTTGCTTGCTGAGAACCAGGGTTTTGCCATTGATAGCCAAAAGATCTGCAACATCACTTACGCCTTAGAGCGGCGACGCGGCTATATCTGGCGGGGCGATCTTTGGAGTCCTGGTTATTTTTCAGGTGACATTGCTCCGGGATGCGAACTTACATTGGTGGCTTCAACCGAAACTTGGGAAGTCATGGCGGCGCTGACGCCTCATCAGGCTTGGGATGCCGAGCATGACCGCAAGCGACGATTGCTCATCGTTTCTCATCCAGGTGCTTGCAGTGAAACATGCCGGGAGCTTGTTTGGGCGGCGGATCAGTTTTTATTTACGCCGGTGGGGCGGCCTGAAGATACCGCGCGCGCGCGGGCGGCGGGAGATGAAATCCGTAGCGTAATTGCCGGTTACCACTGGTTTACCGATTGGGGCCGCGACACCATGATAAGCCTGGAAGGACTTACTTTGACGACGGGCCGCGAAGTGGAAGCAAGTTACATTTTGCGTACCTTCGCGCACTACATCAAAGACGGGCTCATTCCGAACATGTTCCCCGAGGGCAAGACCGACGGCCTTTATCACACAGCCGACGCAACGCTGTGGTTTTTTCATGCGCTGCATCGCTATCTGGAGCGCACGCACGATCATCACCTCTTGCGCCATCTTTTGCCGAAGCTGCTTGACATCGTAGGTCATCATTTGCGCGGAACCAAATTCAATATCCACGTGGACCCGGAAGACGGATTGCTGGTACAGGGGCAGGAAGGATATCAGCTTACCTGGATGGATGCGAAGGTGGGCGATTGGGTGGTTACCCCCAGGCGCGGCAAAGCGGTTGAGATCAATGCTCTTTGGTACAACGCCTTGAGGCTGCTGGAGCGGTGGCTTCGCGACGCCGGCCGCACGGATGAAGCAAACGGAATAAAGGAACATGCCGCACGAGCACGTGAGTCCTTTAATCGCCGCTTCTGGTACGAAAAAGGCGGCTACTTATACGATGTTATCGACGGTGAGAATGGGCAGCGTGAGGATTCGTCGTGCCGGCCGAACCAGGTATTTGCGATTTCTTTGGATTATCCAATTCTCGATGAGTTTCGCTGGGCGCCGGTGTTGGATGTCGTCGAACAACGATTGTTGACTCCGGTAGGTCTTCGTTCGCTTGCACCGGGCGAACGAGACTTCAAGCCTCGCTACGATGGCGACCTTCGCTCCCGTGATGCGGCGTATCATCAAGGCACTGTCTGGGCGTGGTTGATTGGACCTTTCATCGATGCTTGGCTCAAGGTTCATTCCGACGATTTCGAGCGTGCCGAGCATTTCTTAGATGGCTTCAAAGCCGAACTTCGCGAGGCCTGCGTCGGTTCGATCAGCGAGATCTTCGACGCCGAGCCACCATTCACGCCGCGCGGCTGCTGTGCGCAGGCTTGGAGCGTGGCGGAAGTTCTACGCTCGTTCGTCAAGACAAGCCGGATATCGGGAAGCCTGGCTGACGAGCCGCATATGGCTACAGTTACGGTTGCCTGATCATGGGAAAAGGTGAATAGGAGTAGGTCGCACGCAACCGACAAACAGCCCTTTCATTTCTCGCCGAAACATGTTGTTGATGATCGGCATGAGTGCTCGCGCTTCTTTCAGAGCGCAGGTGAAGGAACGCCCAAAGATCGACTTGTTCCCTCAATTTCTTGCGCTGTGGGAACAGAAGGATATCGGTTCATCCGAAGTTCGGGCCAGTAGATTCCTAGAACTTGTGGTCGAGCCGCACAGAAATTTGTACGATGCCTTTGTCGGGACTATATCCATCGAGCGTGCCATTCGATACATCGAAAAAGTGGATCCCTTGGTCCCCGTTATTAAGAGTTTGCACGGCTGGGTGGCCGATGATTTCCATCAAAGACTGACGAGTTTCCAACAGAAATTGCCCGGCTTTGAATTGCGAAGCTCGGTTGTATTCATGCCTACTCTATTCGGCTTCGACGCCGGCGGGGGTTCCGTTAACGGAACAGACTTCCTCATCTTTGGGCTCGACACGATCGCAAAAATCGATGGTTTGCATGCAGATCCTTCGGTGCTCATCGCCCATGAGCTCTTTCACGGATATCAGGCGTCGTTTCATCCGGAATGGAGTGGTAAGGAGCGAGGAAAGAACATACCGCTATACAAGCTTGTTTGGGGAGAAGGAATAGCCACCTATGCCAGTCAGCAGCTCAACCCGGGCGCGAGCGAGATGGCAATTTTCAGATCGAGTACCCTTGTCGCCTCATGTAAAGCTCGGCTTCGGTCGCTGGCTAGTCTTCTGCTTGAGGAACTTGACGACACCGGGAAAACGCCGTTCATGGAATGGATGAGTGGTCAGTCGCGTTCTTTTGATGTACCGCCAAGAGCCGGCTACTACTTCGGCTGGCGGGTCGCGGCTGAGTTGGGCCGCAGCAGATCCCTTACAGAGCTGGCGCGATTGGATGATGACTATGTCAAAATGGCGATGTCCCACTCACTGCAAAGCCTGAAAACCGGCTGAAAGAGTCCGTACGGCTGATCAGGTTGCCCACTTTGCAACTTCGTTAGCCCGAGCCATATCGATCAGGTGGAGTTTTTCAACAGCGTCCATCGTTTCGGCCGACGCGGCCAAGGTCAGCAACGGCGGCGTCCGCGATTGAAGACTGCATACAGAATCACGGCCGGCAAGCCAGAAGAGCCGACCGCAAGTGGAATGGTCGAAACGCCGGCGCTTATGCCGTGCCGCCGTACGGATTCGGAGTAATGTCGAAAATCATGTTATTCGGCCGCGTCGCATCGCCCGATACACTACTGACGGCGCGAAGAGATCCCGCCATGTGATCGAGTCTCAAATTGTCCCGCACTCGCTAGGCGATGTTGTGGTCCGCACAGGAAGCGTCTCCACTACACCACGCCGCCGGGCTGCACAGCGGAATAGAGATTAGCCGTTGATAGCGCAAGTCCGTTAGGCTGCCCCGAATCATTGCCGCTTAGTTTGCGCGGTTACTTTTCCGGCGCAAATAGGGACGCGTACTGTGCCGGCCGTAACACTCGTAAGGACGATGCTGATCATTCGCACGTTTTCAATGGAACCGGCCAGGATAACTTAAATCGCGACGATTGCACACCTTTTGTAGATAACGTTGAACCCGAGATGAACAGAGTAAGTTTCGCTACTTACAAGTGTTCGCTTATACATAAGTATTTTGACGCTAAGCTAACTTACAAGTGATGGCTCGCCGTCGATTTTTTGTTCCTGAGGTTCGCCGCGGTTCCGCCGAACTGAGCGGACATGACGCTGAACATCTTGTTCGTGTCCTTCGCGTGGAACCCGGACAAGTGTATGAGTTGTCAGATAACCAAAGTGTTTACCTGGCGGAAATAGAATTCGCGCGCAAGTCCGCAGTCGGTTTTCGTATTCTCGAAAAATTGCCGCAGCCCGCGCCGTCCGTACACATTACAATTTGCGCAGCGCTTATTAAGTTCGAACATTTCGAATGGCTGATCGAAAAGGTTACCGAATTAGGCGCGGCGGTAATTCAACCAATAGCGTCGATACGTGCCGAACGAGGACTGGCGCAGGCATCCCGCAAACGATCGAGCCGCTGGGAACGCATTGCCCTAGAGGCGAGCCAGCAATCGCGGCGAGCGCACTTACCGGAAATCGCACCGGTCATCGGTTTTAATGACGCTCTCCGAAGCGAAGCTGATGTTCGCCTTTTACTGGATGAAAATCCCGAAGCAGCATCCATTTTGCAGGTTGTCCCCGCAACGCGAAGCACTCAGGATCGCGTGATCTTATTGGTCGGCCCAGAAGGAGGTTGGACCGAAGAGGAGCGTCAACAGGCATTGAGCGCCAACTGGAGCGCCTGTTCGCTGGGACGTAATGTTCTTCGCGCGGAGACAGCGGCAATCAGCGCGTTAGCAGTCATTCAAGCGGCGTGGAACGCGGTTATTTACTAAGCTCCTCGCGGAACCACTACCGCCTGAACTGGCCGATCACCTACAGGTAATAGCGTGAACAATCCAGCAGTCACCTTGTTGCGCCATTTGGCAGCATCACTAGCGTTGGCGACTACGGCGGGTATATGAATCACAGCCATGGTTCCCGAGACTTCGTTCAGAACCAAAGCGTATTGGCTATCGGGAGTAACTGTTATGTAAGTTGGGCGCTGACCGGCATCCACAATGCCAATCATCTTACGGGAATCTATGTTCAAAATGCAGACATCGGAGCCGCTATGACTTCCGACAAACAAATACGCCGGATTGTCCGAGCACGCCATAACACCGGGATCGTGGCCGGCAAGTATTGTTTGGTCCACCTGCAGCGGATTGTAGGGAAAGATGATTGCAACCGCATCCATTCCTTCGCCGGAGACGAAAAGCTGACCCTGATCCGCGTTAAAACAAAGATTTTCGGGTTTCATTGCCAGCGGCAAGTCGGCGATGGTCTGTAGCGCCGGAGTCGTTAACGCGCTGATCGATCGATCCTGCAGGTTAGCCGCCAGGAGCCGTTCCCCGTCGGCGCGAAATCGAACCGCACCAAGAATGCCCGTTAAATCCCGTCGCCAGCGCTGGCCGGTTCCATAATCAAACAATTCCAGCATCCCCTGTTTGCGGCTTGACACGGCGACGTAGCGCGGTTTTGCGCCCTCGCCTGGTCTCGGCGGTGGCGGTACGTGTACAGCGGAAGGTTCGGCGCCTAATTTGTGCTTTGCGAGCACGTCCAACGAGGTGGCTTTTGCAATAATCAGTTCCCGCGCGTCAGGCGCAATTGCCATCAGCACTTCGCTGTCGGGCGAGAGACACATTGCCAATAAGGTCGCCGCGAATTTGCGTGACTTTACGACCCGCAGATTTGTGTCGATGAGGTGAACTGTTCCTGTGGAAGGCGTGAGGGCGAAGGTCTGCCCCCGCGGCCCGGTCACCGCCTGGCTGGCAGGAGCGCCCAAGGGGATGGGGCGGACAAGCCGAAACTGCGTCAGATCGACCACAGCCAAGCCGTGATCGCCTGCGTTTGAGACTAAGGCATATCCTTGAAATCCGGTTCCCTTCCGACGCCCACAAGCGCTGTAAACGGCAACGCCACTTAGGGCCAACCACTGCCGCCGAGTCATCTGAACCAAATCGCAACCATAACAAAACAATAAGTTTGCTTACTAAATAGGGGAAGCTGTATCCCTATGTTACTCTGAGGATTCTTCTGACATTAGAGCAGTCGACTCAATGAACTTTCGCTCCGTCTTCAGCCTCATTTCCTCGGATCTTGCTATCGATCTGGGGACCGCTAATACGTTGGTGTTCGCGAAAGGCAAAGGCATTGTTGTGAACGAGCCCTCGATTGTAGCCATCAACAAAAACAACGGGGAGATCGAAGCTTGCGGTAAGGAAGCCAAGGAAATGGTGGGGCGCACGCCGGGGAACATTGTGGCTATCCGGCCCATGAAAGACGGCGTTATCGCGGATTTCAAAGTCACCGAGCGCATGCTGAATTACTTCATTCAGAAGGCGCATGGCCGGAAAATGCTGGTGCATCCGCGGATTGTCATTGGCGTTCCCAGCGAAATTACACAAGTGGAAAAGCGCGCAGTCAGCGAATCTGCCTATCGCGCCAAAGCCAGCGAAGTTCACTTGGTTGAACAGGCGATGGTTGCGGCTATCGGCGCGGGCTTGCCCATTACGGAACCATCAGGAAACATGGTTGTCGATATCGGCGGCGGTACCACCGATGTGGCGGTCATCTCGTTATCGGGCATTGTTTACTCGCGATCTGTTCGAGTTGCCGGAAACGAGATGGACGACGCCATCATGAGCTATCTCAAGCGCAAGTACAATCTGCTGATTGGCGAGCGAACCGCGGAACAGATCAAAATAACCATCGGGTCCGCCTATCCGCTGGATAATCCAATGACCATGGAGATCAAGGGACGCAACCTGGTGGAAGGTGTTCCCAAGACCGTCAGCATCGACGACACGGAGATTCGCGATGCGCTTTCGGATTGCGTGGCGACCATCTTGAATGCGATTCGCGTTGCGCTCGAGCGTACCCCGCCTGAACTAAGCGCGGATATCAGCGATCGAGGCATTGTCTTGACCGGCGGCGGGGCCTTGATCAAGAACCTGGATCGCCGGATACGCGAAGAGACGGGGCTGCCAGTGTCTATTGCGGAAGATCCGTTGGCGTCCGTCGTACTTGGGACCGGCAAAATGTTGACGGATTTCAAGCTGCTTCGCCGAATCGCTATTGAATAGCAATTATTTGTTGCGCGCCTTAGAGATGCTTGGCAGCGCAAACGCCACATCTTACAGTAGAAAAAGAAGTCATGGAAGTCCTGCTGAGCCGGTTTCGCAATTTGACCGTCCTCATCATCGTCGTGCTGGCGCAGTTGGTTTATCTCGGTTATCAGGTCAAGACGAACCGTGATGAACGGCTTATTCGCGTTTGGGCGGTCAGCGCCGTGACGCCCATGGCGGGCGTAGTTGAAGCATTTCGCCAAAACACGATCGGTTTTTTGCAGGATTATTTCATTCTGCTGGACGTTCGAGAAGAAAATCGCAAATTGAAGGCCGATAATGACCGCCTCCGCATGCAGAACGTGTACTACCGGAATCAGCTCTCGACGGCAGAGCACGCCCATGCTTTAACGCTATTTCAGGCCCAATCGCCGTCTAAAACGGTCGCAGCGCGGGTGATTGGAAACAGTACCGTAGCGACCGCCAAAGCGGTATTTATCGATCGCGGTTCTACCAGCGGCATCCAGAAGGATATGGCGGTTGTCACGCCGGAAGGCATCGTCGGTAAGGTGGTTTCGGTGTATCCGCTGGTATCTCAGGTGCTGCTGGTGACAGATCCGACATTCAAGGTGGGGGTCGAGTCGCAAAAAGGACATGTTCATGGCGTGCTCGATTGCGGTACCGGCAAGTGCAAAGTGGAGCAGATCCAGAACGAGGAAAAAGTAGAGAAGAACGAGTGGTTCTA
Source organism: Bryobacteraceae bacterium (assembly GCA_035652115.1). Taxonomy (GTDB): domain Bacteria; phylum Acidobacteriota; class Terriglobia; order Bryobacterales; family Bryobacteraceae; genus Bog-105. The sequence goes on from DASREJ010000158.1 coordinate 47,086, forward strand.
CACCTCCGGCGAGGATCGCATTTTCCCTAAAGGTTTTCCGGTTGGCAGTGTCGTTTCGAGTGAGCCCGGCCAGGGAATGCGAGACGTCTGGCTCAATCTGAGTGGTGCGCCGGGCGGCGTCGAAGAAGTTCTGGTGGTGCTGCAAGGCGTGCATCAGGCTATACCCGCCGCGGCGGTTGAAGACGAGACAACAGCCAAGATGCTTCCTCCGCCTCCGGACAGCGACGAAGCGGGTAAGCCCGAAGTGAAGCCGCAAACAGAAGCCGACAAGATAGCCCACCGCTACGAAGAATTAGGCAAAGACCAAGGACATGTTTACGGGGCCATAGGCTCAAACATGCCGAATTTTAATCCCAAGCCAGCGCCTAAGCAGCCGGCGGCAACTGCAACTGGCGATAACTCCGCGAACGGCCAACCTTCCGCGGCTGCCAAACCGGAAGCTCCCGCGCCGCCGCGGCCCACGATTTTAGGCGCCCCCAAAACCGCTACACAGAGTTCGAACAATCCTGCTTCAACCGCACCCAAGCCGGCAAACACCGAACGCCCACCAGCGACGGACAATCCCGTTCTTCCCCTAGGCGCGCCACGCCGCAAGCCCCCTACCGACACGAAAGGGACACAACCGCCTCCGCCGCAAGCATGAACGAGACCACCACCGAAGCGATTCTGACGAGGCGGCCGACCGGCGACAACTGGTTCAGCCGTTTTCAGGTCGTTGCGCTATTGGCGATCACCGGTGTCGCTATCATCGGCAAGTTTTATCTTCCGCGGCTTTTGCCCCACACGGAGTGGTTGGAACTGCCGCTTCTGTTGACGGTCTATTTCGGGCTGATGCGCCGCAATCAAATCGCCGCGCTATTTTTTGGCGCATTCGTTGGTTTGGCGGAAGATTCGCTTTCGCCAGCAAACATTCCCATTGGGATGTATGGCATCACCAAAACGCTGGTGGGTTACTTTGCAGCATCCGTCAGCCTGCGGTTCAACGTTGAGACCTCCGTGATTCGCCTGGTGCTCTGTTTCTTTTTCTATTTCTTTCACGGTTTCGTCTACTGGGCTATGCGCCGTGCCCTGCTAGGGCAGATAGTGCCGTTTAATCCGCAAGACACACTAGTCCACGGCGCGCTGAATGCCGCCGTCGCGCTGCCACTTTTCGCGATTTTGGACCGGATGAAATTGTCGGGGACATAAAAGAAAACTACTACCCTATTCGCCACCTCTCCAATGGCTTTGCTTACTCTGAAAGTAGGAATTGAAAACTCAGATGCAAGCACGAATGGATATTCAAAAAGTGGCTCCGCAAGCATACGCGCCCATGGCCGGGCTGGAGTCCTACGTTAGAAATTCAGGGTTGGAGCCCACGCTACTGGAACTTGTGAAGGTGCGCGCCTCACAGATCAACGGTTGCGCTTATTGCATCGACATGCACACCAAGGATGCGCGCGCGAACGGCGAATCTGAGCAGCGCTTATACTCACTGGACGCCTGGCGGGAAACGCCGTTCTTCACCGATCGCGAACGAGCCGCACTCGCCTGGACGGAGGCCATAACACTCATAAGCCAGACTCACGCGCCGGACGACGTTTATGAAGAAGTGCGACAGCGCTTTACAGATTTGGAGTTGGTGAACCTAACCATGGCCATTGTTGCTATCAATGGCTGGAACCGGTTCATGATCGGTTTTCGAGTGGTTCCCGGGACGTATGAGCCGAAGAAGGCGCATTCGGCGGCGCATTGGGCACTAGCCTGAGATCGAATTTGCCATATTCCGGCGCTTTGTGGCCATTTGGGCAGCAACCAGCATGGCTCGTTTCATGCTATGCGGATCGGCTTTGTTCTTTCCGGCGATGTCGAAGGCGGTGCCATGATCGACCGATGTTCGAATAATGGGAATCCCGAGCGAGATATTTACGGTACCTTCGAAATCGATCAGCTTCATCGGGATATGACCCTGATCGTGATACATGGCAACTACTAGGTCGTAAGCGCCGCGAGATGCTTGCAGGAAAATTGTGTCGCTCGCGTGCGGACCGCTGCATGTCAAGCCCTGCGCACGCGCTTTTTCGATGGCGGGGCGTATCAAGCATTCGTCTTCGTCACCAAACAAGCCATGCTCTCCGGCGTGAGGATTCAAGCCGCAGACCGCGATTCGAGGCGACTTGAAACCAAGAAGCTGCATTGCGGAATTACCCAGCTCGACCGTGCGCAAGATTTCCGTGGTATCCAGAGCACAGGCGCGCCGCAAGGGAATGTGTGTCGAGACATGAACAGTAGAGAGCCGTTCGCTCGAAAGCAGCATGCGTGACTCTTTCGCGCCGCACAGTTCCGCAATGTATTCGGTGTGCCCTGAGAATGCGCGCCCGGAAAGAACGACCGCTTCCTTGTTGAGCGGTGCAGTGACCATCGCGTCGGCTTCGCCTGAAAGGCACAACATCGTAGCGGCTCGTACGTACTCGACCGCGGCTTGCCCGTAACGAGGATTGAGCTTCCCGAACAAAAAATCGCCAATGCTACCTAGATCTGTAACAAATCGCAGTTCGGCATTTTGCAGACGAAGGCCGCTCAAACGTTCAGCTAAGTCAAGAACGTGTTTGTCACCTACGACAATCCATCGAGCACGTTGTGCAACATGCGGGTCATCAAGTGCCTTTAGCACGATCTCCGGCCCGATGCCGGAGGGATCGCCCATGCTGATTGCTACCGTAGGAAGCGAGTTGTCTAATTTTTGGAGCACGTGAAGAAATCCATTGCTTTAATCAGATCGTCGGGTGCGCCGAACGCTCCCGACTTGGTTGCTATTGTCAAGCCGTCCAACAGACCACCCCGGAAGACGCCCCAGGGAAACCCGGCGACAATCTGATCTTCAATTTCAATGCTCCCGCACTGCATGGCATAGCAAAACAAAGCCAGGGTGTCGCCGCCTGAAACTACGACCGCTTCCATCAATTCAGCAACGCCGCAAACCAAATCGCGAATTTGCCGATATTTGGCTTCACCGACATCAACCTGCAAAATAACGTGCTGCCCATAAGCGAGCGCCGAGGCGACTTCTACCCCCGTAGCAGATTTTGCGTCCGATAGACAGACGGGCCGTTTGCTCTTTAGATTTTTGATCTGGGCAGCGGTAACGGGGTGCTGAGACCCCATGCAGAAGAGCACAGGCCGTTTGCCAGGCATATGAAACACCGCACGCGTTTCAGGCGAAAACAATAGTTCCGCAAGCGCTCCCGCCAATCCGGCAGATCCTGCCCATAAAATTTTTCGCCCGCACTTTATGGCTTCAGACGTGATGACGCGCAAATCCTCATTAGAAGCGCTTTCGACCGACAGGTATCTGGCACCCCGGCCAAGTGCATCTGCAATCGTTTTTGGGGTAACATGACTGCACGATTCGAGACCTTGACTGCGTAACAGCGCGATCACATCTATCGGGCTCCAGCTTTCATCCCCATCAACATGCAGTTGGCCATCCACGACCGTACGGCCCATCTCTGGAAATGACGGCGTGACGATCCCCAAATCGCAGCCAAACGCGTCCATGGCGGTAACGATTTCGGTTCCCGGGCTGCCTCGTAATAAGGAATCGATCTTCTTAAATATCAAGTACGACGTATCAAAAAATTCCCTTACGTTTTGCGCAAGTTCTCTGATACGGCTACTGCTTTGAAACGGATTCAAATTCCGGCTATCGGTACTGAAGGCATCGATGTCTGCCGATTCCCGAATTGCAGTTTTCCAATTGAGATGGACCAATGCGCGAGCGCCATGGCGGCGAAACTGGAGCGCGGAATCGCACGCTCCCGTGAGATCGTCCGCCACAATGACACATCGCTTCGGCAAGTTGCAAGGGCCGCCAGTCACTGCAATGCGCCATTCCGAAACATATAGGTTGCAACGAGCTTGCCTTCAGGCGAATAAGCGCTCGCTTCACCCTGACAAACGCCGTTCACCCAGTGCGAGACATGCTTTAACGCACCGGTGGGCCACCACTGAGTCCAGGTACCGACGCCGTTCGCCTGATGATCCCATTCCCAGAGCTTCTTTCCATCATCATTCCAATATGTTTCGGAACCTGTTTTTCTACCATCGACCCAAGTCACTTCGTACTGTTTAGCACCGCTTTCGTAATACCATTTCTCCACGCCAGCCAAGATGTAGCCGCTCGCACCGGCGTTGCCGGTCCATTCGGCCTGCAGCTTTCCATCAGGAAACGTTTGCCGCGAATTTATGCGCCTGGATGAAGTGCCTGTGGCCACGGTTCCGTTCTCATTCGAGAGAATCCACGCTTCGTTCATTTCGAACTCTTGGGCGGGGTGATTCATGGTAGAGATGAGATGAATCAAGCCATTCGGGCCCTGCGCGGCTACTGTGTACCCGAGTGTTCCATATCCGTGATAGTCTTTGGCCCATCCATTCCGCTTCGGCATGACGTGCGCCTCATGCGGTAATACGCCGGGAATCGTTTTGACATGCCAGGTTGCTCCATCATCGTCGCTCAGCGCTACGAAGGCGCCGTGCTGGGTGATGCCGGGCGGCTGCTTGCCCTGGCGGCTCTGCCAATCGGAAGCGAAAAACAGGCGGCCACTTGCGAGACGCATGATAAATGGACGTTGATTGCTTCCGAGCGCAGGAAACGGTGTCTTGCTGACGACCCATGTTTTTCCTCCATCATGCGAAATCGATTTGGGCATGAAACCATCGATGTCGGTGTTCTTTCCGCCCATGCCGAGAATGCTACCGTCTTTCAAAACAACGAACGTCGTATGACGACCGCCCGTGCGGCCTCCGGTGTCGGCCCAAGTCCTGCCGTTATCGTCTGTGCTCCACAGCATCGACTCGCCGCCGACCGCATCGGTCGCGACGTACAACGTTTCGTCGGAGCCACGAAACGCACTCGTAATGGGCTGCGGCGATAGGCCTCCGATGGGAGCGCGGAGCAGAGGCAATTCGGGAACTGACCAGGTCGCGCCGCTGTCATGAGTTACTTGAAAGCGAAACGGCACACCATCCAAGCCGATTCCTCCTCCGAAGAAACGCACCGATCCATTGTCGTTCCATAGCAGTGCAGATTGATCGTTCACATCGGCAAAATCATAGAAAACGGATGGCATGTCCCATTCGTCGCTTCCAAAACGGCGCCGAACAGCGACGAAGGTAGTGCAGGGCAGATATTCAGTGGAACTGGATGGCGCGGAGAATTCTATGACGAAAACATCGCCGTTCGGCATGACAGCGATCCCCGGAGAATGATTGTGCCCCCACACTCCGGGAGCGACGCCCGCAGCCGCGATAGCGTTGGGCTCTTCGTCTTCAGGCGGAATGGGAAGCATGTTTCGCTGGCGGAACCAGGGCAGTGACTGATCGGGCCGGAGTTCCGGGCCAATGGGCCTTGTTTTCACAAACTGCTGCCAAAGTGCGGGTTCAATGGGCACTGGTTTGGTTTTCGGCAATGCGGACTGAACGATGCGAAAGCCGATGGGATGCCGGCCGCGAAAGCTGCCTGGGACGCTCGCGCGATTGGCGTCACGCCGAAAATACGAAACAAACCCAGACGGCCCTCTCGTATACGGCGCCATGATTCCGCCGCCGCGTACAACGTGAGACCAGCCGCTCACGGGACCAACCGGGTCTACTTGCGGCCGCGGATCATAAGATCCATACCAATCAAAGACCCATTCCGGGGCTTCAGACTCCACATTCTTGATGCCGAAACGGTTTGGTTGATCGGGCTGCGCTGGCGTTGAACCATTTGAGAAGGCCTGTGTAGAACCGGCGCGCGCCGCATACTCCCATTCAGCCTCTGTGGGCAGACGATAGGGACGTTTCTCTTTCTTGCTTAGCCAATCACAAAACGCAACAGCGTCGTCCCAACTGATTCCGGTTGCATAGGGCGAAAAAGGGCCGACGTCCTGATAGTCCATTCGAAACTCGGCGAACTGCTCCGCTGTGATTTCGGTTTCCGACATGAAGAACTCATGAGAGATGGTGACGTCGTGGACTGGCTGCTCATCATAGTCGCCGTGCGTCAGAAACTCATATTGACCGAGGATTTTGGGATCAGTGGCCTGATCATTTCCCATTCGGAACTTACCTGCCGGAATACGAATCATCAGGACACCGATGGAGTTTCTGACCCTGACGCCGTCCGAGGCTGATTGCTTGTCCTGACGACCGAATAAGAGAAGGCAAGTCAAGAAGCCGCAGATGGAAGCGGTTCGAACGAATGTCGAGGTGGTTTTCACGGCACTTGCGCGGTTATTTAGCCAGCCGTCCCGTTCGCTCCAACTGATGGCGGACCATTGCCGCATACGGCGCAAACTCCGACGAACGCAGATCTTCAATCTTGATCTTCATCTTGCGTTGCCAGTTCGGATATTGTGCGGTGCTACCCGGCAGATTCTGTTGCTCGGTTTCTTTGGTCAAGTCTTCTTGGTTGAGGAGCATGATCATCGACGGCACCTGCGCTAGAAATCCGATCACCGCATTGTGCAAAATACCGTCGAGATCTCGAATCTGTCCGGCGTCGCGCGCATAATCCGCGGGCACTAGACCTTGCTCGTGCATCAGATCAAGCATTTCCTGTTTTTCACGCTTTCGGTCTTGCATTTGCCGTTGATAACCGGCTTCATCGGCCAAGCCGGCGGCCCTTCTAGCCTCAATGTCGCGGCAATTCCAGAATCCGGCGATCGTAGGAAGATCGTGAGTTGCAGAGGCAACCAGTGCTTGCTGCGGATACTCGTAACTACGCTTAAACGCACCATCCCGGCGTTTTTCGAAATAAAACAAACGATAACTGAGAATGCCGAACCGGGCCAGCATATCGCGAATCTCGTCTGTCACAGTGCCTAAGTCCTCACCGATGATGATGTTCCGGTTCCGAACGCTTTCCAGAGCGAGAACACGCATCAAGTCTTCAGCGTTGTCGCGAACATAAATTCCTTGTGACGCGCTAAATCCATCGGGAATCCAGAACAATCGGAACAGCCTCATCACGTGATCGATCCGCAAAGCACCGCCGTAGCCAACAATCTTGCGAATACTCTCGCGATAAAGCCGGTAACCGTCTTGTTCATGAGCAATTGGACGAGGTGGCGGAAACGCCCAATCTTGACCGTTCGGCGAAAAATCATCTGGTGGAGCGCCTACGCGGCAGCCGTTCACATAAAAATCGCTGTGGGCCCATAGATCGGACCCACACCTGTCTGTCGCCACTGCCAGATCATGATAAAGGCCGATCGGCATTCCCAGTTCGCGAGCGAAGTTTTGTGTTTCCGCTAACTGCTCTTGAATTACGAACTGAACATACTTGTAGAAATCTATGCTGAGCCTGTGCTTCTCAGCGAACACACGGCAGGCTTCGGACGAGGGCGATTGATACGGATTTGGCCAGTCCTGCCACGTCCAACAATTCCTGTTTTGTTTGTGGAGTTTCTCGTCGAGTGCGCAGAACAGCGCAAATTTTTCGAGCAGGTCGCCTTCCTGGTCACAAAAGTCACGAAAGGACTTCATTCGACCCGTATTCTGACTCGCAGGCCGCCTCAAGTGCCGGAATAGCAATTTTAGGAATCGCTGCTTTAGGCGGTCCACGGCTTCGTATTCCACATTCTCGGTATTACGCAGCCGCTGAATTTCCCGCTGCACCGCAGACGAGTGAAAGAGCCGCTGGGCGCAGGTCGATTGCTGGAACTCCGGAATGTGTTCGATGTCGACATAGATGAAGTTCTTGTAGAACATCGATAGCGGCAGATACGGGCTGGTGTTGTACGGCGCACGGTTATGCAACGCGTGCAGTGGATTCACGCCAATGAAGCTGAACCCGCATTCGTGCAATGCCCAATTGCTCAGAGCACGCAAGTCGGTAAAATCCCCGCATCCCCAGTTGCGCTCCGACCGTAAACCATATAGCGCGATATTCAGACCAGCCGTTTTAGCCCCATTGGCCAGGGACTCGGGTAAAAAGGCCCGGTCTGGACACACAATTAGATTTGTGTCTCCCGTGCTTTCTCCGTTCACTGCAATTCTGAGTTTGTGATAGCCAAGCGGGACCTCTGGAGGCAAGTTGAGAGTTCGAGTTACCCATCGTTGCCCGCTCACATCATCATGGCCTACGGTTTCAAGCTGATTGAGATGCAAAGTTCCTGAAAGGTGTTGTCCGTCTTCCAGCGTCAAATCAAACCATAAGGAGCCTTCCACAAAATCCGGCAAGGTTATAGGCACGTTCGCATTGGAACGACTTACGACAGTAGCGTTCGGAATCGCCTTCGCCAGTCCATTGCGCAGACGCTCCCCGCGCTGGCGATCCAGCGCTTCGATACTCGATACATCCCAGTCGAGAGCCTTCAAAATGCTTGCTCTAATCTGTGGGCTCGCCTCATGCCGTTTGTGAAAAATGTCCCAATAATCGCGGTAAATCCCGCATTCATCCGCGGCTCGCGCGAGAGCATCATCGTAACTGGTCGCTGGTTCGAAACGGCGTAGCGGCATCGTCAACTTCGATTCTAGGAGGTGGCTACGTGGGATAATTCTTCTGTGGGTGATTCTGAAAGGTTCGAGATAAGCCAGCCGCCTGAGCTTTTCGCGCGTGCAGATCAGGACGAGACGTCCTTGGTTCAAGACAGCGTGATTACGACAACCCTCGACAGTGCGCTGAACTGGGCACGTAAGAATTCACTATGGCCCATGACGTTTGGTCTGGCATGCTGTGCCATTGAAATGATGTCGATGATGGCATCCCGCTATGATGCGGCTCGCTTTGGAGCCGAGGTATTTCGCGGGTCGCCGAGACAATCCGATTTGATGATCATTGCCGGACGCGTTTCAAACAAAATGGCACCCGTCATCCGGCAACTCTACCGGCAAATGCCAGAGCCCAAATGGGTGATCTCCATGGGCGCTTGCGCTACATCGACGGGTGTCTTCAGCAACTATGCACTCGTCCCCGTAAACCAGGTGATTCCAGTAGATGTGTTCGTGCCCGGCTGCCCGCCGCGGCCTGAGCAGCTTATTTATTCACTGATGCTGCTTCAGGAAAAGATTCAGAACGAGCGCGGGACAATGCGAAAGACGCTGAATTTGGCATAGAGCCGTCGGGGCGGTATTCTGCTTCGAAATAATATTGATCACGTCGCAGCTTGCGCTCGGCGACCGTGGAGATCCCACTAAACACGGGCGGTACATAGACGCGTTTCTTTGCTGTGCTGCGGAAGTCCCGCTGCCGCAAAACAAGCCGCGTCATCATTTACAGCTCAGAGAAGGATTTCCCCTCAATAGCGAGGACTTGGATGCAGCATTCCACTTTCTGGATGAGCAGCTCCAAGCAAAACGTCTCGTTCTCGTGTATTGCGGACAGGGCACGTGCCGCTCGGCTTCCGTGCTCGCTGGATATTTGGCTTTGAGGAGCGGTGAAGAGCCGGAAGATGTGCTTAGTAGAATTCGGAGACTACGGCCGGAGATGACGCGTTCGGGTGGGACGTTTCGGTCGATTGAACGATATGTGGCACAGAAGCGATCATCCTCGACCAAAAGCAAGTAGAACGGGGTGGCCGGGACTACCCTTCAAGGTCGAAGTGCCAACACACAGGCTCATCATCCTTTGTTTGCGCGCTGAGCGTTTTCATCGAGTAAGGGCACCACAACCTCGGCAACAGCAATGATCAATCCGGAGAAATGCTCAATAATATCTGCGCTCCGCTCGCCATGTAAAATCTCAAGGGTTTTGCAGTCCTGCCAGTTCCTATGCACTTCTAGGCCTTGGAAATCTGGAACGTAGGGACACCATGGCCAAATCTCCGAGGCCTCCTTGCACCGCGTAATCTTTTCATTCAACGCGTCGCGGAGTTGCCGCTGTGCCTCTACGGGGGCCTGTGGCCACTTAACCCCAAAAATGAATCTATCGCTCCACGTCTCGATTCCGATGCGACAGCTCTCTTGCCACGAACTCTTTTGAAGCAAAATTCCGGCATCCTTGACGATGCCGCTTTCACTAAGCCTAGCCACGAAGCTCCAATCGGAGCCCCACTTCGCTTCCAGCTCGTTCAAAGCTCGATCTTCCACGGCTCTCGCAAATTGTTGCACTAACGCTCTCTTTAAAGAGCCTGACGCGTTGCACACTGCGAGGCTCGCCTGTACGTACTCCTTGTGCTGAATGATAAAATCTGAAACTGTCTTTTCTGTAAGGCTGTCGCTCACCCTTTCTCCTTCTATCTTTCCCGCCCATTCGGCCATATCGCAAAGTAATACTCGAACTCGATTTGATCTCGACAAAGTGGAGCAACAACTTAGCCAATCGGCTAACTCGCTATACGAAAGTGAGCAGGCTCTGTGCTGCTGCTTCAGTCTCTTCCATTCGGCGGGGTCACACGTTTCCGGGTCACGGTCTTTGTGGCGACTCAGGAAGACAAAGAAATAGTCGTCCTTTTGACTTGAGCTAATTTCCTTGATGTAATCAGCTACCTGAAATTTCTGCTCGCGCGCACCGATTTTGTTTTCGAGGCCCAGGATGTATTTGCCTATTCGTATGGTCAGGTCGATTGGACGTCCCTCTTGAGTGAAATGCTGCGTTTTCACTCGCGCTTTAGCGATGTCGGCGTTCACTGCTCTCTCAAAACCTACTCTTTTTAGGAATCGTCGTAGAAATATCTCACCCTGGCCATGGGAGCCCTTAGGATCCAAAAGATCTCTAATAATTTCCGTGATCTTGTTCTCCGGCGAGCCAATGTAGGTCCCGTCAAACAGGTTGAATCGCGGCGCTTCAAAGCGAGCAACCCTAGCTTCATAGTCGGCAATAATTTTTAGCCGCTCACTAAGCGCCGAAAAGAATGCGTGAAGTTCCTCCTCAGATGCACTTAGTTCATCTACTCTGTGCAGCATTGCCTCCCCTCCGACAACTCCCATAAGTCATAGTGCGTGCCTCAAAGAAAATCTTTCGCTCCACAGCCAAATATTTACCTCTTCAGCGGGTCTTCCACCCAAGGCGGCGTTGCTTCCACTAATTCGCCTAACAGCGGATCCAGCCGTTCCAGCGCTTGTTTCATCTCCCAAGCGATCTTTCGGTAGGAAAAATGCCCCTTCACACCGCTGCGCAATCTCGAAATGTATTCGAGTTCAGCGAAATCGAGCTTGAACAGAAAACGCGATCGAGCGGCCAAGGGCAATAGATATTGTGCTGCTGGTTGCGGCAATTTTTGAATTGCCGCGTCCGCCTGCTTAAGAGCTTGGGCGAACACGTCCGTGGCTCCGCATTGCCCAACCAGTTCGGGGATTTCGTATCCCAAGCGGTGGGTGTAATGTTGTCGAAACTGCTGGCAGCGCCGGTGGCGATGCAAATCCCGATAAGCCCCGATATCCATCACCACGTCCAGCACGTACGGAGTACTTCGGAAATGGCGCGGCAATTCATCGCGACGTGAACGTGCGCCGAGCGCTACATCCAGTACTTCTTTCCGGCGCGCACCGTTCCACTCACATGCCATGTTGTATAAATCGCGATACGAGGTGGCCGTAACAGGATAGAGAAGTGTCGCGCAAAGATCTGCGACATGATCCGCCGGATGTATCAGATCCACCATCTGACTCGTTGCTTCAAAATACGGCAGGTGATCTGCCGCCCACTCCGCTAAATCCGCCCGCAAACGAGATGTGTAGTCGTCTGCGTCGGCATGCCGGGCAAGCGTGGGCGCCACCGGCTCCCGCGCATCATCGTGCGCCGATAAAAAACACTCAGGGGGTAATGCACAGGCCGCACTTAGTTCGGTGCCGAGATCTCGAACCTCCTGGAACTCGGAAGCCTTTAGCCGTCGTATCTGTTTTTCCAAGGTTCGGATGCTAGTGACTTGCCCCACGCCGGTGGGAATTCCAAAAGGCAACAAGTAGCGTGCGACATCAAAGGCGCGAGCCGTTAGATTTCGCCGATATGCTTCTGGCTTCATTTCATCGGGCCTTGGCAGCCGCTCCTGCAGATAGTCGAAGGCCCGACCTTGCACGTCGCTGTACGCGTCTAGCAGAGACTCGGCCGCTTTCAGGTAAGTGCCGCTCTCATCTTTTGTAAGCTCCGGCGGCGTAATGACACCCGACTTGGAAAAATCCTGATAACGCGAACTTCGTGCCTGGCCGTCCCAGAGCTGTTCGTCTTCAATTTCCGTAGCCGCTAACTCCGAGATTCCCTCGAAGCAAACCGCCAGATGTCCCAAGTCAGCGATCGAGGCGTGCCCGTATTGGAAATAGAAGCTTTCTAAAAATTTCGTGGAGTCATGCGTGCGGACCCACTCAATAGACTCTGCAATCGAGTCAGGCGATCTGCTGTAACGGGCCAAAGCATAGGCAAGCTTTTCCGGCGGCATTGGCGCAACCGTCAATATCCGCTTCTTCGAATCAGTCATGAAAATTTGTCGCGAACTGAGCCGGCGGGGCGACACCAATTTTTCATCGCTCCCCAGTGTCGCATGTCCCCCGATGGCCTCGGCGGGCTATGATAGCGGATTCGTCATGCGGATCCGTATCAAGAAGCTTCACCAAGATGCTCACCTACCCGAATATGCACATGGTCCGGCTGAAGATGCCGGGATGGATATTCGATGCGTTCAAGGGATTGTCCTGGAACCGGGTATTCCAAAGGCCGTTCCCACAGGCTTGGCACTCGAAATTCCGTCCGGGTACGAGGTTCAGATTCGACCGCGGAGCGGATTGGCGCTTAAACATGCCATTACTCTTCCGAACTCACCTGCGACCATCGATCCGGGCTATCGGGGCGAGTTGAAGATCATCATGCTGAATCTGGGCAAGCATCCGTATGAGGTTCAAGCGGGCGATCGAATCGCGCAGATGGTTATCGCTCGGTATGAACCCGTTGAATGGGAAGAAGGTGAACTTGCTGAATCGGTTCGTGGCGCCGGCGGCTTTGGCTCCTCTGGCCGTTAACGGTCCTTATTTACTTCAGCCGTGAGCCGGCTCGCGAGCGGTTGTGTTTGTCCCGCGTACTTGTTCCCCGCTTTTTTGTAATACGGAATAGAAACCGGCGATGAAAGCTGTTCGAAAGTGAACGAACAGATGCGCATCCCAGGATATAGCGCAACGGGCATGATTCCCAAGTTGCTCAACTCGAGGGTGGCTTTGCCGCGCCAACCCGGGTCGAACAAGCCGGCCGTGCCGTGAACGATAATGCCGATGCGGCCGAGACTCGAGCGGCCCTCTAACCGCCCAAGAACATCGTCATCCAATTCGAGCGACTCTTCCGTAATTGCCAGTGCGAATTCGCGTGGCTGCATGATGAATGGTTCGCCGGGTTTCACAATAATGCTCCGCATGATGCCCTGAATGGCGCTCTTGTCGCGAACGTCTATGTACGGATGCTTGCTATGTTCAAAGACGCTGAACTCCGCACCGAGGCGGAAATCGACCGAACAACTCCCAAACTGCTCGGCGGGTAATTCGGGATTAATGCGAATTTTGCCGCGTTCCAGATAGCGGCGAATATCAACATCGGAAAGAACCATGAAAGCGCAGGACGAACCGTCATACTAGCACGCCAAACCCCGCAAAGGGCCGACGGTTGATCTGCGTGCTTAGCCTCTGCGGAGCATCACGACAAACCGAATCGGAATGCTATATTGAGGGGGTCACGACAGCTCAGCGTCTGTTTCTACTAACGGCGCATACGATCCATGGGGGCGGCTAGCTCAGCTGGGAGAGCACCACGTTCGCAACGTGGGGGTCGTGGGTTCGAATCCCATGCCGTCCACCAAAGTATTTTTGTCCATTCCGGAGACATGGTAAACAGATTGTTCCTAAGACATAGGTAACACTTTCGGTCCGAAAGGATTTTTCCAAGGGCTGCAAAGTTTTCTGCTCCAGGTCGACGTAGCCGAGATCGTAATCCATAAAGCTAAACGAGCCAGATGCCGTCATCGACTTCCTTGATGCCGACCGCCTGACCCGCCAGGCAGACACTCAGATTGATCTTTTTGCGATAGAGGCACAAACGCCCGCAGTTAGTGACCACGACCGTTTTTATCGTGAAACGGATAAAGCGGCTCAGGGATACCGCGATACGGCTTGGTAGAAGCCGTATAAACTTCCGCCGGACACTTCATGGCGAGCGCTTCGTGCGGACGTTCGTGGTTGAATTCGTCCCAGAAGGCATCGAACTTGGCCTGTTGCTGCAGCAGATTCGCTCCTGCGGGCCTAGTCGCTTCTTTTTTCAGTGTCAAGTGCATGCGCTCATCCCGGCCGTTCTGTTGCGGATGACCAGGCTTGATGCGTTCGATGCTGATGCCCAGCCGCAGCCACCAGACCGAGAGTCTCGAGAGGTTGAACAGTCCGTTGGGGGAAGCGAAGGGAACGCCATTGTCGGAGCGGATGGCGGCCGGCAAACCGCGTTCTTTGAATAACCGCTCAAAGGCGGTGAAAGCGAACTGTTCCTGATTGGATTCCATGGCTTCGCACAGCAGCAGAAAGCGTGAAGCATGATCGGTAACGGTGAGCGGATAGCAATACTTGTTGTTGCCCAGCCGGAACTCGCCCTTGTAGTCCGACACCAGAGCTCATTCGGTGTGAGGCCGGCAGACAGCGGTGTACCGTCTGTGCGGGGTCGCCAGCGCTTCATCCGCCTCACCAGCCCGTGGCGATCCAGGATGGCGTGAATGGTGCTGCAGGCTGGGACTTTCACCTCGTGTGGCAGTCGCCGTAGGAGCCGCTCACGGATCTTACGCGCGCCCCAACTCGGTTTCTCGCGCTTAGCCGCCACAATCGCTGCTTCCACCTGCACAGGCAATCGATTCGCATAGCGGTGGGGGCGCCGCGCTCGATCCGTGAGCCCCTCCAGCCCGCATTCTTCATAGCGTTCGAAGATCTTGTAGCCCGTCTTGCGCGAGATCCCGAATTCTCTGCACAGGGAAGCCATGCTCTCCCCGTCCTTCAACCGAATCACAAAACGTATGCGTTCGTCCATCACAGAACTTTCCTTCCATGACATCCCTCCTTCTGCCTCCTTAAAAGGCCAAAAGTGTATACCATGTCTCCGGTACGTTCTGTTACCTATGTCTCAGGTCGGACACACATTCAACGGCTTACAAAACGAATCTCCGGACTAGTCGCACAACGCCCCACAGGGTGACCGGTTCC
>DASREJ010000159.1:0-19823 GCA_035652115.1 Bryobacteraceae bacterium
GGCGATCTCGTCGAGAAAAAGCGTGCCGGTGTCGGCAAGCTCAAAGCGCCCAACACGATCCATCTTTGCGTCCGTGAACGCGCCTTTCACGTGGCCGAAAAGCTCGCTCTCGAACACGCCTTCAGCTAAGCCGCCGGCATTAACCGTCACCATCGGCTTCGAGGAACGGCTCGAAATCGCGAACAACGTACGCGCCACTACCTCTTTGCCGCTGCCCGGTTCTCCGGTGATCAAAACGTTCGCATCAGACGGCCCTACACGCGAAATGAGGTCGAGCACCGGCTTCATCGCCGGCGATTGAGCAATCATCGTGGGCAGGTTGTCGCCGCGCAGAAGCTGATTTTCTGCTTCCAGACGCTGCCCATGACGGATCGCCGCGCTCAACTCCAATTGGGTACGAATAATCGATGCCAGCCGTTCGTTTTCCCAGGGCTTCTGCACGAAATCGCGGGCACCGCGGCGCATCGCTTGCACCGCCAGATCGACGCTGCTCCATGCGGTCATTACAATTACGGGCAGCATAGAATCGAGATTCTGAATCTTTGCAAGCAGATCGAGCCCTTCTTGGCCCGAAGTGGTATCGCGCGTGTAATTAAGATCGATCAGTGCTGCATCGTATTCGCGGTTTTCGATCATCTGCAGCACTTCGAGCGGCGACTCAGCGGACTCGATTTTGTATCCCTCGCGCTTCAACAGCAGGCGCAACGCTTCTAGAACATCGGGCTGATCGTCGGCGATCAGGATACGGGTTTGAGACGGGACGATTTTCATATCCGAGCGTTTGGCGGGCGAACTAGCCGCGCTTAGTTCTGTTTGATCCAGCCGTCTTCTATGTAGATGATCCGGTGACCGTACTCGGCGTTCTTCTCGTTATGCGTCACCTGAACGATAGTCGTGCCTTGCTCGTTCAGGCGCTTAAAGAGTTCCATAATCTCTTTTCCCTGGCTGGAGTGAAGATTGCCCGTGGGCTCATCCGCCAATATCAGCTTTGGATTCGCGATCATAGACCGCGCAATCGCCACCAATTGCTGTTGGCCGCCGGAGAGTTGATTGGGATAGAGATCTTTCTTGCCCACCATGTTGAAGCGATCCAGATTGTCGCAAACAATGGATTGGCGCTCTGATTTCTTGACGTTCCGATACGAGAGCGGAATTTCCAGATTCTCGTAAACAGTCAGTGAATCCAGCAAGTGATAGCTCTGAAAGACGAAGCCAATGTACTTTTTGTAGATTTCGGAGCGGTCCTTCTTATTCAGCCGGTGGATGGCGTAATCCTGAAAATGATATTCGCCAGTCCAGGCGCTATCGTGCATTCCAAGCAGATGCAGCAGAGTCGACTTTCCAGCTCCCGACGGCCCCATGATGGAGATGAATTCCCCTTCTTTAATGTCGACATTGATACGCCGCAGTACGTAGGTGCGGCTGGGACCGTGCTCAAAAAACTTTTCGATATTCCGAAGCGAGATCATTAATCGCGCATAACCTTGATGTGAGGTAGACGAGGCGGCGTAGGTGGCCTTGGCGGCACAATGATCGTTCTGCTATAACGCGTGAATCCGATATTGTGGTCGTTAACCGCCAACACTACTAGATTACGAACATGGGAATAAACAACAATTCCTAGAAGCAGCAGACCGACAGCAATCAGATCGACATTGCGGCTCACGCCAATACCTCTCGGTTCTCCTCCACGACGCGTCCGTCGAAAAGATGAATGGACCGGTCGGCGTAGCGCGCGTAACGCGGATCATGCGTAACCATACAGATGGTGGCACCGCCGCGATGAAGCTCACGCAGCAGATCCATCACTTGCTCGCCGTTCTGGGAGTCCAAGTTTCCGGTAGGCTCATCCGCGAGCAGAATGGAGGGATCGCCGGCGAGTGCGCGCGCCACTGCTACGCGTTGTTGTTGACCTCCGGAGAGTTGGGATGGATAGTGCTTAATGCGATGAGACATCCCCACTCGTTCCAGCGCCTCATGCACTTTTTTCTTGCGATCGCCAGATCCCATTCCGCGATACGTCAGCGGCAACTCCACGTTTTCATACACATTCAGGTCGCCGATCAGGTTGAACGCCTGGAAGATAAAGCCGATTTCGCGGTTGCGAATGCGGGCGCGCTCTGATAACTTGAGGCTCTGCACCGGCTTGCCATTCAGAATATAAGTGCCCGTCGAGGGCGAATCAAGCAGACCCAGAATGGCCAGCAATGTGGATTTTCCGCAGCCGGAAGGCCCGGAGATCGACACATATTCACCGCGTTGTATATCAATGTGGATTCCCGACAACGCGTGCGTCTCCACTTCGTCGGTCACAAACACCTTTGTGACGCCATCCAAGTGAATCAAGGGATCTGATGCATTCATCGTTTCGAGTACCTTTCTGTTCTTAAAAGTGTTTCAGCCTGAATCAAGACTTTATACGTATCTAGCAATCTATTGGTTCAAACGAATTCTGGGATACGACTCGTATTGAGACATATCGGACAAAATCACGCGGTCGCCAACCTTTAGCCCGCTGACCACTTCGATGGTATTCACCGACGCGCGGCCCAATTTGACATTCACGCGCTCTGCGCCTTTGCCGTCCGGATCTATCTTGAACAAGCCAATCGTCGCTCCCTGCTCTCCGGAGACGGGCCTGTCGACATAAACCACATCCGCGAGCCGCATAATCTCGATCGTGCCATCTACACTCAGCTCAGGACGGGCGCCGTCCGGCAAGATAGCCTGTTTGGAAAATGTGACGTCCACGCCCACCGTTCCGTTGGTCGCAGATGGATCGATTCGCGTCACCCGACCGGGAACGATGCCATTGCGCGTATCGATGGTGGCATCCTGACCGATACGGACATCTTTCATCTGTGTTTCTGCAATCTGCAGCACAGCTTTGAGCTTAGTGGGGTCGGCGACTTTCGCCAGCAACGTCCCTGCGGGCACGCGTTGCCCCACTTCAACATCTAATTCCTGTAGCTGACCGTCCACTCCGGCGCGGATAGTAAGCTGATCAACCTGCTTGCGCTTCAGCTCATATGCTGCGTGTGCGCTTTCTACAGTCACTTCCTGGGCTTCGATCTGCGCTTTATCGGAGGCGTCCTGAATTCCGAGACGCTGCTTCTGGAGGCCCACGCGATTCTGAAGCTGATTGGCCTGATCGACAGAGAGCTTGGAAGTGAGCTCGCTCTGGAGGTTGAGGCGCGTGAGTTCGAGATCCTTGTCGGCGGTCAACTTGGCTTGCGTAAACTGCGATTCAAGCGAAGCCAAGCTCGCCTGCTGATCGAGCTTGTCGCTCTCCAACTGTACTTTCAAGTTTGCGAGATTGGCTTGTTCCTGTTTCCAGGTCCATTCAGCTTTTTCGGCGTCCAGTTCCAGATCAGGATTGCTCAAGACCATGATCACGTCGTTGGCCTTGATTGCTTCCAACCCAGGGCGGCGTACAATCTGAACCACGCGTGAATCTACCGCGGCATTGATGTAGTAGATCGCCTCGGGCTTCAATGCGCCCAAACCATGAACCTGCAATTCCATAGGGCCGCGGCGCACCGTTCCCGGCCAAAGGCCGCTCATATCGACAGAGGGGGCGGCAGGTTTTAACCGTGCCAAGGCTACCGTAGCACCCCCGATCGCCAAAACGGCGATGGCTACGAGCGAAATACGTTTAATCAGCCGCCGGCGAGCGACTTCTTTTCCACGAGGAACATCCATGAAAGTCTGCCCTTTCTTTAGGCACTTAACCAACCACGCGGCCAAGTGCCTTTATCTCGCTGATTTCAGGAGTTAATGCCAAGGTAACAGGTTATACCTATGTCCGTTTTTGGGACACTGATGCGTGAGGGTGAAACGGGGATGTCGCTCAGACCACTAGTCGACTGCGGCTAGTTGAAGGACGGGTTCCAACGGATAGCAGAGTTTTCGCCAGCCATCATAGCCGCCTTGCAACGGCCGAACCCGGCGAACACCCGCTCGCTTGAGTTGTAGGGCAACGCGTGCCGCTGTCGCTTCGTTGGGACAACTGCAGTAGAGGATGACTTCGTACCCCGCCGGAATCTTATCGCGCGTACGCAGATCGTCTGGCCGCAGAATCAAAGCGCCGGCAATTTTGAAGCCTTCCTGCTCGATCTCTTTCGGGTGACGCAAGTCGACAATGATCGATTGCTCCGCGGTCTCCAGAATGTTTAACGCATGTTTCGGAGTGACGCAGTTGATGCGCAGCTCACGTCTAAAACGCCATCTCTGCAGCAGCTTGAACCCAACATAGGCCGCAAGCAGAAGAATGACGACGATTCCGGCCCGCTGACCAAATAGGCCCAGCCATCTGCTAACGCTGTCTATTTGCCGATGGAACAGCATGCCGACCGTGAGATACGACGTGTTCCAAAGCAGGCAACCTGAGACGTCGGCCAAAAAGAATCGCCAGCGCGGCATGCGTGTCGCTCCCGCCAACGGCACCGATAGAAGACTCACACCGGGAATGAACTTAGCAAAAAGCAGTGTCCACGCACCGCGCTGTCCAAAGTGCGACTCTGTCTTTTGAACGCAAATATCTTTTTCAAGTGAGAATTTGCAGAGGAAGGCAAGCACTCTGCGTCCGCGAAACCGGCCTAGCTCATACCAGACGAAATCGCCTAATAACGCAGCCAGCACACCGCTCAATAGCGAGAGCCAAAACGAATAGTACCGATCGCCAACCAAAGCGCCCATGATCAACAACAGCGGATCCGCCGGAATGGGCGCGCCTGCCTGCACGCAGAGCACGTATCCGAAAAGAAACGCGTATCCGTGACGAAGCAGAAGATTGCGAAAGGAAAACACTAGGCGTTAACACTCGACACGCTGAACGGAATGCGGACAACAAACTTAGTTTCGCCGGGCTCGGATGAAAAACGTATATCGCCGCCGTGTTTCCGTATGATGCGCTGCACGGTCTCCAGTCCCAGACCTGTTCCATCGCCTACCGGTTTAGTGGTGAAGAATGGTTCAAAGACCCGGTTTTGAATTTCTTTCGGTATGCCAGGACCATCATCGACAATTTCTACCCGAGCGCACGTGCCGTCGCGCATCGTCTTGATGGCCAGCTTTCCCTTTCCTTTCATCGCGTCGACGGCATTTGTGATTAAGTTCGTCCAGACCTGGTTCAACTGGCTGCCGTGCGCGCACACCTTGGGCAAGCTACGGTCATATTCACGCAGCACGTCCACGCCACTTTTTAGATCGTGGTGCAGCATAATCAGGGTGTTCTCGATTCCCTGGTGAATGTCGATCTCCTGCTGCGGCGCCTGGTCCATGTAGCTGTATTCCTTAACCGCACGAACCATTTCAGAGATGCGGGCAGCGCTGCTTTCGATTTGTTCGGCCAATCGCGAAATCGTAAATGCCGCGCTCATGCGCAACAGAACATCGTCCAAAAACTCGGCTGGAACGCGCCGCTCCACTTCATCCAGCGTTTCTTTGCGGCAGCCAAGATCAACCAGTGACGCCGCCAAGTCCCAGGGTTGCTTAACGCGCCGCGCTGTAAGCCAGTCAGCAATCTCCTCTTCCCGATCACTGCGCTCCAAAGTATCCATCGCCGCTTGCGGCCCTTCTCGCGATGCCCAAGTTTGCTCTAACTCGGCAAGAAAAATACGGGACTCAATCGGTAATCCACGTCGATCAAGCCGCAGCGCGGCAGTTCGTACGGACACCAGCGCTTTTCGAAGCTCATCTGCGGCCCGGCGAGCGGCTGCCGCCGGATTATTCAGCTCATGCGCCAAGCCAGCAGACAGACGTCCCAGAGCCATCAGCTTTTCTGTTTGTTGCTCTTCTTTCGTGGCCTCGCGGATGCGATCGGCCATAACGTTGACCAAGCGCTCCTGTAAAACAGGCATCCGCTGACTCATTTCCGGAAACCAATCTTTATGGAGCACAGCTACGCGCATGGCGACATTACTTCGTGCATCGGACGGATAGTGAGTAAGCCGCGAAAACGGCAACAGCCCCGAAACGGCACCTTTAGGAAAGATGAATAGCCTGCCGTCAGTCCGTTCGGCGCGTAGTTCACCATCCAGAATCACCACGAGATGCTCGGCTGGATCGCCTTGGCGGATGATCAATTCGCCCGCTTTGACATCGAGCGCGGCCATGTGCTCAGCCAACCAGTCGAGATCTTCTCTCTGCAGATCGTCGAAGATCTTAATGCACCGCAACTCTTCCGGCTTGGGATGAGAAGCTTGGGCGGCCCGGTCCGTTATGATGCTCATGTCAGATTTTGCTCAAATACTGATGCACGAATTGAATCGCAACGGAGCCTTCGCCGACGCCTGATGCAACACGTTTAATGGAACCGTGGCGCACATCGCCCACCGCAAACACGCCAGGAACATTCGTTTCAAGAAGCCCTGGATGACGATCGAGCGACCAACCTTTTGGCAGCTTGCCATCTTTCATTAAATCGGGTCCGGTGATTATGAACCCTCGTGAATCGCGCTCGACGAACCCGCTGAGCCATGCAGTCTTCGGCTCGGCGCCGATGAAGATGAACAGCGAAGTAGCCGGGACGTTGCGTTCCTCCGAACTCCGGTCACAGGCGATGCGAATAGATTCAAGATGATCGTTTCCATTCACAGCGGTTACGCGCGTGTTGTATTCGACGTGAATATTTGATGTGCGCTCGATTTGGTCAATCAAGTATTGCGACATGGTTGCCGCAAGTGAATCACCGCGCACCAGCATGATTACGCGGCGCGCGAATTTAGAGAAATTCATGGCGGCTTGCCCAGCAGAATTCGCGCCGCCAACTAAGTAAACATCTTCTTCGCGGCACGATATCGCTTCCGCCGAACCAGCGCCGTAGTAGACGCCTGCTCCTTGCAAGCGTTCCTCACCGGGGAGGCCGAGTTTCCGCCATTGGACACCCAGAGCAAGAATGAGGGCATGACACGAGATTTCAGTGCCATCACTGAGCGTTAGATAGCGATAAGGCCCGTCGGCGCGCACGGCTTCCGCTGTTTGTGGCGACACAATCTCCACTTCGAAGCGGCGTGCCTGCGACACGGCGCTGCGGGCGAACTGCGAGCCCGAAACGCCGGCGGGAAAGCCGAGATAGTTTTCTATTCGAGCGCTCAATCCAGCTTGGCCGCCTGGAGCTTCACGCTCTACCATAATGGTTTTGAGCCCTTCCGACGCGCCGTACACCGCTGCAGCGAGCCCCGCAGGGCCTCCACCGACAATGGCCACATCATAGAAGGCAAGCCCCGCGCGTGTTCTGAGGCCGAGCTTTTGCGCAATCTGCTGCGGCTCTGCACGCTCAAAGCGTTCGCCATCGGGGAAAAGCACCATCGGTAATTTGAGCTCACCATCGTGAAAAGTGTCCACCAGTCTGCGAACCTCAGGTACGCGATCCGCTGCCTCGGCATCTAGCCACTCATATGGAACCTGATTGCGAGCCAGAAAATCGCGAATCGCGTAGGATTGCGGAGAGTAACGGGTTCCAAGCACACGCAACCCGTCATATTCAGGGCGATGATTTGCGCGCCAATCGTCGACGAGTTCGTCAATGATGGGATACAGGTTCTGTTCAGGTGGGTGCCAAGGTTTTAAAAGATAGTGATTCAGTTGAATCTCGTTAATGGCCCTGATAGCTGCTTCGGTATCCGCATAAGCGGTTAAAAGAACGCGCTTTGCTTCCGGATAGAGCTGCATCGCTTCGGATAGCGTCTCTATTCCGGTCATGCGGGGCATTCGATGATCTACCAAAAGCAGGGCGACTTCTTCGCCCTTCCGTTTCAGACGCCGCAAGAGATCGAGGCTCGCCGAACCCGAGTCTGCTTTTAAGACACGATAGTTCTCGCTGTAACGATGTTTAAGGTCTTGCTCGATAGACCGCAGTACGTCTGGATCGTCATCGACAGTTAAGATGGCGGGTCGCGGCATGGTGTCTTATCTATTGTGACGCTGACAAAGAACACTCACTGATTTCGAGGATGCTCCGAGCGGCGCAAGAGTCTCGGAAAAATTCGAGTAACTTTATTCAAATGCCGTTGTAATATAGGCGCACGATGTGCCCCCGATGCAGATCGGAACAAATTAGCCGCTCAAAAAGCTGGCGAATGGGCGATTTGTTTATGCGCATTTTGGGAATGCGCGCTTACCGCTGCCGCGAGTGCCAAAAGCGATTTTACGTAACAGCAAGCGTGGACAAAAAGAAGATGGCCGAACGCGAATGGATGAAAGAGCAAGAAAGAGCAATATTAAAACCGCCTGCGAGGAGAAAAAGCTGAGGCTGATCAGTCTTTCAAAACAGACTTGCTCGATATAATCACACCATGGTTCAGGCGACGGAAAAGATCTGGCACAACGGGCGCTTTATTGCGTGGAATGATGCAAAAATACACGTCCTTTCTCATGTAGTCAGTTACGGCAGCTCAGTTTTTGAAGGAATTCGCTGCTATGACACGCGCCGCGGCCCGGCGATCTTTCGCGCCCGTGAGCACGCGCAACGGCTACTCGATTCCGCCAAGATCTACCGCATGGAGTTGTCATATAGCGCCGACGAATTGACTGCCGGATTTGCCGAAACCGTTCGTGAAAACAATCTTCGCGATTGCTACATTCGCCCGATCGTCTTGCGCGGTTATGGCGACGTCGGCGTATTGCCGCGCGAAAACCCCATCGAGACATACATTGCGTGCTATCCGTGGGGCCGCTATTTGGGAGAAGAGGCGATCTCAAATGGAGTGGACGTCTGCGTATCTTCCTGGAGTCGGATCGCGCCGAACACTTTGCCCGCGCTTGCCAAGGCTGGCGCAAATTACATGAATTCGCAACTGATCCGGATGGAAGCCGAGATCAACGGCTATTCCGAAGGTATCGCGCTCGATGAAGCAGGCTACGTCAGCGAAGGTTCGGGCGAGAATTTGTTTGTGGTGCGCGGCGGCAAGATTGTCACGCCTCCGCTGGGCGCCTCCGTTCTGCCAGGAATTACGCGAGATACCATCATTCGCATTGCCGAACAACTCGAGATTCCGATTGTTGAGGCAATTATTCCGCGCGAGATGCTCTACATAGCGGACGAAGTCTTCTTCTCCGGCACTGCCGCGGAAGTGACGCCGATTCGTTCGGTGGACCGTATCGTTGTCGGCAGCGGACGCCGCGGTCCGATCACCGAGCGTATCCAGCAGCGCTATTTCGAAATAGTCAATGGCGAAACAGAAGACGATTTCGGCTGGTTGACCGTGGTTACCGGAGTTCCCGAACCCGTCGAGGCATGACGGGCAGCTTGTATTCGGCCTTATAAAGTGATCGGGGCAGCAGGCGTGCTCATGAACGTTGCGTTCTTCAGCTCGGCTTGCTGCCCCGATTCTTGGACGGCCGTTTCCGGCTATCCAATCTCAAACTGTCGTCTGGCGCGACCACTCCGTCTGCAGCCACCTCCCCCGAGATTACCTGCCGACCTAGCGCCCGCGCCGGATCTATATATGCTTGTACCTGAAGAACATTTGAATAGCCAGAGCGACGTGCTGCATTAGGAGCCGTTTTCAACACGTTTTATCCTCTGTGTTTGAACGCGGTTACGGCCAAAGGCTTGTGCGTAAGGTGTGAAAAAAACAAGGATGAACATAAATGTCTGATCTGGACGGCGGGCCCGAAAGCAAAAAAACTTTGATGGCGCGGCTAACCGGATCTGCCGCCGTCATCCAAATCGATTACGACGATCGCGCGCTCAATGCAGTGGACGAACTGATTCGTCCTCCAGACACCTCGGAATTTGTCGCGCCCGGATTTGTGGATGTTCAGGTGAACGGCTTCGGAGGGGTCGACTATAACGACTTCCGGGCGACGGGCGAGCAGATTGCCGGTTCCATTCGCAACATGTTCTCCACGGGCGTAACTCGCTTTTTCGCAACGATTATTACTGCTTCCGAGGACCACATCGTGAGCTGTCTGCGAAACCTGACGAACGCCAAGGAGGAATTTGCTCGCAACCAAATGCCAGAGGCGCAGGCGATGGAAGCTTTTCATGTAGAAGGACCGCACATTTCGCCCGAGGATGGCCCGCGCGGAGCACATCCGCGTGATCATGTGCGGCCTCCTGATTTCGGGGAGTTTCAGCGATGGCAGGATGCAGCGGGTGGGAATATTAGATTAGTCACTGTTTCACCCGAATGGGACCAAACGCCCGCTTACGTCAGCCAACTAGTTCGATCGGGCGTCGTAGCCAGCATCGGCCACACGAAAGCAAATAGCGATCAACTTCGCGCTGCAGTCGCAGCGGGAGCCACGATGTCTACGCACCTGGGCAATGCAGCCCATCCCACACTGCCTAAAACGCAAAATTACATTTGGGAACAATTGGCAGAGGATAGGTTGTCGCCCAGCTTTATTGTCGACGGGATACACATTCCCGAAGTTTTTTTCCGTTCAGCCGTACGGGCCAAGGGCGCGGAGCGTTCCGTGCTGGTAACGGATGCAGTAATGCCGGCGATGTGCCGTCCGGGACCATACCGGCTGGGGCAAGTGGATGTCGAACTGCGTGAGGACGGAAGCGTAGTGATGCGAGGAACGACGCGGCTGGCTGGATCCGCCCTTCGCATGGATTATGCCGTCGGAAACGCTGTGCGAATGGGTCAATTGCAGTTGCGGGATGCAATCACGATGGCAACCACGAATCCGGCGCGAGTCGCGCGCATTGCGGGCCGGCAGCGCGGATTGGCGCCGGGTGAAAAGGCCGACCTGGTGAAATTCCGCTGGGACGATACCTCATATCGACTAACAGTTGTGGAAACAGTTGTGTCCGGCACAGCGGTCTACAGCATCTAGAAAATAGTTCAGAAGTCAAAACCGTTTAGTTTGGAGAAGAACACTATGGCATTCACACTGCCCCCCTTGCCCTATCCTGAGGATGCATTGGAACCTCATATCGACAAGACCACGATGCAGATTCATCACGACAAGCATCATGGCGCCTACGTCACAAATTTGAATAAGGCGTTGGAATCCGCGCCAGATCTGCAGAGTAAATCCATCGAGGATTTGCTTTCCAAAAATCTCGCGAGTGTTCCGGAGTCGATCAAAACCGCCGTACGTAACAATGGCGGCGGACACGCAAACCACTCGCTTTTTTGGACTCTGATGAAACCCAATGGAGGCGGAGCACCAAGCGGGAAGATTCAAGAAGTGATTAACTCGAATTTCGGGAGCTTTGAAAGCTTCAAAGAGAAATTTAACGCCGCCGCGACAGGACGATTCGGGTCTGGTTGGGCCTGGCTGGTTCAAGACGGTTCAAATAAGTTCGAGATCATTTCGACCGCAAATCAGGACAGCCCGTTGATGGATGGTAAGACTCCGATTCTGGGCCTAGATGTATGGGAGCACGCGTATTATTTGAAATACCAGAACCGGCGTCCCGAATATATCAGCGCTTGGTGGAACGTGATCAACTGGGATGGAGTTAATAAGCAGTTGAAGTAATTTATCGTCGGGCCGATCGATTGGCTCGGCCCGACTTTCAATCCACTATGAGATCGAGTTTACGAAGCTCAACTCGCGTGTTGTCGAGTGAAATATGGTGTATGGCTGTGAAGCCGATGTCACGCGCAACGTTCACAAACATCTCACGATCGTCGATGTAAATCGACTCTTCCGCGGTCACTTGGGCCAGATTCAGCGCGAGCGACCAGATTTCGAGATCAGGTTTTCGATAGTGCACGTAATGCGAAATGACCATAAAATCGGCCAGCTCTCGCAGACCAAATTTGCCAACGCGATGTTCGGTGATTCCCCGCCCTTCATTACTGATCAGAGCTAGTTTGAGATGGTTATTCCGTTTCACGCGCAAAAAGAATTCTATGTTTTCGCGCCACGCGGTTGAAGCGTTATAGGTATACGCACGAAGCTCTTCCAGCGTGAAGGCCCGCGGAACGTTGAAAAAGACGTAGTTGAGATAACTTTCAAAGCTCATATATCCGCGCTCGAAGCTATCGAACATCAACTGATGACGGCTTTCGATCATGCTGGAGTCGACGCCGAAATGATTTGTGATTTGTTTTCTTAGGCTCGTATCCCAGCCGTTTGTACCCAAAACACCACCGATGTCGCTGTAGAGAGCACGAAATTTCGGATGAGACATGGATCTAGAGTGGCACAAGGCGGAGGGGCGCGTGCGTGGTCTAAAATTAAAGAGTCGCCTTGGGGCGCGTAGCTCAGTTGGTTAGAGCGCCTGCTTCACACGCAGGAGGTCACAGGTTCGAGTCCTGTCGCGCCCACCATTCACGGCTCTGTCCATTCCGGAGAAATGGTAAACAGAGGCTACGCAGTTAATGGGGGCGGAGCCACGGGACTCTGACTGATCTTAAGAATACATTATTCGGCCTGCAATGGCTAAAACTATGCCGACGATTACGACGAGCATCACTTGCCATCCAACGTCTCAATGCCATGCGTCCCGGTCAGTTCCGTAGCCTCGGCCATCAATTTCGGCAGTTATAGAATGTGATCTCGGGCGCGCCATCCACTATTCAAGAGTATGCCGCAATGCGGTATAGCCGATTTTGTGTCGCTCCAGCAGCCCCATGCGCTCCAGACAGCCCTACCAACGCGGAAGAACGCGCTTCCAGCTTGGATCGATGTGCTTTCGCATCTCGGCTTCATCGTCGCGCTTGCGAAAAGGATTTTTTTCGTATCGTTCGCGGCCGCGCGCTAGTTGATCGTAATCGAGTTCTATACCCAAACCTGGCTTATCGGGAACAGACACGCAACCGTCTGTGAACGGAATTCGACCCCCTGCTACTATTTCATCGCGCTCCGTCTGCCATGGATAATGAGTGTCGCAAGCATACGTCAAATTCGGGCAGGCGGCGGCCACGTGCGTCATCGCCATCAGGCTGACTCCAAGATGGCTGTTTGAATGCATCGAAAGGCCCATGCCGAGCGCCGAACAAACCTGAGAGAGCGCATGAACCTGACGCAGTCCGCCCCAGTAATGTGGATCGGAGAGCACGATTTGTACGGCATCCCGGTCTTTTGCCTGCGCTACATCGGCAAGCTGCGTCACAGCTACGTTACTAGCCAGCGGAGTTTCGATACCTGACGCAAGCAACCGTTTCCGGACCGCGCCCATGCCGTCGAGGCTCGGACAAGGGTCTTCCAAGTAGCCTCGCGACGAAAGCTCCGCCCGTAATGCTTTTCCGACCTGCACCGACGTATCCACAGACCAAGCACAGTTCGGATCAATTCTGAGCGGCATCTCGGGTCCGAACTCTCTCCGCAGAGCCCGAATCGATTCGACCTCAATATCCGGTTCAAGCACTCCGCCTTTTAACTTGATCTCGCGAAATCCATACTGATTCACCATTTGGCGGCATTCGCGAACCAGTCCATCCGGACTCAGGACCTCACCATATTCGTCCGGGTACCCATCTCCGCCGCCACCAGAGTGTTTATAGAAAAGATAGGCCGAGAAAGACACCTTATCGCGAACGCGGCCACCTAGTACGTCACAGACTGGCCGACCGACCACTTTACCAACGATGTCGAGGCAGGCAATTTCAATCGCGGCAAATGTGCGAGCGTTTTGATCCAAGGGGTTTTCACCAGGCACCAGCCACGCCTGGGAGTGGCCACCAGGCACGGTTGCTGCTGGCTCCTCGGACTTCGCGACGTTGTTGTTCATGCTTTGCCACAGCTCCGCTAATCGGAAGGGATCCATCCCCAGCACACGATCGCGGATTACTTCGAGCGCGGCTCGTGGGCCGTCGCCTCCGTAAGTTTCACTGACGCCTCGAATACCGTCGTCAGTCTCCAACTCGACAATCGTGCGGAGCGCCCACGGTGCGTGCAGTCCATAAGAACTGCGGAGCGGAGGGTCTGCAATAGCAATTGAATGAAGCTTTAGCGCGGAGATTCTCATTGAGTCCTGTCGCAACGTTTATCAATGCAACAAGC
The DNA here is from genome assembly GCA_035652115.1 of Bryobacteraceae bacterium. Taxonomy (GTDB): domain Bacteria; phylum Acidobacteriota; class Terriglobia; order Bryobacterales; family Bryobacteraceae; genus Bog-105. Next base: position 13,915 of record DASREJ010000159.1, read on the forward strand.
CCAGAGTATATTGCAGCGTTGCGTACGCCTCTTGGTAATCGTATTGGGCCGTCAAGTTCTGCACCTGCGCCTGAGTTTGCCCCAATTGAGCTTGTGTGAGTTCCACAATGGAAGCTAGGCCGAGCTTATAGCGTCCTTGTGCCAGGTCAAGCGCTAAGTTTGCTTGAGCAAGAAGCTGTTCGCTGGGCGCGATGGCTTCAAAGGCAGTTCTGGCGTGCTCCCAGGAGGCGCGAACATCTCGCGCGATGCAATCTTGCAAGTCGCGGACGCGCTGGTCGCTAGCTTGCAGTTCATACTCAGCAGCACGTTGACGAGCACTAAATAGGCGTCCATTGAAGACCGGAACCTGCACCGTTATTCCCGCTGATTCGTATTCCTCTGGAATATCGGGATTGGCGTTGCCTGGTTTGATATACGGCAGAACTCCACCGACGGCGGTCAAGCTCACGGTTGGCCTTTTTAAGTCGCGCTCTGCGTAAACAAATTTTTGCGCCGCTTCGCGCTGAAGCCGCAAACTCGCGAGTTCAGGACGATTCCGATATGCCTGTGAAATAAGATCATCTACATTTGCTGGCGGATTCGGCGGCATGGGCTGCGTGGCTAACTGATACTGATTTGCCTGATTTGTGCCAAGTGCCTGGCCAAGATTTGCGTATGCGGCGGCAAGGCGATCTCGGGCGCGAATGAGCATGAGTTTGGCGTCAGACAAATTGACTTGAGCAAAACTCAAGTCGACCTGCGATTTCAGTTGGTTCTTAGTTAACTCGCTCACCTGATCAACAACCGCTTGGCGCGTCGATACGGTTTGCTGGGATACTTTGATCAGTTCCTGGGCGAGCAGAACTTCGTAGTACGCATCCTCGACACCAAGAACGATATCGTAGCGCGTCGCCTGATAGTCCTTCTGGCTCGCTTCGGATTGAAGCCGCGCATTAGCCACCAGGTTGGGTGTTCGTCCGGAGTCAGTGATCAGTTGCGATAGCGTAAGCCCGGAACCGAAGTGATTGAACAGGCGCGGGTCATTGAGCGGTCCAGCTCCCAGGCGCGCGCTCATGTTTGCCTGTGCGCCCGTAACAACGCCGCTCACCGCTGGGTAATACGCGGAGCGTGTTTCCGTGACAAATTCGCCGGACTTTAAATAATTGGCCTGCGATGCCAATACTTGCGGATGGTTCTTAAGCGCCATGGCCTGTGCTTCTTGCAATGTAAGAGATGGCGGTGGCGTCTGCCCCCACAACAATCCCGGAATGCTAAGCAGCAAGCCGCGCAAAATCCAGGTCCTTTGGTTGCTCATAACTTAGCTATGCGGATTGCTCACCAATCTGCCGGCGCTCTTTTCTCCCATACACAAGCAGATAAGCGGCAGGAACGATGAATACTGTTAGGACGACCGAAGACATGAGCCCACCGATAATGGCACGCGCCATCGGCGCATATTGTTCCGATCCCGTTCCTAACTTGAGCGCCATTGGAAACATGCCGATGATTGTGGCAAGCGAAGTCATCAAGATGGGACGAAGACGGACCCGGCAGGCGGTGATGACCGCATCAGTAACTGACAAGTTTTGTTGCTCCAATTTATGCGCGAAATCAACGATCAAAATACTGTTCGACCCCGCGACGCCAATAAGCATGAGCACTCCCATCAGTGACATGACGTTGAGAGTAGTGCCGGTAAGCACAAGAATGATGAAAACACCAATGAAGCCCATTGGAATTGCCAGCATAATCAGAAACGGATCGATGAAAGACCGGAACTGAGCAACCAGGATCAGGTATAAAAGGACCGCGGCAAGAATAAATCCAAATGCGAAACTTTTGAATGATTCGCGCATTCCCTGTACCATGCCGCGCAATGTTACGCGAACATTCCCCGGAACCCGCATGTCGGCGATGAGCTTGTCTATCTGGGCGGAAATTGCGCCTAGATCTTCGCCTTTAGGTGTCACATAAATATCTGCGGCCCGCTGTATTTGGTAATGATCGATTTCTGTTGGAGTTTGGGCGTGCTCCAGACTTACAACAGTGTCCAGTGTAGTCGGCTCTTTCGCATTAGGTGCGCGCAGCGGAATGCTCTTGAGATCAATAAAATTGTGAATTGCGGGCTTTCCTCGCTCGTAATATTGCACCGTCAGGAAGTAATCATTCCCAGTCTTATAGTCAACCCAATAGTTGGGCGCTATCATCGCGTTTGAATTCAGCGCGGTAATTACGTTGTCCACAATGTCTTTTTGACTTAGACCAAGTTCAGCAGCATGAATTCGATTGACATCCAACCGCACAGCAGGATAATTCATATCCTGTGGAATGTAGACTTCGTCAACACCCGAGAGGCTGCGAATCTTTGTTGCGAGTTGTTGAGCCAACTCGTAATCCTGCGGCAGATTGCGGCCCGTTATCTGCACGTCTATGGGAGCGGGCATACCCATGTTCAGCGTTGCGTCAACCATCGAGCCGCTTTGAAAAAACGTTCTGACATCGGGAAACTTTTGGTCAATTTCCCTTCGGACACGATCCATGTATTCAAAGCTGCTGAGCCTATGATCGTCGTTCAACGCAGTCTGAACCGTGGCTGTGTAAGGTCCGGCATTGCTGGTGTAGAGGGCTGAAAAGTCTGGCACCATCCCGATATTCGAAACGACCATTTTGAAGTCCGCTCCAACTGTGCTCCGAATCAAGTTCTCCAGCTTTGCGACGTAGTTTTCCGATACCTCAATGCGGGAACCGGTCGGCGCTTTGAGATTGATGGTGAATTGGCCCGCATCAGTTCGCGGGAAAAATGCGAGGCCAAGGAACGGATAGATCGCTAGACTCACAATGAAAAGACCGGTCAGGAGCAGCACCGTCAATCCTGGGCGTCTTAGGGCACGCCGAACCCAAGATTCGTAAAAATCAAGAACTTTCGTGAATCCGGCATTGAACGCTGTATTGAAACGATTCCACAACGATCGTCTTAGCTTGCTGTGAGCAATTCCGTGCTCTTGTTGGCCGTGTGGCGCCGCTTTCAAGAATCGTGAGCAGAAAAGAGGAATAACCGTCATTGCAACCAAAAAGGAGATCAGGAGCGATATGCAAAAGGACAACGCAAGCGCTGTAAAAAGGAATTTGCTAACGCCGTAAAGAAAGGTGACTGGAAAAAAGTCAACTACTCCAACTAATGTGGCGGCAAGAACCGCAAGCGTTACCTCGGAGCCGCCCATCTCCGCAGCCAACATCGGCAACTCACCCATTTCTAAATGACGATAAATATTTTCGAGCGAGATTACGGAGTTATCTATGACTCGCGAGAAGGCCAGCGCCATTCCGCCCAGAATCATAGTGTTCACGGTGCTACCCATTGTGTAGAGAATCACGAAAGTGGCCAGAGCAGAAATTGGAATCGAGAGTAAAACCGCAGATGTTGCTCTCAGACTGCCCAAAAAGAGAAGGATCATGACGCTCGTGAGTACCAAACCGATAAGCCCTTCATGAAGGACGGTCTTGATCGCTTCTTTTACATAAACAGATTGATCGAAAAGTACATTCGTAGAAACCTGTTTAGGAACATCGTAAAGATTACTAAGCAACTTCCGGACACCGTTCACAACCGCAATGGTGTTTGTGTCCCCTCCCTGCTTCATAATCGGAATGTAAGTGGACCGTTGTCCGTCCACCCGGACGACGTTATACTGAATCGCGTTCGCGTCCTCGGCCTTGCCGACGTCTTTGATCGAAACCCAAGAGTTGCCGACCGTCTTAATAGGAACGCTATTCAGTTCCTGCATGTTGTCGACTAAGCTGTTCGAGTAAACGTAATAATCGAAGGGTCCGAGCTTCACATCACCGGCGGGCAGAATCAAGTTAGATCGGTTAACCGCTTGCACCACATCCATTGGGCTCAACTGGCGGGAAGCAAGCTTGTAAGGATCGACATAGACCATCACCTGGCGATACTTGCCTCCAAATGGGGGTGGAATGGTCGCCCCTTTTACTACTGCAATCTGGTTGCGGATGGTGAATTGAGCAAGATCGTGAAGCTGCGTTTCCGTTAATCCGTGACCCTTCACCGTCACAAGGCAAACCGGTTGGCTCGATGCATCGAACTTCAGAACTACTGGAGGAAGAGTTCCAGGCGGAAGACGCTTCAAGTCAGCCAAAGCTAAGTTCGATAGCTCAGTGACGTCGGTGTCCGCGCTGGTTCCGGGTTGAAAGAAAACCTTGATTAAGCTGACCCCTAACATCGATCGCGATTCCATGTGATCGATTCCCGCCGCGAGGGTAAAAAATCGTTCTAATGGATTTGTGATATCGGTTTCAATGTCTTCAGGCGGCATACCGGAATAGAAAGTCGCGACCATCACTTCCGGCAGGTTGATCGCGGGGAAGAGATCTACCGGCATGCGCGCTACGCTTACCAACCCGATAATGGAAAGCGCTAAACAGACGACTGTTATGAAATACGGATTGCGAATGGAGAACTTTGACATGGGACTGAAAGTTGTTGGGCGGCCTCCGCGTACTTCGGACTTCTTTCCCGATGTTTGCGAATGGGGACACGCGACATCAGAATTAAAACGAACTAGCTCTGATTCTGATAACTGGAAATCTGAGTAACTTTAGGCTGCACCGCCTCTCCAGCCCGTAAGCCGCTCCGGTCGCCAATAACGACCGAATCGCCATCCTGCAGGCCGGACAAAACCTCCGCCTCATCTTCGGTTTGGATGCCGAGAGTGATCTGGCGAATCTGGATGGCATTGGATTGATCGACGATGAATACGCTCGCCTTGCCGCCCTCCTGATTTACCCCTTGGAGTGGAACAACCAGAGCGTCGCCTCGCCTATCTAGAGTGAGAGTTGCTTCGGCGTAAACACCGGGTATGAGAACGCCCTTCGGATTGGGGACGTCGACCTCGGTATGCATTGTTCGCGTTGAGCCGGTCACATCAACTGAAAACCGGGTGACTTTACCTGGAAGGTCCCGGTCTAAAGAGGGCACTCGAACATTCACTTGGTCGCCCACCTTTATGTACCTGACATAAGATTCAGGCACCGGGATTACCAATCGAAATAAGTCTTCCTGCGAAAGCTTTACTAGCGGCAGAGCCTGGATGGAACTGGTACCCGCTTGCATCAGAGTTCCGAAATTTGCGTACCTTTGCGTAACCACTCCGTCAAACGGCGCGGTTATTTTCGAATAGTCGAAAAGAGCCTGGTCGTGTGCGAGCTTGGACTGAGCGACAGCCATCTGGCTCTGCGCCGCTTGGAGATTTGCTTTCGATGCCTCGATTTGAGACTCTGCCGCCAAGTCCTTTCCTTGGGCTTCATCCACTTCCTGCTGCGCTACTAACCCAGGCTTGCTCTTGGCAACGTTGTTCAGGCGCTCGAACTGCAGATGCAAAACGTTATGCTGCGCTTGCACGCGCCCCAATTGGTGCTCAGCGTCGGTCACCTGATCCGCTGCGCTCTTGATCGCGGCCTGGTCCTCTTGCAATTGCGCTTGTAGCTCAGGAATTTCCAGGACTGCCATGAGCTGGCCCTTTCTGACATGAGAGCCATAGTCTACATAGAGTTTCGAAACATACCCTGATTCTTTCGCATAAACGTCGATTTCTTGAAAGGGCACAAGCTCAGAAGAGATGGTCAGATAGCGGGCCATGGGCCTGCGCCCAATTCTCGTAACCGCAACGACAGGCAACGTGTTTGGGGTCGCGCTCATATTGGTCCGCGCACCGTCACTTTTGCTGCAGGAGGAGAGTGTCGCGAGCGCTGCTGCACTACATAAAAGGCAGAAGGTAAACGATAAGCAACGCCACCGCACAGGTTGCCGTGGAATCATTTCTGATCCTTGTCCCGCTCTGCTTCGCCAGAAACGCGGCGCATCTTTTCCGCAAGTTTTTCAAAAGAGAACTCGCTCGATTGACAGAACTGGA
>DASREJ010000160.1:0-27613 GCA_035652115.1 Bryobacteraceae bacterium
GATCGACAAGGATCAGCCGGTGTCGAACGTGGACAGCATGCAAAACATGCTTAGTGAATGGATTTCGCCGCGGCGCTTTACCATGACCATTCTGTTGAGTTTTGGCGCCATTGCGCTGATCCTTGCGGGAATTGGCCTCTACAGCGTATTGGCTTACTCTGTGAGTCTTCGAACGAAGGAAATCGGGCTGCGCATGGCGCTGGGCGCGCAACCGAATTCCGTGGTGGGACTGGTTCTCCGTCAAGGAGCGGGAATGGCCGTCATAGGAATCCTAGCGGGCCTGGCGGGAGCGTTGGCACTGACGCGCTTCATGCAAAGTATTATCTTTGGCGTCAGCTCTTTCGACCTCGTCACATTTGTGGGCGTCACCGCGGTTCTGACCGTGGTGGCGTTAACAGCGAGTTACATGCCAGCCCGCCGGGCAGCACGAATCGACCCGATGGAAGCGCTGCGAACCGAATAAGAACGCAACGGCGCGGGCATTCGACCCGTACCATAAAAAGAACCGGATTCATAGACAATTAGAGAACCGGGGTAGTAGCTGAGGGCTAATGACCGTTAAGACGCCGTGTGTTTCGATAAACGCGCACAAAACGGGTGCGGTGTCGAGCACGCCACCCAAGGGGCAATGGTGTTCCGCTGTTGCGCGGAGGTGGTGCGCATCCGCGCCCTTTGCGCGCATATTCGCGATCGTCGCAGTGTTGCTTCTTTTGGGAAGCAACCCGGCGCGGTCACAGAGTTTTTTCCGTCTCCAGGACGTTAAGCCAGGAATGCGCGGCGTGGGCCGCACTGTCTTCCATGACAATCGCGTCGAAGATTTTCAGGTCGAGATCCTCGGTGTCCTCCAGAATCTCACTCCACGGCAAAGCATCATATTGGCTCGTCTGAGCGGTGGACCTTTGCAAGAGACCGGAGTCCTGCAAGGGATGAGCGGAAGCCCCGTTTACATAGATGGCAAATTGCTCGGCGCGGTGGCTCTCGGTTTCCCATTTTCCAAAGAGCCGATCGCCGGGATTCAGCCGATTGAGCAAATGATTGCGGACGCGACGTTCACGCCGCCGGGAACAAGCCGTTCGGTAGTAGCCGGTAGCAATCGTCATAAGGCACTGCCTGAGGCGGTTTCGGCCATTGCGGGTCCGTCAACGTTAGGAAGCAAGTTCGCGAATTTGTCGGAAATATCCACTCCACTAGCTCTATCGGGTTTTACTAACGAAACACTTCAGGCCTTCGCCGCAGATTTTCGAAAGTTTGGATTTGACCCACAACAGGGAGTGTCTTCCGGAAGTCCAACATCTCAGCAGTACACCGGCAAGATAGAACCCGGGTCGATGATCAGCGTTCAACTCTTGAGCGGCGATTGGTCAATCAGCGCGGATGGGACAGTCACCTATGTTGACGGTCAAAAGGTTTACGCTTTCGGACATCGTTTCTTGAACGGCGGTCCAACCGAATTGCCGTTTGCGAGATCTGACGTCGTCGCATTACTGCCCACACTTAATACCTCTTTTAAGTTGTGCATACCCCGTGAGTGGGTAGGCACTATCTTGAGTGATCGGGCCACCGCCGTTGCCGGTTTGAGCGGGCGAAAAGCGAATACGCTTCCGCTGACGATTTCGGTTCGCGAATCAAATACCAGCGGTCACGAGTATCACTTTCAAGTCGTGAACGACAGGCTACTGACTCCGTTTATTGCGCAGACCGCGATATTCTCGGCCATTGATGCAACTGAACGCACGTTAGGCGCAGGCACTCTGCGGCTGCGCGGCCACGTGGAATTCGATAACAATCTTCCACCACTAATCGTGCAGGATATTTTTGTGAGCGACAGTGGACTGGCACAGCAGGTGTCCGCGGACGCAGTAGTGACACTGGGATTCGTTCTCGGCTCTGGATTTTCAGATCTGCATGTAAAGCAGATCGCTTATGAGCTACAGCCTGACGACACCAAGCGGCAAGTAAGAATAGCTCAAGTTTGGGCGTCGAAGCATGACGTGCGGCCAGGCGACACGATTCAGGTTACGGCGCTGCTTGAAGGCGAAAATGGAATCGAATTAACACGGACTGGAACTTATCAGGTGCCTATCGGCTCTCCGCTTGGACCCCTCAACATAACAGTCAGCGATGCTAACGGACTAAATGGCCCCGACTTCGCCGGGTTAGCGCAGTCGTCGTTGCACTCGGCCGCGGAATTGATCCGGGTCATTGATGATTTTCGAGGAAGTGAAGCGGCCTATGTGCGCATGTGGCGGCAGGAGCCATCATTCACTATCTCCGGACCGCTGCCGGGCGGAGACATCTCCGATCCGCCGCCTTCGGTCATGCTGATCCTGGCGGACCCTTCGAATTCGGCGACAACCAGCCAGGCACAAACGCTGACGCGCGGTTCGCAGGTTGCCGAAATCAAGTTGCCCGTGGATGGATTCGTGGTGAGTGGCGCCAGAACCATTCAGGTGGAAGTGAAGGAGTAACGCGGCTTGCGAACTTTCCTTCGAGTCACGGCTGCAATCTGCGCGTTGACTCATTTTTCAGCGGCGGCAACCAGCACGACGTGGGAAATCAGCGGGTTTTCGGACTTCTTGAAAGGACGTCTGAAGGGGCTGTCGTTAACAGCCGACGGCTTGCTCAAACCGGGACCTTCGTTCAAGTGGAACGCGGGACTGGATCAGCCCGCGCTTTGGAGTTTGGCCGCCGCCCCCGATGGCACTATATATGCGGCGACCGGAAATCAGGGCAAAGTATTTCATGTAACGACCGACGGCAAGGTAAGCACGATGTGGTCAGCGGAACAGTCTCAGGTATTCGCGCTGTGCACAACGCCCCAAGGCATGCTGTACGCGGGAAGCTCGCCAAATGGCGGCTTATACCTCTTGCAAAACGGCAAAGCGGAGTTGGTTTGGAAATCGCCCGCAAAATACATTTGGGCTATTCAAGCGGCCCCCGATGGAGCACTCTACGTTGCGACGGGCGAGGTGGGGCGAATCTATCGCGTTGTTCCGAACGGCAAGGCGGATGTTTATTACGAGACAGGCCAGGCGAATGTCACCGCACTGGCGCTGGGACCGAATCATCACCTTTATGCGGGAACAGATCCGAACGGGATCATCTACGATATTTCCGCCGCAAACACCGGCACGGTGCTGTACGATTCGACTCTGCCGGAGATTCGCGCAATTGCGGTGGATTCGATCGGCACGGTGTATGCAGCCGCCATGGGCGGTGCTGTCTCAACTCGGCCTGCTACGGCACTGCCTACCGCAGCCGGTTCGAGCGGGACAGTTGTCGCAACGACTCCAACGGTCATTACTGTCACTGAGCAGGCCGGAATGAAAGTCACGCCAGAAACGGGCAAGACGTCAACCTCTACGTCGTCGACAACCTCCTCGGCCACTTCCAACACCGCCGTCGTGGAAGTGAGCGGTGTAGAGAAATCGGCAATTTACCGGATCGCGCCGAACCACGCGATCGAGACATTGCGCAGCTCGAAAGAGGACAACGTCTTCGACCTGATTGTCGAAAACGGGGCGGTGCTGTTCTCGACGGACGACCGCGGGCGTATTTATCGGCTGACCGGCGTCGGCATGCACAAGACGACTTTGATTGCGGAGCCGGGCGATGGAGAGACGACGCGTTTGTTAGAAACCAAGCTGGGCATGTATGCGGCGCTGAGCAACCCGGCGCGCGTAGTGTTGCTTGGCCCCGAAGGAAGCGAGCCCGCGTCCTATGAGTCGCAGGTTCACGATTCCACGTCGGTAGCGCGCTGGGGACATCTACAGTGGCACGGCACCGGCTCAGGACTTGTGTTTCGTACCCGAACCGGAAACGCGGCGCGGCCCGATTCGACCTGGAGCCCCTGGTCTGCGCCCATCTCCGAGCCAGACAAAGCGCTGATCCAAAGCCCACCGGCCCGGTTCATACAGTGGCGCGCGGAATGGCCGGCCGGCAACCAGTCTGAGATCAACACCGTTTCGGTGCCCTATTTGTCGCAGAATTCTCCGCCTGCGATCCACAGCATCACCGTCACGTCGATCAGCGGCACAAATGCCGCAAAGACGGCGGCAACTTCGAGCACATCGACGGCTGCCTATTCCGTAACGGTGACCGACACAGGCGAGCCTCCCGCGACGAGTACGTCGACCACTAATACGCAGACTGTTTCGAAGCTACAAACGTCGCAGACGCAGATTTCCTGGCAGGCGGACGATCCCGACGGCGACAAGTTGGTGTATACGGTTTACTTCCGAGCAGAAGATGAGCAGGAGTGGCAACTGATTCGTAGCCACATGTTCGAAAACACGCTGCTGCTGGACCCGGATGTATTTGCCGACGGCCGCTATTTCTTTAAGGTGCTGGCCTCCGACGCACCTTCAAATTCATTCGAATACACGCTCGAGACCGAGATGGTCAGCACGCCGGTGCTGATTGACAACACCCCGCCGCTAGTCACTTTAGGCAACCCCAGCAGGAACGGTATGCTGGTGGAACTCGATGTCGATGCAGCGGACAAGACCAGCCCGTTGCGACTGTGTGAATACTCTTTGGACGCGGGGTTGTGGCAACCCGTAGAGTCGGTCGACGGCGTAACCGATTCGCCGCACGAGCGATTTCACCTGAAGCTGGATAACGTTCGACCCGGTGAGCATTTGCTGGTCGTGCGCGTCTACGATTCGGCCAATAACGCAGGGTTGGCGCGTGTTGTGCTGCGCTAAACTTTGAATGTTGCCGGTGTAGCTCAGGTGGTTAGAGCGACGGTCTCATAATCCGTAGGTCGCAGGTTCAACTCCTGCCGCCGGCACCAGAATCTCAAATCCGCCGCAGCCTGACGTTCTGAACCGCATGCTGCTCGCCCTTTTCCAAAATTAAGTGTGCGCGCTCGCGCGTGGGGCCGATGTTCTCCACCAGATTCGCGAGATTGATCTCGCGCCAGATGCGCGCGGCGGTCGTAATCGCTTCCGCTTCGCTCAAGGTTGCATAGCGGTGGAAATAGGAAGATTCGTTCTGAAACACTGTTTCACGCAGCCGCAAAAATCGCTCGATGTACCACTTTTCAATCGTCGCCGCTTCGGCGTCCAGAAAAATCGAGAAATCGAAGAAATCGGAGACAAATAGTCTCGATCCGTCGCGGTGTGCGTCGGGCGATTGCAGCACGTTCAGGCCTTCGAGTATAAGGATGTCCGGCTGCCGAACCTCAATAGCGGCATTGGGCACGATATCGTAGTGCAAGTGCGAATAAACAGGTGCTGATACCACTGGAACACCCGCTTTCACATCCGCGAGGAACCGCAACAGCCGCCGTTGATCGTAACTTTCCGGAAAGCCTTTGCGGTTCATGAGGCCGCGCTCTTCCAGGATGCGATTAGGTAAAAGAAAACCGTCTGTCGTGATCAAATCGACGTTCGGATGATCTGGCCAGCGTGCAAGGCCGGCGCGGAGCACGCGCGAGAAGGTGCTCTTCCCCACTGCCACGCTCCCTGCAATGCCGATTACATAGGAAACTTTATGTGGCGCCGGCGCTCCCATAAATTCACGGCGCGCATCGTAAAGATGCTGGACCGCCGCCACATGCAAATTCAGTAATCGCGAGAGCGGGATATAGATGTCTTCTACTTCTTGAAGCGAGACCTGCTCATTGATGCCGCGCAGTAACGTGAGTTCGGCTTCGCTGAGTAACAGCGGCGTATTCGCTCGCAGCGCCTTCCATTCATCGCGGCTGTAATTGATATAGCGGCTGATGGCCGTAAGCGAAGAGGCTGCCTGCGGACTCAAGCGCACCTCGTGGCAACGCGAACTATTGATCGGCCTTCCGGAAGAAGATGATGTGTTGCCAAGGTAACGTGTCTACTACTTTCTCAAACTGGTACCCTTCGGGTAGAACCTCGGCTTTTACTTCAGCCACGCTCATTTTATGCTCAGGCCGAATGGGAACACTCGGATCTTCCTTCCTGAATTCGAGCAGCACAAGACGTCCATCCGGTTTCAACGACTCTCGAATGCGATCGAGCATTCGCTGCGGACGCGAAAACTCATGGTAGACATCTACCAGCAGCACCAAATCGAGCTTCGCTTGAGGCAGTTTGGGATCCGATTCGGTACCCAGTACCATTTCGATATTGTTGATGCCTTGTGCAGTGGCATTTGCGTGCAGGCGTTCCAGCATTCCCGGCTGGATATCATTTGCGATCACGACTCCATCGGGCAACACGGCCTTGGCAAGCCGGACCGTATAAAAGCCGGTTCCCGCGCCCACATCGGCGACCCACATTCCGGGACGCAAATCGAGCGCCACGATCGCCTTGTCCGGCTGCTCTTCGCGCTGCCGTTCTTCGCGTTCCAGCCAATCCGCGCCATCTACGCTCATCACCGGAGCGATTCGACGCCCTGTAACCGGATGAACCGATTGCGCAATCGCAGTGCGCATCCCGCACAGCGCAATCGCGCAGTACAGCGCGATCAGGATCTTCGTTATTACGAAACGGCTTCTCTCAGCGACCATGTACTCCTTGACAAAAGCAACCAGGCGGCCAATTAACCGACGTCTGAGGCACGCCCGTGGTTCTACACTCTTACGGATGATCCTTGCGATCGTTTGTACCTTTTTGTTTACCGGCTTAGCTTCGGCCGCAGAATCAAATTTGGCCATTGTGCAGGCAGGCGTTCAACAGTCCGAAGATGCTCCATTTGTTCCGGCCGACTATCAATTTCTGCCGGGCGATTATCTGTACTTCACATTTCAGATTGCCGGCTTTTCCATTCAGTCGCTGAATCGTGACGAAGTTCGCAAGATTTCGCTGACCTATCAAGTAACTGCTGAAGATGGTGAAGGAACCGCGCTGATTGAACCCGTTTCCGACTCAATTCAGGCTGAATTGAATCCCGAGGACAAAAACTGGATGCCTAAGCGGCGCGTGTCTTTTTTGCTGCCTTCCTATATCGCCAGCGGCGACTTCCATATTCACGTGGTCGTGAAAGATCTGTTTGGCAAAGCGGAATGTTCGAAGGACTTCCCGTTCCATATCGGCGGCGTGCGTATTGAGCCCTCCGCCTCGGTCAGCGTGCAACATTTTAAGTTCCTGAGGCGTGAAGGCGACCGGAACGCTTTAGAAGTACCCGCCTACAGTCCCGGCGATACGGTGTTCGCCAGTTTCGACATGGCAGGATTCAAATTGGGTCAAAGCAACACTTACTCGCTGGAATATGGCTTGTCGGTTGTCCAACCGAGCGGGAAAATGTTTCTTGACGCTCCTCGCGCAGCCGAGTTGAAATCGAACAGTTTCTATCCGGCGCAGTTTCTGCCCGGCGTTATTCGCATCACTACTCCGCCGGATGCCGCGAAGGGTGAGTATGTATTGACACTCACCGTGCACGACCTTATCGGCAACACACAATACGAAACAAAGAAATCATTCAGCATCGAATAGCGATGGTATTTTTCTTTCTGATCTTGCTGGGTTCCATGGCGATGGCTCAATGGAACCTCGCTGAAAGCAACAGCACGGCATCGTTCCGCGGCATTCACAATGCCGGCAAAGGAATCATTTGGGCGAGCGGCACGAATGGCACTGTGCTTCGCAGCGAAGACGATGGGTACATGTGGCAGCAATGCAGTGTGCCGCCAGACGCCCAGAAACTCGACTTTCGCGGTGTCTTCGGATGGGATGCGGATCACGCGAGTGTTATGTCAATCGGAACCGGTGCGGCATCCCGGCTCTATGAAACAACAGATGGCTGCGCCACTTGGCATCTGCTATTTGAAAATCCCGACCGCGATGGCTTTTGGGACGCACTGCTGTTTCACGGGAAGGGGGGCTTCATCCTCGGCGATCCGGTAAAGGGACGATTTGTTCTTTTTCGGTCTGACGATTCCGGCAAGCACTGGCAGCGGGACGATGGTTCCGGATTGGCCGCCGCTCCCGAAGGAGAAGGTGTTTTTGCCGCCAGTAATTCGTCGCTTGTAGTTCTTCCCAACTCTCAATTGCTATTTGCGACGGGCGGGGTGGGTGGGCCACATGTCTTTCGCCGCGATAAGGACGGCAATTGGTCAAACACCAAAGTACCGATTAACGGAGGCACAGAAAGTGCGGGCGCCTTCTCAATTGCGTTTCGTGACAACAGTCACGGTATCGCCGTTGGCGGAGACTACAAAAATCCAGCGCAATCGGACCGGACCGCGGCTTGGACCTCGGACGGCGGCGTAACGTGGCATTCGGCTACACGCTTTCCATCCGGTTTCCGGTCCGCTGTAGCGTGGGACCAGTCAATCCAAGCGTGGATTGCGGCCGGTCCCAATGGTAGCGATGCTTCACGCGACGACGGTCGCACCTGGAGGCAGCTTGATTCCGGCAATTGGAACGCGCTTAGCCTACCGTGGGCTGCCGGACCGAAAGGGCGCATCGCCTCTCTCGATTTCAATGCACCGTCGCGGAAGTGATTACCTCAGGCAGATAAACCGTAAATTGCTACGCTCTTAGTTGCGCAAATAGGTTCTTGTTTGCGGGACACGCTTATTTCAGATATTCGTTACGCTGTCCGGCAGGCGCGGAAAAATCGTGGCTTCACATTAGCCGTGTTCCTTGCATTAGCAGCCTGCATCGGAGCAACGACGGCAATGTTTACCGTGGTCAGCGGCGTCTTGTTGCGACCGTTACCAATCAAAGATGCAGACAGAATCGTCAGGATCAGCGAAATCGATGTAAGAACAGGCGGCGAGCTGAAAGTGAGCATGACCGATTTTGCCGATTGGAAAGCTCGGCTAAAGTCGTTTTCGGCGCTTGCTCTTTATCGAATTAATCAAGGCAATTGGACAGGCACGCACTCACCCGAACGCGTTCGCACTTTGGAATGCGACACCTCGCTGCTTCCGCTGCTTGGAGTTGCGCCGGTGCGGGGGAGAAATTTTAGCTCGGAGCAAACACAGCACAGCCGGGCGAATCAAGTTTTACTTACCTGGCCTTTTTGGCAGAGCCGATTTGGCGGCCGGGACGTTCTAGGCCGGCAGATGGTAATAGACGAAAAGCCTTACACGATTGTGGGCGTGCTGCCCGATCTGCTGATGATGTTCGGTCACGAAGATGTTTGGCTGCCTCTAGACATGGACATCACCAAACTGGGGAACGCACGCGGTTACCACGGCTATTACGCGCTGGGACGGCTCTCGCCGGGCATATCACTCCATCAGGCAAACGGTGAGTTGAGCGCAGTCGCGGCGTCTTTAGCCGCGGAATTTCCGTTAAAGAATGAAACGGTCAGTGCCCGGGGCAAGGGCTTGCGGGAAGCGATCACCCGAAATTACAGGCTGGCCCTGCTTTTGCTCTTCGGATTCGTCGCAGTAGTTCTGTTGATTGCCTGCGTCAACGTCGCGAGCCTAGCTTTGGCGCGCGCTTCCGGACGTCAGAATGAAGTGTCAATCCGTGTGGCTATTGGCGCCAGCCGCATGCACCTGTTTCGGCAGATGTTGACCGAAAGCGTTCTGCTTTCTTGTGCCGCTACCGTTGCGGGCATCGGATTGGCCGTTGTGCTGGTTCGTATGATCACGAGCCTGCCAATCCTGAATATTCCCCTGTCGCAGAACATCCAGATCGATTGGCGCGTGTTGCTCTTCTCAATCGGCGCCGCGTTGCTGACCGGCATTGGATTCGGCTTGGCGCCGGCGTTAAAAGCGTCTTTCGTGAGCGTGAGCACGGCTTTGAAACAAGCAACGGTGCGGAGCACGGAATCGCGTTCTCAACACAATCTGAAGCGGCTATTCGTTTTTCTTCAAGCAGCACTTGCAGCGCTGCTGCTGGTAATTTCCGGCCTCTTACTACAAAGCTTTGTAAATGCGTTGCGTGTAGACGTCGGATTTGATCCAGATCATCTGCTGACCCTGCATATCTCGCTGCCCGCTTCGCGGCTGGATTTTGAGCACCCGGGCAAAGTAGGTTTATTTACACGTAATGTGCTGCTGAGAATTCGAGCGCTTCCGGGCGTCGAAAATGCGGCGATCGCTTCGGACCTGCCTCTCACAGGTACTGGCGGCGGCGCCGGCGTACTGGTCGAAGGCAAACCGCAGCCCAAGTCGCCCTTTAGCGCGCCCTATGCGCAGTGGACGCTAGTATCTCCCAATTATTTTCATACGTTACGAATTCCGCTATTAGAAGGTAGGAGCTTTGAAGAACGTGACCGCCAGGATACTCCCACCGTGGCGGTCGTAAATGCTGCTTTTGCGAAGCGCTTTCTCACCGGCCATCAAGCGATCACAGAGCGAATTGCACTGGCTTCCGATCCTTTGCGTTACAAGCAGGTGGTCGGCATAGTGGGCAATGTTCCGCAGTTAGGAATGGAAAAGGAAGTAATTCCGCAAGTATTTTTTTCCATAAATCAGATTGAAGACGCGTGGCTGGTCATCATTGTTCGCACCAAGGGCGATCCCGTTCGGTATGTTGCGCCAATCCGCGCCGAAGTGCAGAAAGTAGATCCGGAAATCGCAGTTTTTCTGCCTCGAACGATGGATCAGATTATCTTCCAGCAGAAAGGCTGGCGCGTATTTGAGACATCGTTGGTGGGCGGCTTTGCACTGGTCGCACTATTGTTAGCCGCGGTGGGGACGTATGCGGTCGTTTCCTATTCGGCGGCGCAGCGCGCGCCCGAGATCGGCATTCGAATGGCTCTGGGCGCGACGGATCAGGATGTTTTGAAAAGCTTTATTTTGCAAGGATCCGCACCAGCGATTCTGGGGGCGGCGCTAGGGACATTTTTCGGATTTGGAGTAGCCAAGGTGAGCGCGACGCTTCTATATGGAGTCAGCCCCTATGACATCGCGCCTTACGTTGTGACGATTGTAATTCTCACACTTGTAGCGATTGCCGCGAGTTATATTCCGGCGCGGCGCGCGGCCTCAATTGACCCTTCAAGGGCGTTGCGGTGCGAATGAGAGTTCCCTCAATCAGTGTCGTTGTGCCTTGTTTTAACGAGAGCCAGATTGTCGCTCAGTTTCACCGGCGCTTGACTCACGTTCTGAAGGATATTGGCGGTTGGTACGAAGTTGTCTATGTCGACGACGGGTCACGTGATCAAACCTTAAGCCAACTACGGGCCATCCACGATACCGACCCCAACGTGACGGTGGTGGAGTTGTCGCGCAACTTCGGACATCAAAGCGCCGCTTCCGCTGGTTTGGAGGCGTCACGCGGCGATGTTGTGGTGATTATCGATGTAGACCTGCAAGATCCTCCCGAGCTGATTTCCGCCATGCTCGCGAAATGGGAAGAAGGCTACGAAGTGGTTTACGGAATACGCGAAACGCGGGCGGGCGAGCACGGCTTCAAACTGTGGACGGCCAAACTGTTTTACCGGCTGATCAACTCTCTTTCCGACATCAAGATTCCAGTCGACGCAGGCGATTTCAGGCTGCTTGATCGTAAGGCGGTCGAAGCGATCAAGTCAATGCCGGAGCGGCATCGGCTACTTCGCGGCATGTGCAGTTGGATCGGCTTCCGGCAATATGGATTGCACTATGCACGCGCGCCCCGGGCGGCAGGTAAAACCAAGTATTCGCTCCGCAAAATGTTGAATCTGGCATTAGATGGCATTGCATCGTTTTCGACCGTCCCGCTTCGCTTCGTCTCTGTAATTGGTTTTATGGCGGCGCTGTTGTCTCTGGCAGGCATCGCTTACGCGCTGGTGGTCCGACTGTTCACCCACACCTGGGTCGCAGGTTGGGCCATCTCTTTCATAGGCATGTTGTTCTTGGGCGGTCTGCAGATGATGAGTCTCGGGATACTAGGCGAATACGTCGGCAGAATTTATTCCGAAACTAAGCAGCGGCCCTTGTATTTGGCCCGTTCGGTGATGCATCGCCGCGGATCGAACGTCTACGAAGAGCGGGAAGAGCACTCGCACACCGAAGTGACGCAGGGCTGAACTACCAAATGAGCCGTGCGTCCATCCGAATACAGTACCTGCTGTGCGCCTGCATTGTTTTCCTGTATTTTGCATTTCCGACCCGAACGTATTATTGGGACGGCGTCCGGTTTTCACTCGACATTGAAGGCGCGCATCGAGGCGTCCTTCCAATTGCCGCGCTCTTTCATCCCAATCATCTGATTTACAACGTGGCGGGGTATTCCATTTATTCCGTTCTGTTACCGCTATGGCCCAATCTTCGCGCGATCCATGTTCTGCAGACGATCAATATTGTCCTTAGTCTGCTTGCCGGCTATGTCTTGTTTTTGATCGCGAAACGCATAACAGATAATCGTGGCGTTGCCTTTTTTTGTTGGCTGCTGTTTACTACCGGAGCAACCTGGTGGAAATTTTCTACAGATGCCGACAGTTACGTGGCTTGCGTATTGTTTTTGCTGCTATCGGCTCTGTTTCTGCTAAGCGCCAGGCCGCGCATCGTTCCCGCTGCGCTTTGCCATGCGGCTGCAATGTTGTTTCACGAACTGGCGATATTCGCCTATGTGCCCGTGCTCGCGTGGATCTTCTTCGACCTGCGTAAAACGCCACGAAGCAAACTTCGGATCGCGTTACTCTACGGCGCCGGCACGCTGGGCCCAGTGGCGATTGCGTATTGGTTTTGCTACATGCAGGCCAATCATGCGCTTTATCCGACACTATTGTCGTGGATCACAAGTTTTGCCGCAGACTCCGGTTTCACGCATTCGATCGGCGAAATCATTGGCTACTACCTAACGAGTTACGTCAAGCTGTTTGCGGGCGGAAAGCTCAGCCTCATCCGCGATTTCTTTTCGTTCCTGGAATGCGCCGCGCTGTTGCTCTGCGCGGTCTTTTTGATCTGGGCCATACGGCTTTTCAAAAAGCCCCATGATACTGAGGAAGCGAGCGTTGACCAGAAAGCCGTCGTTTTCCTTTGGGCCTGGCTTATCGGGTATGCGCTATTTCTGGCCGCATGGGACCCGGGCAGCGCGTTCCATAAGCTGCTGGTCTGGCCGGCGATCGTATTGCTGCTGGGCGTCTATATCGTGCGCGCTCAATATGCACGGCAGCGAGTTCGGGCTTCCACGATTTTGGGGGCCGCGTTGACGGCGTGGAATTTCGGGGCGTTTATCTATCCGCATTCACAACCGCCGGCGGACCCTGTATTGATGCTGGCGCTGAAATTAAATCGCGAATTGCCAAAGGACGCTACGGTCTATTTCAAGGCGTTGGATCCTGACGATTGGTATCTGGAATACTTCGCACCTGGCAGAAGGTGGATCCCTCTACCCAAAGACCGGCGAGACCTACCCAAGGCGATCGGTTTGGATGCGGGTCCGGTTTGCTTTGAAACTACAGCGCTAGACTCGCTAAAGGACGACCCGGCCCTGGATGAAGGGATGATCCTTTGGGGCCATTCCTATCGCCGCTGGTATTTAGTCAACAGCCATCACAACATCAGGCTGGAATGCCTGAAACGGTCGCAGTAGAGTTTACACGTCCAAATTGCGGACGTCGAGCGCATTATCTTCGATGAATTTACGACGGCTTTCGACGTCTTCGCCCATCAAAGTTGAAAAGATCGGCTCAGTTTCCGCGAAGTCTTTGAGATCTATCTGCAAAAGGGTGCGGGTTTCGGCGTTCATGGTGGTGGACCACAGTTGTTCGGCGTTCATCTCGCCGAGACCCTTGTAGCGCTGCACTGTCACTTCGCGTTTACCTTCATTCATGACAGTGTCAAGCAGATCGCGCCAGTTCTGAACCGGCTGGCGATTGCTGTCCTTGATCATCGTGAACGGCGGCTTGTTGAATCGCGCCACTTGTTTCACCAATGCGCGGACGCGGCGGAATTCCGGCATGGTCATGAATTCGGTATTGATGTAGCGTGTTGCATTCGTAGGATCTTTATAGCCGATCATCCAGGCTGAGTGCTCTTCTTCGCGCTCCACCGTAACTTGGAGCTTGGTTTGCCGTAACCGGTCTGCAACCGCTTTGACGTTGTCTTCACTTTGCAGATCGGCCTTGGTGTCGAGGGGCAACGCGATATCGGATAGAACGTCGACGACACGCGGGTCACGGACGCGGCGCTCCAAGCGGCGGCTGATGGTGGCCAATTCATCGAGCGACATCAAAAAGCTGCGGAGCTCAGGGCCTTCGATTTTTTCGGGCGTAGCAGACCCGGCGGCACTCAGCTCAACCGAAAGATTTTCGGTGGCGCGGCGCAAAATTTCGCGCGTGAACTCCTTGTCGTCCTTGATGTATTTTTCGTTCTTGCCCTTCTTGATTCGATACAGAGGCGGCTGCGCGACAAACACTTTGCCGCGCGTAATCAATTGCTGCATGTGCCGGAAAAAAAACGTGAGCAGTAGTGTTCGAATGTGCGATCCATCGACGTCGGCATCGGTCATGATGATGATCTTGCCGTAGCGCAACTTGGCAAGCTCAAAATCTTCGCCCTTGCCAATGCCGGTTCCAATAGCCGTGATCATCGCGCGAATCTCTTCGTGCGAAAGCATCTTGTCATAACGGGCTTTTTCGACGTTCAGGATCTTGCCTTTCAAAGGAAGAATGGCCTGATAACGCCGGTCGCGGCCGCTCTTCGCGGTGCCGCCGGCGGATTCGCCCTCAACCAGAAAGAGCTCGCAACGGTCCGGGTCGCGTTCCTGGCAATCGGCGAGTTTGCCGGGTAAGCCGCCAGAATCCAAAGCACCTTTTCGCCGGGTAAGATCGCGGGCTTTGCGCGCTGCTTCCCTGGCCCGGGCGGCTTCAATCGCTTTCGTGACGATCTTCTTCGTCACCGACGGATTCTTATCGAAAAATTCTCCGAGCTTTTCGTTGACGAGCTGAACCACATACCCCTGAATGTCGGAGTTCAGCTTGCCCTTGGTTTGACCTTCAAACTGCGGTTGGGGCAGTTTGACGCTGATCACGGCTGTCAGGCCTTCGCGAACGTCGTCGCCGGTCAGGTTTTCTTTCTGATCCTTAAATAAGCCGCTTTGCTGAGCTGCCGCATTGATGCTGCGCGTCAGAGCGCTGCGGAAACCACTCAGGTGCGATCCGCCATCGACAGTGTTGATGTTGTTGGCAAAGCTAAATACGTTCTCCGAATAGGAGTCGTTGTATTGGAGTGCGACTTCGATATTGATGCGGCCGTTTGGTAGCTCTCGATCTCCTTCGAAGTGGATCGGTTTGTCATGCAGCACGGACTTACCGCGATTGAGGTGCTTGATAAATTCGCTGATACCGCCGCTGTAGAAGAATTCTTCGCTACGGATGTTCTCTTCGCGCTCATCGGTAAGAGTAATTTTGAGGCCTTTGTTCAGGAATGCGAGCTGCCGCAGCCGTTGGGCCAGAGTGTCGAAGTTGAACTCCGTCGCAACCATGATGGTCGGATCGGCCTTGAAGGTGATTTTGGTGCCGGTTTTGTTGGACTTGCCGGTGCGCGACAGCGGCGATTTGGGGATGCCGCGTTCATAGTCCTGCTCCCAGGTCGATTTATCGCGCCAGATTTCGAGGTGCAAGGTTTCGGCCAGCGCATTGACGCAGCTCACGCCGACGCCATGCAAGCCGCCGGATACTTTGTATGTATTGGAATCGAATTTTCCGCCGGCATGGAGCTTTGTGAGCACGACCTGTGCAGCGGAGACGCCTTCGTCCGGGTGAATGTCGACTGGGATGCCTCGCCCGTTGTCCACGATGGTGATGGAGTTATCGATATGGATGGTCACGCTGATCTCGGTGCAAAATCCCGCCAGCGCTTCGTCCACCGAATTGTCCACGACTTCGTAGACTAAGTGATGCAATCCTAGCTCGCCGGTCGATCCGATATACATCGCCGGCCGCAGACGCACTGCCTCCAGCCCTTCGAGAATTTTTATGCTGCTTGAATCGTAATTGTCGTTATTATTTCCAGCTACTGTCGCCATATTTTCGGAATCTTTGTTATCCTGCCCCGAGTCTTTCGAACCAAACTCTGTCGGTGGTTGTTCCGTCGCCATTGCTTCGAAATCCTTTTAGTCCTCGCTCAGTGTCAGATGCGCATCGGCATCACGACATAGCGGTAAACGGTTTCTGCCGCGCCGCCGTGCGGCCTCAACTCACCCGCGCTGTTGGCGTCTCTGAAGTTAAGTTCTACTTCGGTTTGGTCTACAGACCGTAAAAAGTCCAGCAAATACTGGGCGTTGAATCCGATCTCCACATCCGGCCCACTGTATTCGATGGGAATAGTTTCTTCACTCTCTCCGGTTTCCGAGATGGACGAATGTACCTTCAGCTCGCCCTTCAGAATTTGAATGCGAATCGCCCGCGATCGTTCATCGGCAAACTGCGCCACCCGTTCAATGGCCGCTTTAAATTCCTCGCGTTGCAGCACAATCGTGTGAGGATGCTCTTTGGGAAGCACGCGCTCATAGTCGGGGAAGTTGCCGGTGAGTTTCCGGCTCAGCAGCAGGCGTTTGTCGATCTTGAAAAACAGGTGATTGTCGTTTCCAGAAAACTCGATCTTCTTGCCTGGATCGTCGCTTGCCAATTTCTGAATTTCGCTCATTGCCTTTTTCGGCAGGAGAGCCCGGAAGACACTCGAGAGACCAGGCAGCGCCACGTGTTTTTCGACCAACGCCAATCGGTGGCCGTCGGTGGATACCATGATCAGGCCGGTATCTTTCAAAAGTAAAAGCGCGCCGTTTAAAGTAAATCGCGACTCTTCGGCGGAGATCGCAAAAATCGTGCTTGCGATCATTTGCGACAAGATATTCAGCGGTATCTCGGCCAATACCTCCGGCATTTGCGGCAGTTCCGGAAAACTTTCACGGGACATACCGGCGATTCGGGTTCTTGACCGGCCGCAGACGAAACTCGCCCACTGGTTTTCAGCGAGTTTTACCTGGACGTCGGCATCGGGCAGCAGCCGGACATAATCGAGCAAGCGGCGGGCCGGGATAGTGCCGGCGCCCTCTTTTTTTACTCGTGCCGGACAGGCACAGCGAATACCCAGTTCCAGGTCGGTTGCGGTCAACCAGACCTGATCGTGATCGGTTTCGACCAGGATATTCGACAAAATTGGGATGGTGGTTTTCTTTTCCACCACGCCTTGCGTCAGGCCCAATTCCCGCACTAAATCGGACTTGCTAACAGAGAATTCCATAGCAAAAAAGGGGAGAGATCTCCTTGTTCTTGGATCGCACTTACTACTTCTATTCGGGTAATACTAAACTACAAATCTAGAACCGTATTAGTAGGGGCTGTGGAAATGTTGATTTCTCTCTAAATTATAGCAAAAAATAGTATTTCTTGCATTCGTACTTGTGGATTTCAGCCCCGAAAATACTGAATAAATTACTAGGTAAGAACTTCTCAACAGCTTCCCACGCCTTCTGCGGACATGTTGTGTGGAAAATCGTCATAAAGCCTATTGAAGTGAGTTCATTAGCGATTGGATAAGGTTGTTTAAAACCTCATCATGCTGGCGTAGCTCTTCGATCTTTTGCACCGAATGCAGGACGGTGGTGTGGTGCTTACCCCCGAAGTAACGTCCAATTTCGGGCAGCGAAGCGTGGGTAAGCTCCTTCACCAGATACATGGCAATTTGCCGAGGATAGGCGATCTGTTTGGTATTGCTTTTCACCTTCAGGTGCGCCGGCTGCATGTTGAAGCGATCGCCGACAGCCCGCAGGATGGATTCGACCGAGATCTTGCGTTCGGGAACGGCACTGAGGTGTTTTAGAGTTTGCTGCGCCATGGAGAGGGTGATGGGCTGGCGCGTCAGTGACGCAACCGCCATCAAACGCGTGAGTGCCCCCTCAAGCTCGCGAACGTTCGATTTTGTCTTGGTCGCGATGAAGATGCGGACTTCCTGGGGCAGTTTGAGGCCTTCGCTCTCAGCCTTTTTATCTAGAATTGCCATCTTGGTCTCGAGGTCTGGCGGCTGCACATCCACGATGAGACCCCATTCAAAACGCGAGCGAAGACGTTCTACAAGGCCGGGAAGCTGATTAGGAGCGGAATCGCTCGAAATAACGATCTGCTTCTGGTGCTCGTAGAGTTCATTGAAGGTGTGGAAGAACTCTTCCTGAGTTCGCTCCTTACCCGCAATGATGTGAATGTCATCGATGAGCAACACGTCGGCGGAGCGATAGTGCCGGTGAAACACCGGCATCTGGTCCGTTTTGATCGAGGCGATCATCTGGTTCATGAACCGTTCGCTCGATGTGTAAACGACGTTGAGCGAAGAAAAGTTGTCGAGCAGACTGCGGCCTATG
Organism: Bryobacteraceae bacterium; assembly: GCA_035652115.1. GTDB lineage: Bacteria > Acidobacteriota > Terriglobia > Bryobacterales > Bryobacteraceae > Bog-105. Next base: position 18,171 of record DASREJ010000160.1, read on the forward strand.
GCATGCATCAGATGCGTCTTGCCGATGCCAACGCCGCCGTAGATGAACAAGGGGTTGTAGCTGCGCGAAGGGTTGTTCGCGACCGCCTGGGCTGCGGCGTGCGCCAACTGATTCGAAGACCCAACGACGTAGGTGTCAAATGTCAGCCGGCTGTTAAGCCAATTCACGGTCTTTTCAAAGACCAGCTCAGGCGGATGATGCTGACCGTTAGAACCGCGATGGTCGAATGCGGCAGGCTTCGGGGCCGCGTTCGAAGTTGAGGATGGTCGATCCAGTTCGTAGCGGATGGTTTTTACCCGAATGCCGAGCTCTTCGGCGGCTGTTCGAATGTGCGAACTGTACTCCTGACGAATCCACGCTTCGGTGGCCTCGTCGGGAACCTGCACGGTTAGTTCACCGTTGTTGAAGGATCCCAACGCTGTCCTTGACAGCCACGTTTGGTAGGCACTGTCGCTAATTCTTGCGGCAAGCCAGCGTTTGATTCGTTCCCAAACATCTCCCAACCCAGTCGACTCCTGTAGCCGAACAGCGCAAATTTCCCACAACTTTTCCACTCGTGTGGAAAAGGTCCATCAGCCAATTCTGTACTGTGAGCCCGCTGCCGTTCGGGCAGCTTTAGTATCCGTTCGGGGGAATGGTTCTAGCAGTTCGGACAACCCAGTCTAACATAGCAATCCAGGATGCAAAGAGAATAATGATTAACAGATAAAGGCTTATAAATCAATTGATTATCTGGTTACCCAAGGTCGGAGGCAAGGGCAAAATCCTACCTGCAATCGGCATGCTGGCCTAGTAAACCTCACTGTTGCAATCAGATGAATTGACTTCGTAACAAACTCATAAGAGAATGTCTCTTAGCCACTCCAAGCGGGAGTAACTCAGCTGGTAGAGTGCGACCTTGCCAAGGTCGATGTCGCGGGTTCGAATCCCGTCTCCCGCTCCATTCGCGAAAAATTCCCAAACATCTATAGGTTCTAGGCACGCGCCCGGGCCTTTGTAGTTCATTCACACGAGACATCGGGTGTGTCAAGCGGCGTTGGAGAACGATCCATGACTGCGCCGGGGCGAAAACTTGTTTGCGCGGCCGATATGTCCTTTGAAGCGCTATTTGACAGCAAGTCAACTCATTGTTGCTTGGCCTCGTCCATTCAGGTGTGAAGCTCCAGATCAGGAAAATGCCGAACAAAGCCGTTTTGGCTGCCCTGGCGACGGTTCTGTGCGCTTCCGTATTTGCGCGGGAAAAAACACCCAAGAAGATCAAGCCGGGCCAGAACCCGCCGCAGTACGCCACGTTTGCCAAACCGCTTTCGGTAACTGATCGGGTTCATCACGCGCTCGACCGTTTGACGTTCGGAGCGCGTCCGGGCGATCTAGAAGCAGTTCAGCAAACAGGGTTGGACAAATGGATAGAGGCACAGCTTCATCCGGAGCGAGTGCCCGAAAATCCGATTCTTCTGGAGCGTCTTGCGCCGCTCGATTCGCTGCGGATGAGCGTTCACGACACGTACGTACACTATCCGCCTCCGCAGATGATTGCGGCGGTTGCGCGCGGGCGGGCGCCGCTGCCCGAAGATCCAGAGCTGCGCGCGGTCGTCGTGCGCCTAGCTGACAAATACCTGCAGAAAAAGAATGCGGGCGCGGAAGCGGCAACAATCCCGGCGGCAACGCCGGTTGCCGGGGCGCCGGATGTTAACGACGATTCCGATTTGGATTTGAAAGTAAAACTCACCGATATCCTGACGGCGGATCAAATCTACACACTGCGCAACGGAAAACCGGATGAGAAGCGCGCGGTGCTGGACGCGCTGCCGGCGGACAAACGGACTGATTTCGTTTGGGCTTTGCGGCCGCAGCAAAGGCGGGCGCTATTTCCGGTGGCGCCAGTGGAACTGCGGCGTGAGTTGATGCTGACAGTCAATCCGCAGAACGTGGTGGCTACCGATCTGACGGAAGGCAAACTGCTGCGCGCCATCTACAGCACGCATCAACTGCAAGAGTTATTGGTCGATTTTTGGTTCAATCACTTCAACGTCTTTATCAACAAGGGCGCAGACCGCTTTACCGTTCCGACCTATGAGCGCGATGCGATTCGTCCGCACGTTTTCGGCAAGTTTTACGATCTTCTGCTCGATACGGCGAAAAGTCCGGCGATGTTGTTTTACCTGGACAACTGGCAGTCAGTTGGCGCGGACACTCCAGCGGCACGGCCGCGGCCCTTTGCCGCGAAGCAGGAAAAGCGCGGCCTGAATGAAAACTATGGCCGTGAGTTGATGGAGCTGCATACGCTGGGCGTTGATGGCGGATACACACAGCAGGACGTGATCAATGTCGCGCGTTGTTTTACCGGTTGGACGATTGCGGGCCCGCGCAAAGGCGGAGGATTCGAATACAACGACAGGATGCACGATAAGGGGAAGAAGATCGTGCTTGGCCATGTTATTGCCGCAGGCGGCGGAATGAACGATGGCCTGAAGGTGCTCGATATCCTGGCGCATCATCCTTCCACGGCGCACTTTATTTCCTTGCAATTGGCGAAGCGGTTTGTGGCTGACGACCCGCCGCCCTCGCTGGTGAACCGGATGGCCGCCACATTTCTCAAAACGGATGGCGATCTGCGCGAAGTTACACGCGTGATGATCGAATCGCCCGAATTTTGGTCGCAGGGCGCGTTTCGCGCAAAGGTTAAAACGCCATTTGAGATGGTGGTGAGCGCGGTGCGCGCGACGAACGCGGATGTGACGTCGACGTTCCTTCTTGCGAACGAGTTGAACAAGCTGGGTGAACCGCTGTATCGCAAGATTGAGCCGACGGGTTATTCCAATCTCAACGCCGAGTGGGTCAGTTCGGCGGCGCTGCTGGACCGTATGAACTTTGCGCTGGTGCTGGCGCACAATCGGGTGCCGGGGATCAAGGTTAACGTTGCGCAGTGGCAGGCGATTAGCGATCGCGACCCAATGGAATTAGCGCGGGACATTCTGGAGCAGGACCCCAGCGACCAAACAAAGACAGCGATCGAAAAGGCTTTGGGAGACGAAGGATTGCAGAAGCAGCTTGCCGAGAATGCCAAGGCGGGGCCGCCGCAGACGCCCAGTTTGATCGCAGGACTGGCGATTGGGTCGCCCGAATTTCAGCGCCGGTAGAACAAAGGAGTACAGATGCCTACACGCCGTGTTTTTTTGAAGAGTTCCGCGCTTGCCATGTTTGGCGTGGGTTCGGTGCCGACCTGGCTGTCTCGCGCGGTGTACGCAAAGGATGCGCCCGGCGAACGGAAGAAGATACTTATCGCGATTTTTCAGCGCGGCGCTGTGGATGGATTGAACGTGGTGATCCCGCACGGCGAGCCGGCTTATTATGCACTGCGGCCGAGCATTGCGATTCCGCGTCCGGACGGCAGCGAGCGCGCGGCCATCGACTTGGACGGCCACTTCGGGCTGCACCCCGGTTTGCGCTCACTAAAGCCTTTGTGGGACCAGCGGCAATTGGCAATTGTTGAAGCGGTAGGTTCTCCCGATCCGACGCGCTCGCATTTCGATGCACAGGATTATATGGAATCGGGCACACCGGGCCTGAAGGCAACTTCAGACGGCTGGCTGAACCGCGCTCTTCGCCCGGAGGCGCATGCGTGTCCACTTCGGGCGATCAGCATGACCCCCGATGTTCCGCGCGCTTTACGCGGAAAGAACGAAGCGCTGGCGATCAACAACATCAACGATTTTCAAGTTAAAGATGCGCGCGCGGCAGCCACTTTCGAAAGCATGTATGGAACGACCGTAGACCAAGTGCTGAACGGCACCGGCCGGGAGACATTTGAAGCGATCAAAATCATGCAGTCAATCCAAAAGTCGCCGTATGCGCCAGCGAGTGGCGCGCACTATCCGGGCGGCCGCTTAGGGCAGGCCTTGCAGCAGATTGCTCGCATCATCAAAGCCGATGTAGGTCTTGAGGTTGCGTTCACGGATGTTGGCGGCTGGGACACACATGTCAATGAAACGGGCCAGCAACCGCATACGGGCCAATTGGCAAATCTACTGCACGATTTCGGCGATGCCTTGGGTGCGTTTTCGCAAGATATGGGCGACCGCATGGCCGATATCACTGTCGTTACGATGTCGGAATTCGGGCGCACCGTCAGAGAAAACGGCAACCGGGGCACCGATCATGGCCACGCGAACGTGATGTTTGTCCTGGGTGGCAACGTGCGCGGCGGGAAAGTTTATGGCGAGTGGCCTGGGCTTGAACACGAACGCCTCTACGAAGGCCGCGATTTGAATGTCACTACGGATTTCCGCGCGGTACTCGGGGAACTGGTGATGAAGCAGATGGGCAATCGCGAACTGGCTTCGGTGTTTCCGGGGTTCGGCGGAGTGGGCTCAGCGCGTGGAATTCTGGCCGCGTAGCTGACGAATAATCTGTTCGACATTCGGATCTGGACGAAGCCGCTCCACGATTTCGAACTGCGAGATTGCGTCCGCCGTGCGGCCGGGGATCTGCGATAGGGCAGCGCCGAGGTTGTACTGGGCGTCCACGTAATTCGGATTGATGCGGACGGCTGCTTCAAATTGGGTTATCGCTTGCGACAGATGGCCTGAGGATGAATACGCGACGCCAAGGTCGTTATGCGCTTCCGCGTAATTGGGGTTGCGGCTAATTGCCACTGCGAATTCCTGGATGGCTTCGAGCATATTCTTGGACTTCATTAATTCGACGCCGCGGTTGTAGTGCGCTTCCGCGGAATCGGCACTTTGCTGCTGAGCTCGCGCGGCTTCCAGATTTTGCCGCGGCTGCTGAGCGCTGGGATCGAGCTGCAGCGCAGTTTTGAATTCGCGAATTGCTTCGGGTATGTGACCGGATTTCGCGAGTGCGATTCCCAGGTCAGAATGAGCCGAGACAGAAGCCGGATTTATTTCAAGAGCTTTCTGCAAATGCGCGATGGCAGTAGGTAATTGGCCGGGGACGTCGAGCAAGTACGTTCCGAGGTTATGCTCCGCGATATCGTTGCGCTGCGTCACAGCTAAGGCGTGTTCAAAGAGCGTGCCGCTGTTTTGCCATGTTGCCAATTGCCAGGTGGCAGCAGTGGCGCTGGCGGCGCAGACAATGCCAGCAAGCGCGAAGGCGGCCCACTTTAGACCGGGCTTCCATAAAATCAGATGCAGCGCGCCCCATGCGAGCATGATCAGCAGCCCAGTCATAGGCAAATACATGTACCGGTCTGCCCGGCTTTGCACCCCGACCTGCACGATGCCGATGACAGGTAGCAACGTAATCAGGAACCACAGCCAGCCGACGATTAGATAGGGCTGGCGAACGCGTAGCCTCCAGACAAGCAGAGACATCGCGCCGATCACGAGGACAGCAACGATGGGTTTCCAGATAGGAATGTCCGCTGGAAACGGATAGAAGACCGCGAGACGCGACGGCCAGAACGTCTTGGCGAGATAGACGCCGTATGAGACCAGCGCATTTTCGATTCGAAGCGGAAGAGGAAAAGTGGCGAGCGTTTTAACCGCGCCGCTGCTTTGCTGAACAGCAAACGTAATAACAGCCGAGGCAGCCGCCAAGGCGAACAGCGGAACCTTCTCAAGCCAGGCGCCCTTTCGCTTCAGCGGCCAATAGTCGAGCAGCAGCAGGACGATGGGCAGAGTAACCGCCATCGGCTTTGACATGAGGTCCAGACAAAATGACAACAATACGAGTGCGTAGCGCAAGCGGCCAGGACGTTCGGCGTACCAAACATACAACCAGAGGGTCAAGAACCAGAAAAGGGCGCTGAGCGTGTCCTTTCGTTCCGCTATCCAGGCGACCGATTCTACATGCAACGGATGCAACGCAAATAGAAACGCGACGGCGGCACTCGGCCAGCGGCAGGCCGTGGCGCGTTCGAGAAAAAGGAAGAGCAGCAGCGCTGCACAAGCATGAAAAGCGACATTCATGAGGTGATGAGCGCCGCTGTCCAAATCGAATAACTGGTAGTCGAAAATGTGCGAGAGCCGCGTGACCGGAAACCAGTTTGCGGCGTCGCCAGACGTGATTGCCCAACGGATTGAATCCGCGGTCAATCCTTGGCTGACATGCGGATTGCGAGTAACGTAGTCGGGATCGTCGTAGTTGACGAAGTTGAAATGCGATGCCGGCGCATAGACCCCGAATACCGCGATTACTAGCGCGATACAGATGAAGAGAGCAACCCACGAGAACTGCCGCCGTGCAGTTCTCGTGATTTCGCTTCCGACTTCCGGCTTCCTAACGTCTGGCTTCTTCTTAGAACGTGAACTTCGCACCTAATTGGAGCGCCCGACAGGCGCCCGTGGGCTCAGAAACTTCTCGAAACACTAAAACGTCAACTTTACCGCCAGTTGGAGGGTGCGCGGGCCGCCGGTGCCGGCGTTGATCGAGCCGGAGCCGCTACTGAGCGTGCTGGTCACGTATCCGAAGTTCGCGTTGTTCGAGGTACAGCAAGTGGTGTTCGGATTGGCAAACTGCGGCGTGTTGGTTGTATTAATCGTTTCCAGCCGAAACTGCATAGCCATGCGCTCGTTGAATTGAACGGTCTTGGCCAGAGCGGCACTCAAGTTGAAGAATCCCGGGCCGATCATGGAATTACGTCCAACGTTGCCGACCTGTTGGGCAGCGCCGGCGACCTGATCGGCGGCTCCCGTTGGGCAGGCCGCGGTAGGCGTCGCCGACTGGCAAGGCGGCGGGGCAAACGCCGTTGTATCAAACCACGGACTTCCACCGTTCGAGGCGGTGTTGATACCGTACAGAATTTTGACGTTCGGAGCCACTTGTTCCGGGGTATTGGTGCCGCCTTGCGCCAAGTTCAAATATGTCGAGCTGTAGGTCACCGTAAAGGGAAGTCCAGTCATGACCGTCAAGATACCCTGGATCTGCCATCCACCGACAATCTTGTCCAGCACTGGCGAAGCGGAGTTCAGGAACGGTTTACCCTTGCCGAAGGGTAGTTGGTAAACGAAGCTCTGCACGTAGCTCACCGTCCGATTGAAATCGGTCCGCGCCCAATTACGGTGATATTGACCGTTCAGATAAAAGCCATAGAATCCATCGTCGTCGCCGCCGTTGTAGTAAGCCATGCCCTTTTGCCAGCTAAACGCGGAAGTCATGCTTAGCCCGGAGGCAAAGCGCCGGTCGATCTTCACTTGCAGGCCGTTGTACATCGAGGACACCGGCACGAAAAACTGCGATACAGCGCCAGTGTGCGGGAAATATGGCAGCAAGGCCGTGTCGCCCGTGGACGTGGGGGCGATTACCCGACTGGCATTGATGTTTTGCGACGAGCCCATGTCCACTCCATGATTGCCAACGTACGCAGCATCGATGGTGAAATGATACGGCAACGCCTGCTGGATGGAGAAGTTCCAGGCAATGATGTGAGGATTCTTGTAGTTTGTCGGGGTGAAGAACTCCGATGTACCGTTCTGGCCGAGAGCGGCGACACTGTAAATCCCGTTGGATGGGATTGGCTGTGGCGAGGGAACCGGGAGACCGCTCTCGAAACTCAGCGGAGACCCCTGGTAGAACGCCGAGGTATAGGCGCTTGTGCCTTGTACGGCTCCGATGTTGCCTTTTGTCGGATAGTTGTAGTTGATGTACGTATTGTCCTCAAACGGCGTATAGCTGACCCCGATACCCGTCCGGATAACGGTCTTGTCCGTCAGCCGGTAAGCCACTCCGAAGCGCGGTGCAAGGTAGTTCAGGTGGTTCACTAAACCGCCGTTGTTCGGGTTGCCACCCACACCGCCGACCACAAGCGTGTTATTCGATGGAATGAAGTTTGAAAACTGTCCGGGGAAGGCCGGCGTGCCTGGCGGATAAATTTCCCAGCGCAGCCCCAGGGACACGGTTAGTTTCTTGTTGACTTGCCATCTATCGGCAGCGTAGGGAAAGAAGTACCAAGCCCGATAAGTCGGGAACGTGCCACTGAAGTCGCGGCCGGTATTGGCTGCCTGGGGGCTGTCCAACAGGAAGCTTGCCAGGTCGTTAGCCCACGAGGTGGTGTTGTTCGGTGTGGTCGGCGAGGTTATAGTGCCGTTGGGGAGCTGGCAACTGCCTGCGCAGTTCGTTTGTGAGACACCAAAAGCGTAAACTCCGCGCGGACTATAGGTCTGCGTCTGCAGCAGGTCGTCACGGATGCGACGCATATCGAAGCCAAGCGTAAAAGTGTGGTTGCCGCGGGTCCAGGTCACGTTGTCCACCAAATCGATATTGGCCTCCGCACGGACCCAGGGCAAACTCGCGGAATATCCCACCAGCGGACTGGTAAATCCGCCAATATTAATACCCACCAAGCCGCTGTTGAAGTCGCTGATATTAATGCCAGGAATTCCCAGGCTCGTGGAAGCGTTGGTTCCATAGTCGCTCTGTTGCGCCGTGTTGTGATAGTGCGCTACACCGAAGCGAAATTCGTTCAGGAGGGTGGGCGAGAAAATGTGAGTCCAGTTAATGCCGGTACTGTAAGTCTTCTGAATTCCCGTACCCTGGAAGCCTCCATTGGCATCGCCGCCGGCACTGCCGAAAATCGGCGCTTGGTAAACCACCGGACGCTGGAAGCTGAAGCGACCGCTGACGCGGTCCTTTTCGTTGATGGTATAGTCCACCTTCCCGTCCGTGAAATTGGTGTCCTTAGTGAAGGGCAGCAGGGCGAAGTAGTTGTTGGATGGGGCAAGGGTGCTGTACGGCTGATTCGGATTGGGCACCAGGGCGAGAATTTTGAGCGCAATCGGGTTCAGGCGCGATGTGGGAATAATGTTGCCGGAAAATGGGAGCCTTCCCACACCAGTGGCCGTGTTCCCGGTTTGCGGATCGTAAACAAGAGCGGGGTTGGAGCCAGCCAACGCTTCGCTCAAGTTACCGGTGCGCGACAGCGGCGACGGTATCGTCTCGGTGTTGGTGTTGGCTTCGTGATCTGTGGTACGCAAAAAGTCGGCGAAGAAGAACACCTTGTTCTTCTTGATCGGTCCGCCGATGGTTCCGCCGAAGTAGTTGTAGTGGACTGCGGCTACCGTGGGCTGGAAGAAGTTGCGTGCATCAAAGACGTTGTTCTGAACGAACTCGTAAAGTGAGCCGTGGAACTGGTTGGTGCCAGATTTCAGGATCACGTTAGTGACCGCGCCGGCGCCGCGTCCTAAGTCAGCGGAGTGGTTGCTGGTGGAGACGTCTACCGTTTGAATTGCCTCAAGCGGCGGGATCAGGATCTGCAGCAGGCCGGTGCGCTCGTTGTCGTCGATGCCTTCGATTTGGTAATTATTCGCGACGCGCGGAGCCCCGTTCACTTGGGTCTGCAGCGAGTCCGAAGCGTTAAAGAACTGGGAGTGCTGCTCTGTCGGGGGCGACGTGCCGGGCACGAGCGCAAGCAGCGCCTGATAGTTGCGATTGCTAACCAGAACCGGCAGTTCCGACACCGCCATCGATCCGATGCTGACGCTGGT
>DASREJ010000161.1:0-27506 GCA_035652115.1 Bryobacteraceae bacterium
CCGCGCCGGAAAACAGCGTCCACAAGGCGGCCACTGCGGCAAGGTGCTTCTGAAACCTTCCTTCGTGTAACTCGCGCCGCCAACCGCTGTAGCGAGGCTTTGCATCCTTCGGGTCTTCTTCCCTGCGCAGGTAAGAAGCCATAAATCCCAGATATGCGGCGGTGCCAAACAATAGCGGAGCGAATAGTGGCGGCCCCATGATGATGTTGGTAAGAGGCAGCCGCCACCCGCCGGGCTTGCGTTGAATACCACGAATATGAAAACCAAATCCGATGATGCCGTCGGCCAGAGTAATGGCCGATATGACGCGCAGCATAGTTTCGGCTGCTCTTCGACTGAAAAAAGCACAGCACGCCGCGCCCGTGACCGCGCCGCTCAAAATCACCGGGGTATACATGATTAAGTTGCTGTAGCTGCCCTTGTAGTGTTCGTATCCCACCTCCAGACCGCTGATGAAACTTGAGAATGCTGTAACAAGTGACAGTGACCGCTGGAATCTTCCGTCTTGAATGTGTTGATAAACAGCGCGTGGTGTTAACGCAGTACTTGCGGCCATCGTGGATATGGTGGGAATGCAGGCCGCCACGTGGCAACTTGAAGCGGTCGCCCTATTCGTAGACGTCGTCATTGTCGAAGCGTTGCTAAACCGGCGCGCCTGTGGCGTTGTTTTCGTTACGTTTGCGCCGCGATTGGGTCTTACGGATGGAGCTATCAAATGGCGAAGACAACTGGTGACGTTATTGTCGAGACTCTCATGCAGTGGGGCGTGGACACCATATTCGGATTACCCGGCGATGGCGTCGACGGTGTTATTGAAGCCCTTCGCAAGCAGATGGACAAGATTAAGTTCGTGCAGGTCCGGCACGAAGAGGCTGCCGCATTCATGGCGTGCGGTTACGCGAAATTTACCGGCAGGCTTGGCGTCTGCCTTGCGACCTCCGGCCCCGGCGGCATTCATCTTCTCAACGGCCTTTACGACGCAAATATGGATGGCCAGCCCGTGCTCGCCATAACAGGAATGCAATTTCACGACGTCATTGGAACTTTTTCGCAACAAGACGTCGCGCTCGACAAGCTGTTCGATAATTGCTGCGTTTACAGTGAGCGCATCATGGGTGCGGCGCACGCGCGGAACGTTACTGAATTAGCGATTCGAACGGCGTTAGCGCGTAAGGGTGTGTCTCACATCACGGTTCCGATCGATATTCAGGATCAGCCCGTAAAGGACGATCAACGGTCAAACCGTAACGTTCCTGGTTATTCAAACAGCAATACATTTTCCTTGGGAGGAGTGAAGCCGGCTCCGCATGAACTTGAAGCAGCGGCACAAATTCTAAACCAGGGCAAAAAGATTGTCATTCTCGCGGGCCGTGGTGCGCTTGGCTGCGCCCGAGAGTTGGAAGAAATTGCGGAGACGCTCGCCGCGCCTATCGTCAAGCCGCTCCTGGGCAAAGCGTGCGTCTCCGATACAAGTCCCTATACAACCGGCGGTATCGGGCTGCTCGGCACCAAGCCATCAGAAGATGCGATGAAAGAGTGCGACACGCTGCTGATTGTCGGATCGAGTTTTCCTTACATCGAATATTATCCGGAGCCCGGCCAGGCGAAATGCGTACAAATTGAACTTGAACCATTTCGCATCAGCCTGCGTTATCCGGTGGATGTTCCGCTCATCGGCGATTCTCGCGCGACGTTGACAGCGCTGATTCCGCTTCTGAAAAAGAACAAGCATCGCGGTTTTCTCGAAGATGCCCAGAAAGCGATGAAGGCCTGGATGAAGGTCATGGAAGAGCGGGGCACTCGTACAGACATGCCGATGAAACCGCAGGTGGTGGCATGGGAACTCGGCAAACGTTTGCCGAACAATGCCATTGTGGCGGGCGACTCCGGTTCCAATACCACGTGGTGGGCGCGTCAAATCTTGGCCAAAGAGGGCCAGATGCATAGCTGCTCTGGCAATCTCGCCACTATGGCGAATGGCTTTCCCTACGCTGTCGCTGCTCAGGTAGCTTATCCGGACCGGACCGTCATCGCGTGGGTTGGGGACGGGGGCTTTACCATGCTGATGGGCGAAATGGCGACATGCGTGAAGTACAAGCTCCCCATCAAAGTGTTTTTGATGAAAAATGACGAACTGGCGCAGATCAAGTGGGAGCAGATGGTTCTCTTGGGCAATCCGGAGTACGTAACCGGTCTGCAGCCGATCGATTTCGCGGCCGTTGCGCGCGGCTTTGGATGGTCAAGCTTTCAACTGCGTAACCCCACTCAGGCCGCCGATGTGATCGAAACCGCTCTTACGACCATGGGTCCGGTGTTGGTTGAATGCTTCATTGACCCGAACGAACCGCCTCTGCCGGCCAAGATCAAACCGGAACAAGCCTGGCACTTCGCCGAGTCTATGGTGAAGGGCACCAAAGACTGGCAAAAAATCGCTGAAGTGGTCGCAAAGGATAAGGTGAAGGAGCTTGTATAGGGTTCCGCGATGAACCCTGGGGTTCTTGGCTCGAAGATTACTTCAGGTCGAGTCTCCGCATACACGGTTCCCACCGACAAGCAACCGGAAAGCGATGGAACCGCGGAGTGGAACTCGACCACCATCGTAATCATCGAGCTAACGTCGCAGGGTATAACCGGCCTTGGCTATTCTTACGCCCACGAAGCGGCGGCCAGAGTCGCAGAAGAACTTATCCGGACGGAAGTGCTGAAAGGCGATCCGTTTGATATTCCCTCGCTGCATTCCGCGCTGGATCGCAAGGTGCGCAATTGGGGCAGGCCCGGGTTAGTCGCAAGCGCAATTTCTGCCGTAGATACCTGCCTGTGGGATTTGAAGGCGCGTCTGTTTCAGGTCCCGCTGGTTGGACTGTTAGGTAAGACCCGCGATGAAATTCAGGCTTACGGTAGTGGGGGCTTTACTTCCTATACAAAGAAAGAGCTTCTTGATCAGTTAACCTCCTGGGCCGACGAAGGGTTTTCCTGCGTCAAGATGAAAATCGGAACCCACCCCGAAGAGGACGTGCCGCGTGTCACCGCGGTGCAGAAGGCGCTGAACGGCAAAACACAGCTCTATGTCGATGCCAACGGCGCGTATGACCGGCAACAGGCGTTGCATAAGGCGGAACGATTCGGCGAGCTGGGTGTCATCTGGTTTGAGGAACCGGTCACTTCAGACGATCGCGCCGGTTTGCATTTCCTGGTAGAACGCTCCCCGGCCGTGATGAAGATCGCTGCCGGGGAATACAACTATACGCTCGACGATGCACGGCTGTTAATAGAAGCTGAAGCCGTAGACGTGATGCAAACCGACGTCACGCGCTGCGGCGGCGTTACGAACTTCCTCAAAATCGGTCAGCTCTGCGAAATCTGCCACTATCCCTATTCGGCGCACACTGCTCCTTCAATTCACGCGACATTATGCTGTGCGCTGCCAGCCGCGATGAACGTCGAATATTTTTATGATCACGTCCGCATCGAGCACATGTTTTTCGATGGGGCAATCACCGCCAATAAAGGCCTGCTCACGCCGGATTTATCAGCGCACGGCTTGGGGCTGACGCTCAAGCGGGCTGACGCCGCCAAATTTCAGGTTTTTTCGGCAACGATAAACTGAAGCTTACTCCGAAATGGATTCTGGAACGCGCATGCTCGTCCAGATGGCAGGCGCGCGCCGCTTCAACCGCTGGATGGCGGATACGATCGCTCCTTTTGTGAGTGGCGCTGTACTCGAAGCTGGAGCGGGCATCGGCAATCTGACGGAATTTCTTTATCGTTCTGAAAATCGCTATATTGCAGCCGACCTCGAAGACGAACATCTGGCGCTGCTCTCGAAGCGCCTGCAATCCTGCCGCGGCCTGACCATAGCAAAGTGCGATCTACTCAACTCTAATGATCTGGCTCCGTATCGAGATCAAATGGATACGGTCGTGTGTCTCAACGTACTGGAACACGTCGAAGACGATATTGCCGGTTTGCGGGGTCTACTTTCCTGTCTGCGTTGCGGTGGCCGCGCAGTCATTCTGGTCCCGCAAGGACCGCGGGCATATGGTAGCTTGGACCGCGTTTTGGGCCATCACCGGCGCTACACAAAGCCGGAATTACACGCTAAGTTGCTGGCCGCCGGATTCCACTTAAATCGAATGGTCGAATTCAATCGAATCACCTATCCCGGCTGGGTTCTCAATAGCCGGACTTTTCGAAGAATCACATTGAGCGATATGCAGTTGCGATTGTTCGATTGTCTGGTGCCGCTCTGGCGCAGGATTGATCGGTTTCTACCCTGGCCCTCTACATCTCTAATCGCGATTGCATCTCGCGATGGCTGCTGATCTGAAGAATAAGTGTCGCCGCTTCAAAATCCGGTTGGCTTTGCGTCTACCGATCTCCTGGAACTTGCGCTCCTCATCTTTATCCTCGCTGGCTTTCTAATCTGGAATCCGAAGTTTCGTCTCGTCTTCACATCGTTCGCAGAAAAAACCGTTTGGTGTATGGCGCTTCTGTTCGTTTTGCCCATCGTGCTTCGCTTACTTCTATTGTCGAATCATCCCGTCCCAACTCCGGATATTTATGACGAATTCAGTCATCTGCTGGTCGCCGATACCCTCATGCACTTCCGGCTGGCCAATCCACCGCACCCGCTGCATCAATTCTTCGAAACATTCTTTGTTCTTCAACAGCCGACGTACAGCTCCATCTATCCGCTCGGCCAAGGTCTCATGCTCGCGTTCGGCCGATTGATTTCTGGCTCAGCCTGGACCGGTGTTTTGATCTCAGTCGGACTGTTCTGCACGCTCTGCTACTGGATGCTGCGAGCCTGGGTAGAACCGGCATGGGCGCTTGCGGGCGGCCTGCTCGCGATAATTGAATTCGGACCGCTGAATCTCTGGACAAATTGCTATTGGGGCGGGGCGCTCGCGGCCGCGGCAGGCTGTCTGGTATTCGGTGCACTTCCGCGCTTGGTTCCGAGCGGGAATCGACGTGACGCTGCGCTGCTCGGTTTAGGCGCAGGCGTTCACTGCATCACGCGGCAGTTTGAATCGTTTCTGCTGCTACTTTGCATCTTGCTGTTTTTCGTTCCGATACTTCGGCGACGTGAAGACGTAAGAAAGATCGCAAGGCTGATTCCGTTTGCAATGGCCGTCGCTGCCCCCTTTTTCGCGCTCATTCTGCTGCAAAACAGAGCCGTGACACATAGCTGGTTCACGCTTCCTGAGCAACTAAGCCAATATCAGTACGGCGTTCCCACTTCGCTGACGTTTCAGCCTGTTCCTGTCCCGCATGTTCCGCTTACTCCGCAGCAGGAACTCGATTACAAAGCACAAAGTTTAGGCCATGGATTGGAGCCTGACTCGTTGTCGCGTTTTCTACTGCGCCTGGAATTTCGCGTTCGTTATTACCGGTTTTTCTTTCTGCCCCCGCTCTATGTCACCCTGATCGCGTTCTTGTTCACGTTGCGCGACTGGCGTCTCCTCTATGTTGTTGGCGCGCTTGCAACGTTCGCGCTCGGCACAAACCTGTTTCCGTATTTATTGCCGCATTATCTCGCCGCCGTTACGTGCTTGTTTATTCTAGTTGCCATTGTTGGCCTGAAATACCTTGCCCGCGTTCGCATCCGCGACATCCCTGTCGGATCGGAGGCGGCGAAGATAGTCGCGGTGCTCTGCCTCGCGCATTTTGTTCTTTGGTACGGTTTGCACCTATTCGAAAACACGGCTCCTGCGGCCGCTCTAGAGCCGTACGAAAGCTGGGATGCCATCAACCATGGCGATCCGCATGGCCGTGTCGCGGTCAACCGGCAACTCGCCGCGATTCCCGGCAAGCTGGTTGTACTGGTCGAGTATTCACCACGTCATATTTTTCAAAACGAGTGGGTGTGGAACGCGGCGGATATCGACAAATCGCGAATAGTTTGGGCACGCGATCCAGGCCCAACGGAGGATGCCAAACTATTCGCTTATTACCCGGATCGCACGTTCTATGTCCTGCAGCCGGATGCCCGGCCGCCCAAGCTGGACCTGTTGCGCTGAATCAGGGCACCGATTGAAAAACGCTTGACGGCGCGGAGTAAGGCGTCAACTTCGGCGGTTGCGCGTCGGGTTGCAGCAACCACGCATTTCGTTTCGGGAAGTAGCTCAAGAGCTTCTGATTCTCCGCCGCGCCCAGATCGAGCGCCCAAACCACTCGTGCGCTATCGATATCTGCCGCATTGTGAATCCACTCGTGAAAACCGTGGCCCGGCCAATAGCGCACGAAAACAAGTTGGTTTCCCGCGGCTTCCGCCAACCTGTGATTCACGGCGATGCGTCCCTCCGGATCGCCGTAGTTGATAAAGTCCCACGGCTCGTAACGAAAAGCCTCCCACAAATTTTCACCGGCAAACCAATGCAGGCCATACCAAAAGAGAAACTGCGCTCCGCACATCAACAGAATGATCCGCGCCATCTGCGCCCCAATTTTCCAGTTCGAAATGCTCCGGCGGCTAAGGCGATCCAGGCCCATAACGGCCATCAGAATAAATAGACAAGCTTCAGCGGCTACGTAATGCGGATAAAAGTATGGGTAGATATTTGTTCCTAACGCGAAAAGAACGACCGTCAGAACAATCCACCAATGCCCCCGGTTTTGGGCACTCACGAGAAAAGCGAGTAGCGCGATATACAGCGGCGCATAAAGGAAGAAACGGTAATAGCGGATGCGGAAACCGAGCCGCTCCAGGAATGCGCCGGCCGTATCCGTGTCATCGCCATGAATCGTGGCTTGGGCTCGATAGTCAAGTTCCTGTTCAGCCGTTAAAGCGCGATGCGGAACTGGATTTGACTGAAAGGTGAATGTGGTGGGAACACCATATTCATAACGGCTGAGCACATACGGAAGCGTGGTCCAACTTCCCGTCACGGCTTTATTCTGCGCCGTGGAAAGAAGCAGTGCGGGCGAAAGAACCGCAGCCGCAATAGCGCACGGCTTCAACAAGTTTTTCGACCATATTTCGCTGCCTCGAATCCAGACCAAAAAAAGGACGCTACTTGCAACCAGCAGCATGCATTCAAATGGTCGCGTCAATAGCTGCAGCGCGAAGCCCAACCCGAGCGCTATCGCAGCGAACATCCCATTGGTGCGTAACCGGGGAAGCGCGCCAAAAACCAGACATCCCGCTGTTGCCGATACCGCTCCTCCCCAATAGCTGTTTGTCCATTGGCACAGCGGGCCAAACTCGATCACCGCAAGAAATCCGCCCAACAGCGCCCACCCAGCAGTCGTCCAGCCGCGCAACATCCAATAACAACTTGCACAAAAAAGACCTGTAGAAACCAGCACGCCCGCCCAAAAACTTCCGAACACCAGCCGGCCGGCCGCTAAGAAAATCCCCTGTCCCAACGGATAGATGGAACTGTAGGTCGGTTGCTGCAGCACAAAAACGGATTCGAAGAACTGGTGCAATGGATGCGTCGGATTGGCCAGCCGAAAGTGCGCCAGCGTGTCGGCTAACAAGATGTACCCGAAATCGTCGGCTCCGGAAGGCAGCGGCGCAGGACAATGGGGTAGAAGAAGAAGACGGAGCGCAATCGGCAACAGACTGATCGGCGCTATACACCAAATCGGCCGTGTCGCCAGCTTTTGAAAGACGCCGCTGCTCCAGGCCCACGCGAGCAGTAAGCCCACCAGCAGCATCGCAACCGCAAGTTCAACAAAATCGCTAACACCAAACCCGATCGGGTTACGTAGCGGCAGGAAAGAGCGGAGGAAGTGAAAAAGGTACAACTAGCTAGGGCTCAAATTTTTTGAAAACGAGGCTGCCGTTTGTGCCGCCGAATCCGAAGCTGTTGGTCAGCGCGTATTCAATCTGCATCGGACGCGCGTGATTCGGCACATAGTCCAAATCGCAAGCAGGATCCGGAAACTCGTAATTGATAGTCGGCGGCGCAATCTGATCGCGGATCGCCAGCACCGTGATGCCCGCTTCCAATCCACCCGCGCCGCCCAATAAATGCCCCGTCATCGATTTCGTTGAGCTGACAGCCAATTTTCCTGCATGGTCCCCGAACGCTCGCTTGATGGCAATCGTTTCAGCTTTGTCCCCGACGTCGGTCGAGGTCCCATGCGCGTTGACGTACTGCACGCGAGACGGTTCGATACTCGCATCACGCATCGCATTTCGCATCACACGATACGCGCCGTCCCCATTCTCTGGCGGCGAGGTGATGTGATGAGCGTCGGAACTCAATCCATATCCGACAATTTCAGCCAGGATCGGAACGCCGCGTCTTTGCGCGCGCCCCAACTCTTCCAGAATCAAAATGCCGGAGCCCTCGCCTACGATGAAGCCGTCTCGTTCACGATCCCAAGGCCGCGAGGCACGGTGCGGCTCATCGTTGCGCGTCGACAAAGCGCGCATGGCGGCGAATCCACCGATTCCCATAGGCGTGATGCACGCCTCGCTTCCGCCGCAGATCATCACGTCGGCGTCGCCATGCTGAATCAGCCGGAACGAATCGCCGATGGAATGGGCACTAGTGGTGCAGGCTGTCGCCGTTGCCGAGTTCGGTCCTTTCGCGTTATAGCGGATAGAAACATAACCGCTCGCCAAGTTGACGATACAAGACGGAATGAAAAAGGGAGACATACGGCTGGGTCCCTTTTCTAGCAGGATCTTGTGTTCCCGCTCGATCACCTCGAATCCGCCGATTCCGCTCCCGATATAGACGCCGACCTGTTCGGAGTCCTCGTCGGTCACGTGCAAGCCGGCCGATTTCACCGCAAACTCCGCGGCCGCCATCGAAAACTGAATGAATCGGCCCATCTTCTTGACGTCTTTTTTCTCGACGTAAAGAAGCGGATCGAAATTCTTTACCTCTCCGGCGATGCGACAAGCAAACTGCGATGTATCGAATTGCGTGATGAGACCGATGCCGTTCACGCCTTTGCGAATTGCCGACCAGGTTTCTTCTGTTCCGGTGCCAACCGAGCTTAAGAGCCCAATCCCCGTAACGACTACTCTTCTCGGCGCCATAGTGTTTCCATCTGCGCCGTTCCGCTACCGGCTACCCCAGCGCGCAGCTTCAAACTACTTCTTCTTCGCCTCGATGTAGTCGATAGCGTCCTTCACTGTTTTGATCTTCTCGGCGTCTTCGTCCGGAATGTCCAGGTCAAAAGCTTCCTCAAACGCCATGACCAACTCGACGATGTCCAACGAATCCGCTCCCAAGTCGTCCACAAACGAAGCGCTCGGGTCGACCTGGTTTTCGTCCACTCCCAGTTGTTCGACGATGATTTGCTTAACTCTTTCTGCTACCGACATTCATTGTTCTCCTGTATTCGCAAACGCATCTTGCCACTCCGGCGAAACCCGCCCGGGTCCAATCCTCTAAACTACATCATGAGCTTGGCAGCCCGCGCCACGTTTGGATGTGCGAAGCTGTATTCGCCAAGCCTTCGCGCAGGCGTTGCCGTGAATCCGAAGCCGTACTGCAATAGTGAAGCAGCCGGATGTAAGGCGTTGGGTGATTCAAAAAGATTCTAGCGATCCTTGTGTGTTGCCGCAAGCTTGAGGCGCAATTCCTGTTCACGTAACGCTCAAGAGGTAGATGTTGCCAGACCATTTGCGTGTCTTATATCTGCATGGTTTTGCGTCGGGTCCCCACTCGCGCAAAGCCCGATTCTTCGCTGAAAAACTGTCCGCGGCAGGCGTACGAGTCGAAATTCCTACTCTAGATGAAGGACATTTTCAGAATTTGACCATCACCGGCCAATTGCAGGTGGTCGACAGAGCAGTCGACGGCGACGCTGCCATACTGATCGGTTCCAGTCTCGGCGGCTATCTTGCCGCGCTTTACGCGGCGGATCATCCACAGATCTCGCGCTTGTTGCTGCTCGCGCCCGCCTTCCGGTTTCATTCACTCTGGACCACTCGCATGGAAGCGGAGCAACTACAATCGTGGAGAAAAAACGGTTCGCTGCCGATATTTAATTACGCCGCGGGCCGCGAAATGAGCATCGGATATCAGTTGATGGAAGACTCCATGCGCTACCAACCCGCGCCCGACTTTTCGCAACCGGCTCTGATCTTTCACGGAACCCAGGACCCGTACGTGCCCGTTCAATACTCAGAGGAGTTTGTCGAAAGTCATCCGAACGCCCATCTGATTCGTATGAATTCAGGGCACGAATTGACTGACGTCTTAGACTCGATTTGGAACCAATCGAGCGCGTTTCTTCTAGGCCGCTGAACTTGAATAATGAATGCTAAACTAAGGTTACTGGTAGGACCGCGACGACACACGATTATTGCAACTGCGGGCTCCCGCTTCACGTCCAACCGGTGCATCGGAGTATCTGAGCGAAGCTGTAGGTGGGATTCTGTCGTGACTAGCGAAGTGGAGAACTGAATCGTGGAGCAAGGTAATTTGGCTCGTCCGGATTCCAACCTGGATCGTCTCTTGATCAGCACGGACCTCGAAGAACCGTGGTTCAAATCGGTCATTCGAAGTATTCGTGAGGCTAAAAAAGCATCTAAACTTCCGCCGCTTGAAATTACCTCCAAGCCTGTCGATGACGGAGAATTCGGCGACATCAGCAAGGTTGAAATTCCGTGGTACAAGTCGCTGGTCTCTAATATTCATGATTTAGTCCGTCCGCCGAAGCTACCGCCCCTCGAAGTCACCTCAAAACCGGTCGAGGTAGGGTCCATTTGGGGCGCCTACGGTGGTGGCGAGAAAAAATCCGGCGCCGTATCGATCCTGATTCACGTCGGCGTAGTGGCCCTTCTTTTCCTCGTCTTCCAATCGAAGGCAGTTCAGAAGAAAGTTCGCGACCTGGGCACCATCATTTACGTTCCACCATATAAACTACCCCCTGCTGCGCAAAAGGCCGGGGGCGGCGGAGGTGGCGGTCAAAAGATGCCTGAGCCGGTGAACAAGGGCGAAGCGCCAAAATTCGAGCGCAAGCAATTCCTCCCCCCGGTACAGGCTATCCCGCAGCCCAAGCTGCCCACGCCGCCAACAATTACGGCTCAAGCGCCGCAGATCCAGGCCGATCTTTATGGGGACCCGCTCAGCAAAATGCTAAACAACTCGGGCGGCCAGGGCGCTAACGGTTTCGGTAACGGTAGCGGCGGCGGTATCGGCTCCGGGAACGGCAATGGCTATGGACCCGGCTCGGGCGGCGGCATGGGTGGCGGCGTCTACCAGATCGGCGGCGAAGTTTCGCAACCGGTTCCCATTTTCCGGCCCGAACCCGAGTACTCCGAAGAAGCCCGCAAGGCCAAGTTCCAAGGGACCGTGCTTCTGTCAGTTGTAATCGATGCGAACGGCAATACGCGTGAAATTCACGTCATACGACCGTTAGGCCTTGGGCTAGATGAAAAAGCGATCGAAGCCGTTTCCAAATGGCGTTTCCGCCCGGCGACGAAGGGCGGCCATCCGGTTGCCGTTCAGGCCCAAATAGAAGTCAATTTCCGGCTGTTGTAGCTTGCGCTTAGGCGTTTTCCCGGCACTCCGTACACGGACAGATCTTTCGCAGGTGATCGAACGAGTAAATCCCTGTGCTGTGCCCATCATTCCAGAAGATCCGCACGGCATAGCTTCCCACAGCCTCCACCGACGTCATCTTTAACGCCGGCTTGAACATCGGGAATAGCTCCGGCTTCGAATAATTCGATTTCTGCGGTGCAGTGCCATGCGCGCCGGTGCAGGTAGCGCAAGGGCATTCGTCGCGCAGGTAGGCCAGCGAATAGTCGCTGTGATGTCCATCGCGCCAGTCAATCTTGATGCCTGTCGATTTCGAAATCGCGATGTGCTCCGGATCGGCAATTGCCGAGTCTTGCACTTGGTCTTGCATGTCTAACTTCAGTTTGACAGGACGCGTTCAATATCTCGCACGCCGGGAACGCGCCGGAACGCGGTAATTACCCGCTCCAACTGTTTCTTATCGCGGACATCCATCGTGATATCGACGATGGCGCTATCATCCGTTCTCGTGCTGTCGCCGCGCGCTTCAAGCGTCCGAATGTTTGTCGATTCAGCCGTCAAAATAGAGGTCAGTTGATTCAGAATTCCGACGCGGTCGTCGGTGTAAATAATCACCTTGACTGGAAGAGGGTCGCTGCCGCTGCGTGCCCACTGCACATCAATTTTGCGCTCCGGCTCGTACATCAGAGCCTGTACGTTCTTGCACTGCACGGAGTGAACCGCCACGCCTTTACCCCGCGTGATGTATCCGACGATCTGTTCGCCGCGGATAGGATTGCAGCACTTGGCGCGATACACCAACACATCGTCAGCGCCCTTTACTTGAATGGTCAGATCGCCATCGCCGATCGGCAAGCCAGGCAAATTCGCCGGAACAGGTTTCGGCACAGGAATTGGCGGCAGTTCTGTGATGGGCACGCTTTCGGGTGCAAGTTTTTGTAACACCTGCCGTGCTGAAAATTTGCCGAATCCAATCGCCGTGTAGAGATCTTCAATCTTGCTGACGCCGTATTCGGAGGCCACCGATTGCAAATCGTCAGGCAACACGCGCCCCAGGCTCACGCCTAACCGCCGCGCCTCTTTTTCCAATGACTTTTGCCCGATCTCCAGCGCTTTCGCGCGTTCCACCGAATTGATGACGTGCTTGATCTTATTGCGCGCCCTGGCGGTCTTGACAACCGTCAGCCAATCGCGGCTCGGCTGATGTCCCGGTTGCGTCAGGATCTCGACTACGTCCCCATTTCGGAGGATCGTTTTTAGCGGCTTAATTGCGCCGTTGATGCGTGCCCCGACACAGGTCTGGCCGATGTCGCTGTGTACGGCGTATGCAAAATCGATCGGCGTCGCATCGCGCGGCAGCACAATCACGCGTCCGCGCGGCGTAAAGGTATAGACCTCTTCCGAATAGAGATCCACCTTCAGCGTGGACAAAAAGTCGCCTGAGTCCGCCATGTCCCGCTGCCACTCGACGAGTTGGCGGAGCCATGCAATGCGCTGATCGTCGGCGCCTGGGCCTTTGCTGCCCTCCTTATATTTCCAATGCGCCGCAATGCCTTCCTCGGCAATCTTGTGCATCTCTTCCGTTCTGATCTGCACTTCGAACGCAATGCCGCCCGGACCAATGACTGAAGTATGCAGCGATTGATATAGATTCGGACGCGGCATGGCAATAAAATCCTTGATGCGTCCCGGCACCGGAGTCCAATCGTTGTGAATCACGCCCAGCGCCGCGTAACAGTTCTTTACCGAATCCGTGATGATGCGAACCGCGACCACGTCATAGACCTGATCTAGTGTGATCCGCTGCCGCTTCAATTTCTGGTACACGGAATACGCGCGCTTGACCCGGCCTTCCACGCGCGCCGGAATGCCCTCGCGTGCGAGCTTCTGTTCGATATCGCGCTGTACCTGACGCAGCCATTCTTCGTGCACCTGCCGCTTCGACTCGATTTCACGAAGCAGTTCCGCCGCTTCTTCGGGATGCAGCGCCTGAAACGCCAGATCCTCCAATTCCCCGCGGATTTTACCCATCCCCAGGCGGTGTGCGATGGGGGCATAGATATCCAGTGTCTCTTGCGCAATTGCCTTTTGACGTTCAGGCGCCAAAGAGCCGAGCGTTCGCATATTATGCAGCCGGTCGGCCAACTTGACAATGACAACGCGGATATCGCCTGTCATCGCAAGCAGCATTTTGCGCAGGCTTTCCGCTTGCCGGTCTTCCCGGTTCGCCAGACTGATCTTGCTTAACTTAGTAACGCCATCGACGCAGCGCAGAACGTCTTCGCCGAAGAGCGCGCGAACCTCCTCCGGCTTGGTTTGCGTGTCTTCCAGTACATCGTGCAGCAAACCGGTCTCGATGGACACAAGATCCATCTGCATATCGGCCAAAATGTGTGCGACAGCAAGTGGATGCGTAATGTATGGCTCGCCCGACTTGCGCCTCTGGGTGCTGTGCCGCTCGGCGGAAAAACGATACGCTCGTTCAAGCGCCGAAAGGTCCTCTTTCGGACGCAGATTTCTGACTTTTTCTTCTAAGTTGCGATATAGTTCTTCAACCTGCGCCTGCGGCGGGTCCAGAACACTGGTGGACATCTGGTAACTACTAGGTTAGCCCGGCAGCTAACTGCGACTATTTGTGCCCGGCAGCGTGCGTCATTCATAACGTAGAGCGACTAATGGATCTATGCGAAAGGCGCGGCGCGCGGGAATCGTTATCGCTATGAGAGCAACTATCACCAGAATGGCCGTTACGCAGCCGAGCGTCAACGGATCTGTCGGCTGCACCTCGAAGAGCAGACTGCGCAACAAACGCGTTAACGGAAATGTTGCGGCCAACCCGATACACACCCCGATCGCTATCAGCAGCAGTCCTTCCTTCAGAACCATGTCGATGACATTTGTGCTGGAGGCTCCAAGAGCGACACGAATGCCGATTTCCTGGGTCCTTTGAACGACCGAATAAGAGAGCACGCCATAAACTCCAACGGCGGCAAGCAGTACGGCCATCACTGCAAAAATCGCAAGCAGGATCAACTGCAGCCGTGGCCGCGCCACAGAGTTCGACACGATCTCGTCCATGGTTCGCACGTTCGAAATGGCCTGCTCTGGATTGACGCGGTGAATGGTTGCGAGTACGGCTCGCGTCATCTGGTGAGGATCTTCGCGCGTTCGAATCGTTAAATTGGCAAAGTACATGGCGGCCTGCGAATTATTGAGGAAGATCGTGGGCTGGGGCGATTTTTGTAACTCGGTTTGGCGCGCGTCAGACACGACCCCCACAATCTGCGTGGGATTCGTAACGGTCCAGCACACATTCAGCTTCTGTCCGACGGGATTCTCCTTGGGAAAATACTTCGCTGCGAACGCCTGATTGACAAGAACAACGCCTGGTGAAGTAAACGTATCCCGTGGCCCAAAGTCACGGCCTGCAAGCAAGGACATTCGCATTGCCCGAAGATAGCCGGAAGTGATGATCAGAAAATCGGCTCCGGGGGAAGAGCTTGGAATCAGCGGCTCTCCCATACGAGAGAAGCACGATCCGGACATCATGCCGGTCATAGGAAGGAAGTGCGCGGAGCCGGCAGCCTGCACGCCTGGCGTCTTTCGAACTTCGTTGAGTATGTCATCCACGTAGCGCGAGCGTTTTGCAGCTTCGCTGAACTTAGCGGGAGACAGGAAAAGATTCATCGTCAGGACGTGGTCCGCCGTGAAGCCTGGATTCACGGCAAGCAGATGAGCAAAACTCCGCAGCATCAAGCCCGCGCCCGCCAGCAATAAAAGCGAGAGCGCGACTTCCGCCACTACGAACGTATATCGAAACGCCCGGTTAACGCCCACCCCAGTGCGTAAAGAGCCGCGCTTCAACGTCTCGTGCACGTCAGCCCGCCCGATGCGGAATGCTGGAATCAGTCCGAATAGCAATGCGGTTAGAAGCGCGATAGCAAATGAGAATAGGAATACGCGAGCATCCAGGTGGATAGCCTGCATTCGAGGTAAAGCGTTATCGGGCGGAATGATGGCGAGAAGAGCCTTTAGAGCAGCGTATGCAACCAGAATTCCTACTATCCAACCGGCAATGGCTAACACCAGTGCTTCCGAAAGAAGTTGCTGAACAAGCCTGCGTTTGCCGGCTCCAAGCGCCGCGCGCACAGCCACTTCGGGCAGACGCCGCGTTCCTCGCATCAGAAGTAGATTCGCCAGATTGGCGCAAGCAACGAGCAGAACAAATCCCACCGCTATCAAAAGAACCAGTAGTGGAAGCCGAACGGTTGTTGTCGCGTCTTCAAGAAAAGGAACAACTTCGGCGCTCCACCCCTGGTCGTATTCGGGGCGCTCGTGCGCAAGTTCGTCAGCCACACGTGCTATATCCTGTTGCGCTTTGTCGACAGTTACACCGGGCTTGAGGCGCGCGATCACGCCCAAAAATCGGCCCCCTTCCCACTCTTTTGATCGAACGATGGGTAAGGGCGTCCAAATATCAGCTTGAATATTTGGAAAAGAAAAGCCGCGCGGCATCACGCCGACAATTGTATTGGGAGAACCATCGACAGTAATAGTTTTACCCACCGCGCCATAATCGCTGCCAAAATGCGTCTGCCAGAAGGAATAGCTAAGAACGACGCTGTCAGAATGGCCCGGCTTGCCTTCTTCCGAAATGAAAGTGCGCCCAAGATAGGCAGGAATACCGAGAATGGAAAAGAATTCCGGCGAAACTTGCATCGCAGGGACGGCGATGGGGTCACCCACACCCGTAAGGTTTGAGTTGCCGCCTTCGACTGCGGCCATTTGCGTGAAGCTTTGGCTGCGCTCTCGCCAATCGAGAAAATTTAACGGATTGACGACGTTGCGCGAGTATCCTTTGCTCGGTTTGCTCTCCCAGATTCGAACCAGACGGTCCGGGTTGGGATAGGGTAATGGACGCAACAAGACGCTATCCACCACGCTGAAAATCGCGGTGTTCGCGCCGATTCCTATCGCCAGGGTTGCAATCACCACGGCGCAGAAACCGGGACTACGCGCCAGTTGGCGCATTCCGTAACGGGCATCCTGCCAAATCTGTTCAAGAATTCTGAGTGGCATGGTCGCTCTCAACTTTATAGAAGGAGACTAGTAGTAGTTTTTGTCAACGAATTCGGCAATCTTACTGCAAAGTTTTGAGCAGTGCTTTGCTCACAGGCCATACGCCCGTAACAACGTTGCCGTTGGTCGCGAAGTTCCCTGACGTCAGCAACCCCGTCAAATCGGCGGGGTTCGGCTCCTGATGTTCATGAGCAAGCTCCAACTTAAGCATTTTGGTGTCGATTTGCAGTTGCTGCCGGATGGTGTCTGCCGTAGCGGCTGATGGGCATTGCGCGTCGAGTTTGATCTCAAACGCATCCGGACTGGCCGAAGGTGCTGCCGCCGCGGCGATTGTCACGGCATTTGCCGATTGCATCGAAATCAAAAAAATTCGTAATGCCACAGGCAATGCCGCCGGATTCTTCAGTAAGCTAGGCGCAAGTCTTATCCAAACAGGCTCACTCGGCAGTGGCGGCGCAATCGCTTGCTGGCCGGGGTGAATGGCGTGGCTCAGCGTTTTGTCGTTTCCGAATGCAATTCCCAGGACGTCAGGTTGAATTCGCACGGTGGCGATCCAAGCTCCGGAGCCGCTACCCGGCAACTGGCAGTTATCTGCCGCGCAACTTCCGCCTTGTTCCCGAACGTAGTTTCCGATCCGGCCCCAATCGAATCTTCCTTTTACTGCCAAAAACAGATCGTTGTTGAAGGTCGACCCCGCGACGGCATCGATATCTTTCAAATAGTCGAAATGCGTGGCGCGGACAAAGGCCTGATAGTCAGTCTCCTGTGCGGTTTTGGAGCCGGCAAGTACATTGAGCATTCCCGTCCTGCGCAATACGTCCGCCTGAGCGTAGAAGACTGTCGCGTCACCGCCCGGCAATAAACGAATCAGATCCGTATCGGTTCGTACAAAGCGATGCTGATACCAATTGATCCCGGCAAATAGCGCGGCGATGCCAATCAGAAGCGCTAATAGCTTCAGCCCGGCGTTCGTTTTTAAGCCCAATCTGATTTATACCGTCACCAACTCGGCGGCTCTGGTCGCACTCCACAGTTGGATATACGGCTGAAGGTCTTTCACCATTGCGGCGAACTGCGGGAACGTGAGGGATTGTGCGCCGTCGCTGAACGCTTTCTCCGGCTGCGGATGCACTTCCACCATCAAGCCATCCGCACCAATAGCGACACCGGCACGCGCCAGCGGCGGAACCAGGCTTCGTTTTCCCGTAGCATGGCTGGGGTCCAGAATGACAGGCAAATGAGTCAGCTCGTTGAGCACCGCTATTGCAGTCAAGTCGCACGTGTTGCGCGTGGCGGTTTCAAAGGTCCGAATACCGCGCTCGCACAAGATCACGTTAGGGTTGCCATGTGCCACCACGTATTCGGCCGACATCAACAACTCTTTGATGGTGGAACTGAGACCGCGCTTCAGCATGACAGGACGATTGCTTTTGCCCAACGATTTGAGTAAGGCGAAGTTTTGCATGTTGCGCGCGCCAATCTGTAGGATGTCCGCGTATTCGGCGACCCGCTCGACATCGCCGTCGCTCATTACCTCCGTGATAATTCCGATCCCGGTTTCTTGCTGAGCTTTGCGAAGCAGCTTTAGACCGTCCAATTCCAAGCCTTGAAAATCGTAGGGCGAAGTCCTTGGCTTGAACGCGCCGCCCCGCAGGAATGCAGCGCCTTGTTCCCGGACGAAGCGCGCCGTCGTCAAAATCTGTTGTTCGCTTTCGACCGAGCATGGTCCCGCCATCAATATGAATTCGTCGCCGCCGATCTCAGTGCCGTTGGCGCGGATGCGTGTCTTTTCATGACGGAACTCGCGGCTGACAAATTTATAGGGCGCTGAGATGCGGACCGCTTTCTCCACTTGCGGCATCGCTTCCAGGGATTCGAGGCACGCTGTTACATCCCCAACGCCGACAACGCCAATGACAACCCGCTCCTCGCCCTCAATCGAATGCACTTTGTAGCCAAACTCAGCGATGCGTTCGCAAACAGCATCGATTTCCGCCCTCGTGGCGTGCAGCTTCATCGAAATGATCATCTGCCCTCATCATCGGAATACAGGTAGTGATGACGCAACACCCACTATGTAGTGATAAGATTCTGAATAAAGCCCATGAAGCGCGTTTTCACGCTGATTTTACTGGCGTTTGCCGTACCAGCGTGTTGGGTTGCCGCTCCCCAGAAAAAGCCGACAACGACTTCGCCGAGCACCGCGGCCAAGGCAGTGCACAAGCCCACTGCCGCGTCTGCATCCGCCCATACGGTGAATCACCCTACATCGCACACCACCAGCAAAACTCACCCCGCTTCGACTGCCAACGCGAAATACGTCCGTGGGCGCCGCGATAAAAGAGGACGCTTGATAGCACGTTCTGCGCCGGGCCCCTCATATCAGTTGCACCCTGACCCCGAACGCTACCAGCAAATTCAGCAGGCGCTCTCTGATAAGGGCTACTTCAAAGGCGACGTGAACGGCCAGTGGGGCGACGATTCGGTGGATGCCCTCAAACGTTTTCAGGCGGACCAAAAGCTGGATGACGATGGTCATCTGAGCGCACTCACGTTGATTGGTCTTGGCCTGGGACCCAAGCACGACCACGATGTTTCGGCGCCCGCAACGACTGGCCCGAACGTGCCCACTACCGCGCCGAAAACCGATCCTGCTGCATCGTCAACGCCAACGACAAGTCCGGCTGGATCTGCTGGCCCGCCGCCGCTTAGCTCGGCCGGAAGCGGTTCAATCGGAAAAAGCTAACCGGACGGTTCACAGGAAAAGAAGATTCGATCGTAGTCGCACGTCGCTGTCAAGCGTTCACCAGAGCAGGCGGCATTTGTTCGTTGTGGCGGGCCGCCCAGATCGCCCTTTCTATCGCATGCATCCCAATTAGCTCCATTAGCAGCGTCGCGTATCTCGGACTGGTTGAATAGACCGGCGCGATGCCACAAATTAACCTTTCCAGGTTCTTGGATTCTTGGTATTCGCACCAGGCATGCGCATAGGGCGCTCCTTGACAGATCAATTGCGCATGTTTTTCAAAACAGGCCGCCAAATTAGGGAATGTTGCAAACTCTTGCGGCAGTTCTTTGGCTATACCGTGGTCGACCTCGGTTGTATCCAGCACTTGGCAACCGTAGCAGCCTTCGTACGCCTTGATACCGAAGCAATTGTTGCCTGGTTGATGCGTGCCCCAGCCACTCTCGAGGGCCCATTGCGCGACCGTCAGCTCGGCTGGCACCTGCGTTGCACCTTCACAAGCAACGGCGTTTTCAGCGGCTACTTGAAGGCGCTCAAGTTGTATTACAGAAAGCATGGTCAAGTGTAAATACTATATATGCGGCACGGCCGATTGGCGTTCACAAGGCGCTGAAAGGAAATGAAATTTATTTTGGCGCTGCGTGGCACCGGCTTAGCCAGCTAGCAACATCGACGGCTGAACCTATTGAAACGCGGGCCTAGTACTTGTCCACCGTAACGCGCGGACAATCTTTGTACTGGAATAACCAAGCGGTTTATCCATAACATATGAACATATGCGTTCGAAAGTTGTTGCTTTAGCGGCAGTGTTGCTGGCCGCGCCTTGTGGCGTGGCTTTCGGAATCTCCATCAATACTTTCAATCAAATTGTTTCGTTCGGAGACAGCCTGTCAGACCCGGGTAACGTTTCTATCGCTACCCTCGGGGTGTTTCCGGGTGCAAACTATGCAGCCAGGACCGTGGCAGGCGTGCCTTTCCCAGTCGGATACTACACCGATGGGCCCAACACCACTCCGGGAACGGGTGCAGGTCCAACCGGTCTCTGGATAGATCAGCTTGCCACAAAGATGAGTCTCCCCGATCCCGGGCCCACACTGGCGCCTGCGGGTGGCGGAACGAACTATGCTGTTGCAAGCGCGCTGACGGGCAACACGAGTCAGCAGGACATGCAGAATCAGGTGAACTTATTTTTAAGCCAGCACCTGACGGGCGCTTCCGCCAGCGCTTTATACACCTTCTGGGGAGGAGCGAACGATCTTCTGGGCGGCAACAATCCGAAACAAGCGGCCGATAACATCTTCAGCCAAATTAGGGAAGTCGCGGCCGATGGCGGGAAGTATTTTTTGTGGCTCAATCTGCCGTCCTTGGGGTTGACCCCCGAAGGTTCGGCTGATGCTGCGGCGCTAAACGCCGCGAGCGCGGCCTTCAATGCCGAGTGGAGCACTGACGTTTCGCTTCTCGATTCGAGCGGAATCTACGTTATTGGCGTTGACGTGAGTTCGCTGTTCAATCAAATCCTGGCCACGCCTTCAGCTTTCGGTTTCACCGACGTAAAGGACTCCGCGCAAGGTCTTAGCGGGGTTAATCCCAACAACTACCTTTTTTGGGATGACGTGCACCCAACTACCGCAGGCGACATGTACGTCGCAAATCTGGCTCTGGCGGATATCACTGCCGCGCCGGAACCCGCAAGTTATGTGCTAATCCTTCTCGGAGGCTGCGGGCTGCTCGCGCTCTGTGGCGTTAAGCGCAAGCAGCCCGCGGACAACAAAGCGTCTGTAGCCTAGAAGCGGTAAATGGCGGCGACGGGCGAGCCTTGAGGCATTTTCCCGTTCGGCGCCACAAAGACTTGACCACCGTGCAGGATGGTCTGAATAACGGCATCGTTGACCAAATCCTCATCTTCACTTGTCCCTGTCTGGCGTCCTCTAACGGTGTGAGTCGTCTGATCGAATACTCCGGTCGTCTCCAGCGAATTGGAAACTAAGAGCGTCAAGACACGGCCATCGTGTGCGGCTGTTACGACGTCTTTCAGCCGATTGGTGGCACCCGCGCCTACTTTGTGGTCGTACTCTGCAATCGCTTCGTTCACTTTTAGTTCGTAGCAACGCTGAATCGCGTCGATAGCCCGGGCATGCATTTCGCCCGCCTTTAAACTATTCGGGGCGCCCTCCACCGCTTCTTCGGCCAGCCGCGGGAACTTGCTCAGAGATCGATAGAGTGCGATTTCGTAGTCGACTCCAACCAGGACGACGGGCTCAGTCTGGCCGCGCAGTACTTCGTTTACTCCTCGATCGACTTGACGGTAGAAATGCGCCAGATACTGATCCTTCGCTTCACGCTCCGCGCCGGTGCCGAAGATGACGCCCTTCGACGCGCCCACGTCCGGTCCGCCCGATGAGCGGTTATCCAGCACATGATCGGGTTTCGCAGTGTTCATGTATTCGTCGAAATTGACTGCGACCGATTGCGGAAGTGGGACTTCCTCGGAACTGTGCATCGTGCAGCGAAGCAGCCGGACGTTTTTCTGGCTCAATGCCAGCAAGTAAAACGTCTTGTTTCGTTTAAGCTCCAACAGCAACGGGCGAATAAAAAACTGTGGACCAACCATCGCACGCGATGGAACTCGTTCGCTGAGCCATGCCAACCGAAACACATTAGCTGAGCGAAATATGCCGATCGATTGTCCTTGACGTGGGCCTTCCGGAAAAAAAGCATCCCAATCCTTCAATGGCTCAAGCAGACTGCCGCCCTTGGACTTGTAATCCTGCGCTTTAGATTCCATCTGGCGGAGCAGTTCGCGCCATTCCAGTGCATTCGCCTTCGCTGCCTGATTGGCTGTCCCTTCGGCTAAGGGCATGTAGATGGTCACGCAAGGCCCTTCTACACCTAAGAGCGTTTTGAGATCTTTCGCACTCTCGAATTGAGTTAATTCAGCCCTCAAAGTATCCATACGCATATGAGAACCCTCGTTTTCGGAGACGGTTACGCTCCGTTTCACGGCGTATTGCGATTCAAACCCAAAACCTCAATTTCGCGGTTATCTTCGCCTCTGTGCCGTAAATGGATTTCGATGCTGTCGGAAGGAAAGAGCTTCGGAAATCGCTCACCCCATTCCACTAATGTGAGCGCTTCTTTCTCAAATAGTTCTTCTAAACCGAGGCGCCGCGCTTGCTCGATAGTATCCAGGCGGTACAGGTCTGCGTGATAGACACTTACGGGATTTCCATACTCGTGAATCAACGTGAAGGTAGGACTGGAAACATCGTCGGCCGATGCCGCATGGCGTCCTTCGACGATGCCTTTCGTCAAGGTCGTCTTGCCCGCGCCTAATTCGCCTATCAGTAAAACGACGCCCTTTCGCGGCAATACAGCGGCCAAAAGCCGGCCGAACGCTTGCGTTTCTTCGGTCGAGTGCGTCTCAAGACGATGGACGGGCTTCATCCATTGCCTCGGGCAGGAAATCGAGAATGTCGGTTGCAAGCGTTGCCTCTTCACCCCACTGCTTCGCCGCCAGTTCACCGCAGCGGCCATGCAACCAGACCGCGGCGACCACTGCGGCACGCCAATCTGGCGGGTGCTGGGCCACTAACCCTGCAATCATCCCGGTCAGAATATCGCCGGTTCCACCTGTCGCAAGAGCGGGCGAGCCAGTCGGGTTAACCCAGACCTCGCCGTCGGGAAAATTCACAATAGTGCGATCGCCTTTAAGAACAACAGCTGTGCCGCTTTCCCTTGCAAAATGCCGAGCCGTTCCCAAGCGATCTGCCTGAACTTCTTTGGTCGATTTACCGGTCAATCTCGACATTTCTCCGGGATGGGGCGTCAGAATCCGTATTCGGCTTGTTTTCGGCAGATTTCCGGCGAGAGCGTTTAGCGCATCCGCGTCAACTATGGCTGGCGCTTCGGCTTCTTCATAGAGCCGCCTGACCAAGCTGACTGTTTCCGCATCAGTTCCTAATCCGGGACCCAGCGCCAGGACGGTCATTTTCTTCAGCAACTCTAGTAAATGATCGCTGTCTGCGAAACAAAGCCGTCCATTTTCGGTTTCGCTTAGCGGCTCGGTCATTAGTTCGGGGCGATACGCCGCAACCATGGACAAGGCGCTTTTCGGGATAGCGATGGTGACCAAACCGGCCCCACTACGATACGAACCCAATCCAGCCATCGCCGGAGCGCCACTCTTGCCAAAGGAACCCCCGACAACCAGAACATGACCGTACATTCCTTTGTTAGAGTTCCGGGGCCGCTTTGCAAACAAATGGCAAATGTCGGCCGGGGTTGTCAGATTCAGGGAATGATTTGGGTTCGTTTTTACAATTTCGTCCGGGCTGCCAATGGGAACGACGTTGAGTTCGCCCATGTGCTCATAAAGGGGGGACAAACATTGGCTTTGTTTCGCAGCCGTGAACGTGACCGTATAGTCGGCGCGGACGAACTCGCCAATTGGGTTCGTTTCGTCAGAGGGCAAACCGGAGGGAATATCGACGGCCACCTTCTTAGCGAGCGGGAACCGCTCATTGATCATGCGAATGGCATCAAGCGCCGACCCTTTAGCAGGTCCGGTTAGCCCCGTACCTAGAACGGCATCGATAACCACCGTCGCCAAATTGGCTTTGTTTGGTAATTCCCGCACCACTGGGCAGCCGCAGGCATCCAGCATCCTGCGGTTTGCCTGCGCATCGCCCGTAAGGGACTCGGGGTCGAAGATCTCAACAACCGTGAGTTCTTTACAGAGATGGCGGGTAAAAAGCTGGCGCGCGACAACGAAACCGTCGCCGCCATTGTTCCCCTTACCGCAAACAACCACCGCTCGATGCTCATTCAACGGATGGAACGTCTTCAGCAAAAACTCGATCACCCGGCTGCCGGCATTTTCCATCAAAATCAGGCCGGGGATGCCGCGCTCGATGGTGAGGCGATCAACCTCACGCATCTGAGCGGCGGTAAGCACCTTCATTGGACTGGAACCTCGCGAGCCAAAAGCAACGTCATGTCGTCATGTAATTCTGGATTTCCGGTCCAGCCTCGTACGGCTTCAAGAACTAGCGCGACGATTTCCTGATCTTCTCGGTGAAAGTGCTTCTGGATTAACTCGATAAGCCGCTCTTCGCCGAACATTTCACCGTAGGCATTCTCAGGCTCGGTGATTCCGTCGGTATAACAAACCAACAGATCTCCAGAGGCCATACTCAAGCGGCTCTCGTCATATAGGGAAAACGGGAAAGCTCCGACGACGGTGCCATTGCAATCAAGCGGCGTTACTTCCTGCTGGCGAAACAACAAAGGAGACAGGTGCCCGGCGTTAGTGTAGGTCAGAGTGCGCGAAGGCTCGTCAAACAGACCGAAGAAAAAAGTCGCATACTTTTCAGGTGAAGTGTGAGCGTAGATCTGTTTGTTGAGTGCGGAAACCAAAACCGCTGCATGAAGGCTGGGGGCATTATTACGGTCGGTTTCACACGGCTGGTAATTGGTGATCTGAGCGCGCAGAGCCGCTTGCAGGGTTGCCATCAAAAGCGCTGCTGAAATTCCTTTTCCCGCTACGTCGCCAATTGCAAAAGCGAGTTTGCCGCCACCGATATCCTGATAATCGTAGTAATCGCCCGAAACCAGCCGGGCAGGATCGCAGCGGACCGTCAACTTAAGACCACACGCCGGAGGAGCCGCCTTGGGATAAAGTTGCGATTGCACCTCCCGCGCAATCTCAAGCTCGGTTTGTAGGCGCTCCTTCTCTTTTTCAACCACCATCAACCGTTCGAGATTCTCGGTCATCCGGTTGAACGATTGCGAAAGCTCGCCGAGCTGGTCCTGATCGCGAACCGGAATACGATTCTGAAAATCGCCGTGGATGACTCGGCGAGTGCCTTCGTAAAGCTGATTAACGGAACCGGTGATACGGCGTGACAGGCGAACGCCAATCCAAATGGCGACCAGTTCGACGAGTAAGAAGAGGATAGCGACAGCCAAAACGACATCGAACAGGATGCCGCGTAAAACCTCGCTTCCAGAGAAAAAGCTTCGCAAAACCGCTGAAGGCCGCGACTCTACCCACAACACTCCCTGATATGTTTTGCCCGGGGTGTCAAGGTGGTAATGCAGGCGAGTGGACGGCCAAAGCACGGGAATATCGAAGCGGTTGACCGGCGGAGGAATGCGGCTCGCTGTTCGGCCGGAGCTAGCGCGACCATCGAGGTCCACTTTTACCTGCATGTCGCCGGACCGCCGTTCTTCCGAGGAAATGGCACCGGCCGAAGCGACCCTGCCGGGGTGTTCATCGGTTTCCAGCAGCGCGATGGCGCCGAGATTGGGAACCAGATTCTCGACGCTTTGATTCGAGAACGGCGCCAAAACGGTAATTTCATCGTTGCCGCGTTTGTCATGTGCCCAGCCATAAAAGCGGCCATTCCACACTAATAGCC
Organism: Bryobacteraceae bacterium; assembly: GCA_035652115.1. Taxonomy (GTDB): domain Bacteria; phylum Acidobacteriota; class Terriglobia; order Bryobacterales; family Bryobacteraceae; genus Bog-105. Next base: position 25,701 of record DASREJ010000161.1, read on the forward strand.
CGTCAACGTTGCCCCACCCAGGCGCGACTGTTAAAGAAGGAGCGTTCGGCGGATAAGAGTGCATGCCGGTTCCATCGTTGAAGTAGAATGTGATGCCGGGAAACGAATGTTCGAAGGCTTCGGCGAAGTGCGAAACAGCTTTCGGACGGTCGGCCGGCTTGAGTTGTTGTAGGCCCTCTACGGCGGACTGAAGAGATTCCAGCCGGCGATCAAGCGCCGAACTGGCCAGGTAGATGGCGAGTTCGTTCATCAGGGCCCAACCGCTTAGTCCAATCAACACAAAAAGAAGCGCGATGGGCAAGACTCCCATCAGCGTGTATACAACCAGAAGCCGATTGCGCAAACTCCAGAGCGCGTGCCGCTTTACCCACACGAAACCCCGAAACAAAACGATGAGCGAAATGGGAATTAACGCTACCGCAAAAAGAAAGGCGAGAAGGGATTTCCCAGTGAAGTAAAAGACGGCAAACAGCAGAAGCGCGACTACAAGAGTAATTCCCGATTTTCCGAGGAGCTGAACAGCTTGCCGGAGCCGCGACATTCAATATGAATTATCGCGTGCAGGACAGGCGAGTCCGGATGTAATTTGGTTTTCCGCTCGATTTGGCGAACATCCGTAGCGAACTGCTACCCTTAATTAGGAAGTTTTCTCGCCACAATCCCGCGCGACGCCGTGCGGCGGATTCAGCTTGCGAACTGGAGAGAACGCCCGGCTTCATCGCGTCCTCGCAAAAATAAATTTCATTCTGGAGAATTGATGCACTTTGTCTGGATGGCAGTGATCACGTTTGTGATCTTGCAGATGTCCGTCTTTGCGACCACTATTTATTTGCATCGGTGCGTGACGCACCGTGGCGTGCAGTTGCATAGATCGGTGGAATTTTTGATGCATTTGGAATTGATGCTGTTCACCGGAATTATTCCGCGCGAATGGGCGGCGGTACATCGGAAGCACCACCACCACTCAGACGAAGAGGGAGACCCGCACAGCCCGCGCGTCTTTGGAATGTGGACCGTTCTCTTCGGCAATTACTTCCTCTATCGAAAAGAGACCAAGAATCTGGCGACCATCCGGAAGTACACGCCGGATTATCGGCCCGATGCAATAGACAAACTGCCGCGGTGGATTCAAAACTACACGATTTTTGCAGGCCTGGCAATCTTTATGTTGATGTTTGGCTGGGGGTGGGGATTGGCCGCATGGGCATTTCACCTGGTGGCTTATGTACTGCTGAATTCTTCCATTAACAGTCTCTGCCACATGATCGGTTATCGAAACTTCGATAACCTCGCGACCAACATTCAGATCATTGCGCTGTTCACCGGCGGCGAAGGACTACACAACAACCATCACGAGTTCCCGACGTCGGCGCGTTTTGCGCTGCGCGGCCGCGAGATCGACTTAGCGTGGCCGGTGATCCGCTTACTGGAGCGCTGCGGATTGGCAACAATAGATCGGCTGCCCATCGCAAAGGCCGCGTAGCTCGGAACCTTTAACGCAGTGCTGTAAGACCGTAAAATGGCTGCGTATTGGAGAAGTGCGAGAAGTACTACGCCTGGGGGGGAATTTATCTACATCGTCAACCCAGAAAGGCGGCAACTGTTTCGCTGGACAGGTACCGCCCTCGAACTTTCCGACATGTTAACTTCCGTACCGGCTGCACGGATCTGCAAGAACTAGACGAGGCTCTAAACGGAGCCGAGTCTTAACGACGCCTACTTTGGTTCGCCATTGCTGAGGATGCTGAGTCCAAGTGCGGTGTCGCCCCAGATGGACTGATCGCCCCAAATCGATTGGTCGCCCCA
>DASREJ010000162.1:0-12665 GCA_035652115.1 Bryobacteraceae bacterium
AAGAGCAGATGCGGAATGACCGATTCCACAAACACTTTTACTCCACGAGCCTTTGCCGCTAATGCAGCTTCGAGGGCCGGCTGACACGAAAGATGCACCACGTACCCGGTTGCACCCGTATTCTCCAGGAAAGTAGCGAATCGTCCGGTTCCTTCCGCCTCGACCGATTCCGGGCGGCTGGGCTCATGCCATTCGGGTCCGGTTCTGCCGCTTGCAAGCAACTCCTTTTGCAAACGATCCACTAGCTCAGCATTCTCGCAATGCGCAGTGACGATAACGCCCATCGCGCGCGCGAGCTGCAAAGTTTGAAACATCTCCGCGTCGTCTATGCCAAAGAAATTTTTGTAAGAGAGAAAAATCTTGAATGATGTTGTGCCGTCGTCGACGATTTGACGAAGTTGCGATTCAGTTTCGTTCTCGAATTTGCTGACGGCCATATGAAACGTATAGTCACAGGCAGAGTTTCCTTCCGCCTTGCTCTTCCAGAGCGCGTAACCTTCCAGTGCATCATCGTCGCGCGACGGGCAACACATTTCAATAAATGTGGTGGTGCCTCCTATCAGCGCCGCAATGCTAGCCGTTTCGTGCGTATCCTTAGCGAAGGTCGCCATGAACGGCAGATAAATATGGACGTGCGGATCTATAAAGCCAGGGAAAATGATCTTTCCGGCCGCATCAAGAATTTGAGCATCGGGCGAAGCGTCCAGGTGTTCGCCGATTCTGGTGATCGTCTCGTTCTCGACATAGATGTCGCCACGGAATCGGGAATCGGCGGTGACAATTTCGCCATTCTTGATCAGTAATGGCAAATTGCACCTCTAGTGAATATGGATGCCACGTTCCTCACGATAGCGCTTCATTGCCTCCCAGTCTTCCGTCACCACCCGTTGTGATTTCGTGAGCTGATCCCATGTAATCGAGGGACGGCACGGCGGTAGGTCAACCATCTCAATACAATGTTCTACTGGGCAGACGTTGTAACAGAGGCGGCATCCGACGCAGTCTTCTTCTCGGACGCGCGGTTGCGGTCGGCCATGCACGGCCTCATTCTTCCCGTTCGAATGCACGTCATAAGCGCGCGGTTCAACGACACTTCCATCTGCCGCAATCAGATCAATGCACTGATGTGCGCTATCGTTACAGGCCACATAGCAGAGGTCGCACTTGATACATTTCGCAGGATCAATCCGTGCAATCGCGCGAAACGACAAATCCAAATCCTTGAAGTCAGATATGCGCGGTAAACTCTTGCCGCGAATATCTGCGATCTTCGCGAAATTGTGCGCATCCATCCAGTTCGAAAGCCCGTCGCAGAGATCCTCTACGATGCGAAAGCCGTAGTGCATAACAGCCGTGCACACCTGAAGACTGGTTGCGCCGAGCAGCAGGAACTCGGCCGCATCATTCCATGTCGAGATTCCGCCCATCCCGGAAATAGGCAGCCCCGAACGCGAAACAACCTCATCGACGCCCAAAGTAGAAAGCATATTCAGCGCGATTGGCTTCACCGCCGGGCCTGCATAACCGCCGTGACCGCCCTTTCCTCCAATACTGGGCGTCACTTCAAGCGTGTCAAGATCAACGCCGACAATCGAGTTGATGGTGTTGATGAGAGAAAGGCCATCGGCCTTGGCAGCAACAGCGGCTCGCGCCGGATATACGATATTTGTGATGTTCGGCGTCAGCTTGACGATTACCGGAATGCGCGCGACATGCTTCACCCAACTCGTAATCTGCTCGCAATATTCAGGCACCTGTCCCACAGCGCTGCCCATTCCCCGTTCGCTCATTCCGTGAGGGCAGCCATAGTTCAGCTCGATCCCGTCAGCGCCCGTATCTTCTATCCGCTTGACGATCTCGCTCCAGGCTTCCGGCGAGGATTCAACCATTGCGGACACGATAACCGCGCGATCCGGCCAAAGTCGCTTAACGTCTTGAATTTCTCGTAAATTCACTTCGAGCGGCCGGTCGGAAATCAACTCGACATTATTAATGGCGAGCATTTTTTGATTGCCGTAGTGCCATGCGCCATAGCGGTTTGAAACATTCAACACGGGGGCGCCAATTGTCTTCCACACGGCGCCGCCCCAGCCTGCTTCGAAGGCACGGTGTACCTGTGCGCCTGAATTAGCCGGAGGCGCAGACGCCAGCCAAAAGGGATTTGGTGATTTGATACCTGCAAAGTCGATGGAAAGATCCGCCATCTAGTCAGTCCCTGCCATCACCGGCGCGGCCGTGAGCCGCCGATGAATGGATTCCGCCGCAAGTTTGCCATCTTCTACAGCCATCACAGTCGATGCGGCGCCGGAAGATCGAATACAATCGCCGCCCGCGAATACGCCCGGCACACTGGTTTCATAGGCGTCATCTACTTTGATGAAGCCGCCGAACGTTTGCAAGCCTAGTAATCGCGCTAAATATGGTTTCTCTTGGCCGATGGCTTTGATGATTTGATCCGTCGGAATAATAATTTCTGACCCGGTGACGGTCCGCGGCGACGGACGACCGGAACCATCTACGCCGCTGAGTTCGGTCCGAACGCACTGAATGCCTGTCACTTGGCCGTTCGTGACAACCACGTGAGTAGGTTGCGTAAGAAACCGGAACTCAACGCCCTCCCGCTTGATGAATTCATATTCGTGCGGATATGCCGTCATCTCATGTTCGGTTCTACGGTAGAGCATAGTCACACGCTCGGCGCCCATACGTTTGGCTATGGTTGCGCAATCAATCGCGGTATTGCCCGCTCCGATGACTACAACTTGCCGGCCGACGCGCAACCGGTCGCGGTCCATCTTGCTCTGCTCGATATATTCGAGCCCATCTAAACAATACTCTTCGCCGGGTATGCCGAGCGAGGGCGTCGCGCCGAGACCGCCGCCAAGAAAGATTGCGTCATAGTTCGAGCGCAGCTCTGAAAAATCCAAATCGCGGCCGAGTTCGACGTTTGTCCTTAGTTCTACGCCCAGCCGGCAAATCATGTCTACTTCAGCCAATGCAACATCTACCGGCTCTCGCAAAACGATAATTCCATAGGTGGACAGACCGCCGCCGAGCTGCCGTTTCTCAAATAGCGTGACATCATGGCCCTTGCGCGCTAGCTCGCCCGCGCATGACAAGCCGGCGGGTCCCGCGCCAACGATCGCGACTTTCATTCCTGTCTTTGCCGACGGCCAAAACAAGTCCGCCTTTTGCGCATACGCATAATCCATTGCGTAACGCTGCAAGCGGCCAATCATGATCGGCTTATGGTCGGCGCCCAACACGCATGCGCCTTCACATAGTTCTTGAACCGGGCAAACGCGTGCGCACGTCGCGCCAAGTAGATTTGCCTCTAAAATAGTTCGCGCAGAGCCCGGCAGATTATTGCTTGCGATTTTCTTGATAAACCGGGGAATATCGATGTGAGTCGGGCAAGCATGAGTGCACGGCGCGTCATAACAATAGAGGCAACGATTCGCCTCCACCAGTGCTTCGTGGCTACTTAACGGAGGCAAAGCCTCGGCAAGTTTTTGCTCCGTAACGAAATCCCTGGTAACGTCGCTCAAAAGCGATCTCCCACACCGAACATCAAGATTTTTCTAAACTAGCACCAAGCTGCCGAATGAAGAAAGTTGACCCGAGTCTTTTTAACGAAGATCTGGCGCCCGTCCCGGCGCAGCGCCGTACCTGGGGAGTCTACAACTACGCGTCCTTATGGGTGGCAATGAGCGTTTGCATTCCCACTTACATGTTGGCATCGGGTTTAATCGCCGGGGGCATGAGTTGGAAACAGGCCATCGGCACAATCTTTCTGGGCAACTTTATCGTTTTGATCCCAATGATTCTGAATGCGCACGCGGGCGCCAAATACGGCATTCCCTTCCCCGTCTTTGTGCGCGCATCGTTCGGCGTGCGCGGCGCAAATGTTCCGGCTGTCTTACGCGCCATTGTTGCCTGTGGTTGGTTCGGCATTCAAACGTGGATTGGCGGACAAGCAATCTTTTCGATGTTGCAAATTATAGTTCCGTCCGCAGCCCGCAATCCCTTTGGCCAATGGATTTGTTTTTTCGCTTTCTGGCTTCTGAACATTGCAGTGATATGGCGCGGCATTGACACCATCAAGTTTCTTGAAGGAATTGGCGCACCCTTCATGCTCGGTCTTGGATTGCTGTTGCTTTGGTGGATTACAGCCAAGGCCGGCGGGCTCGGACCAGTCCTCAGCACACCAAGCAAATTTCAGACAAACAGCGAGTTCTTGAAATTCTTCATTCCGTCCGTTACCGGCATGGTTGGCTTTTGGGCGACCGTTGCGCTCAACATTCCCGATTTCACTCGTTATGCGAAATCGCAAAAGGATCAGATGCTGGGTCAGGCGCTCGGTCTGCCAACCACGATGACGCTCTACTCTTTCATCGGCGTCGCAGTCACATCGGCTTCCGTCGTGCTTTTTGGCCACGCTATTTGGGACCCGGTCGCGCTTCTCGGTCAGTTTCATCAACCCTTAATAGCGTCTATTGCGCTGGTCGCGCTCGTCGTCGCCACACTGAACACAAATGTGGCTGCAAACGTCGTGTCGCCTTCCAACGATTTCTCCAATCTGAACCCGAGACTCATCTCTTTCCGTACCGGCGGCTTCATTACGGGCATTGTCGGGCTATTGATGATGCCCTGGAAACTCTTAACCGATTTCAATAGCTACATCTTTGGCTGGCTCGTTGGTTATTCGGGGCTGCTAGGACCGATAGCCGGCGTAATGATTACAGATTATTTCCTGATTCGCAAAACGCGGCTTGAGGTTACCGACCTTTACGAGCGCGGCGGCCTTTATGAGTATCGAAAAGGTTTGAATGCACGGGGCTTATTCGCACTCGGCTTCGGGATCGCAATCGCCCTGATCGGTCTTATCGTACCGGCTCTACGCTGGCTCTATGACTATGCCTGGTTTGTTGGTTTCGCCGCGGCGGCAATAGCCTATTACGTCGCAATGCGACGGCGGATTGCTGTCCAACCCGCTGTCGCGCCAGTGCGCTAATACTGTCTTTTACCCTCGCTCTTAGCCCATTCGTCGAACGGTTTTCGGGCGAGCTCAGGCGCCAAGCGATATCCAGGAATTGTTCTGCGATCCGGCAAAAGAGACAGTTCGTTATAGATAAATGCGTCGTCGAAACCCGCGGCCGCCGCAACATCTCGGCTGGATGCGTAGTAGAACCTTTTCAGGCGCGCCCAATAAATAGCTCCCAAGCACATCGGACAAGGCTCGCAGCTTGTGTACAGTTCGCAGTCCGTTAACTGAAACGAACCCAATTTTTGACAAGCTGCTCGAATGGCGATGATCTCCGCATGGGCAGTCGGATCGTTTGAGCCCGTCACCAAATTAACTCCCGAGGCGACCACCTCTTCGTCTCTCACCACTAACGCTCCGAACGGTCCACCGCGACCGCCTCGAACATTCTCTGCCGCCAAGTCGATCGCTTTCTTCATCCAGCTTTCTGGCGTTGCTGTCAAAACGCTACTTCGCCCCCAGATACTCGTTGAACCAGGCGAGCGTGCGTCGCATACGATCCAGGCGGTCTTTTTGATCGTGAAATCCGTGTCCTTCGCCCGCATACACCACCAGCTTTGTCGGCACCTTCAGCGTTTCCAACGCGTGCCAAAACTCAAACGATTGCGGCGCCGGACATTCTCCGTCGCGTTCACCCACTAAAACCAAAGTAGGCGTCTTCACGTTCTTAATGAAGTCAATCGGCGAGCTTTTCGCATAAACCGCGGGATTGTCGTACACAGACGCGCCGAAATACGGAATCATCCATTCGTCAATGGAATTTTCGCCGTAGTAGCTGAGCCAGTCTGCAATGCCGGCTCCGGCGACGGCCGCGCGAAAGCGATGTGTCTGCGTAACCGTCCACATCGTCATGAACCCGCCGTAACTCCATCCCGTAATGCCGATCCGGTCGCGATCAACGGGCACTTTAGCAATCACTGTATCGAGCCCCGCAAGAATATCGCGCAGGTCGCCGCCGCCAAAATCTTTCACATTCGCCCGCGTGAAAGCTTCACCCTGGCCATAGCTGCCGCGAGGATTCGGGAAGAACACGAAGTAACCCATGCCAGACAAGACCGACATGTCGAAATTTGAGCTCGGCCACGCGGGTGAACGTTGGTTCGCAGGTCCCCCATGGACTTCGACCACCATGGGATAGCGCTGCTTCGGATCGAAATTCTGTGGATAGAGTAACCAGCCCTGAACGCGAAAATTTCCGCTCGTCCAATGAATGCTTTCCGACTTGCCCCAGTGCGGCCGCTGGTCCGAATTGGCCCGCGTAACTTGCTGCCAGTTGCCTATCTGCCCAGCCCAAACCTCAGGCGGCTGTTCCCAATTCGATTGAATAGCTACAACAGTATGTCCATCTCGGGCAAAAGCCAGATTGGGATAGTTTCCCTCCGCGTGGAGTAAGCCTGGTCCTTGCCACAGCGTCTTCATCTGGCCAGTCGATACGGAAAGCGTCGTGATCGCGCTGCCGCCATCCACGTCTTCGGACAGAATCAGATTGCGATCGTCTTGCCACATGAGCCACGATGCTGACATTTTTGCGCCCGGCGTGAGATCGCGCCCCGCGCCGCCTTCTGCTGCTGGCACCACAAGCACGTCGCCGCCTGTGAATCCCTCATCGCTCATCAATCCCGCAATAAGCGCGATTCGCGTTCCGTCCGGCGACCAGCGCGGAAGTGCGATTTGTTGCTCCTTGGCCGGGTTAAGAATTACTTTCAAATCTGCGGACGTGATGTCGAACCGATAAAGCTTTGCGATCCACCAGTTGTTGTCGGCTGGCCCCGGGGCGGCAATAACCGCAAACTGATTTCCATCGGGTGCCCAATCATATTCGTAGATGTTCAGATTTTCGGGAGTTAAAGGCTTGGGGCTTCCACTCTCATTGGCGTCGACGACAGTGAGTCGCTGATTGTGAATTTCGCCGCCGATTTCGCCCACTGCGGCGGGCTCGGCCTCTAACGGTCCGCCACCCCCACCTCCCTCCGCATACAGGAACGCCAACTGCTTTCCATCCGGTGACCAGCGGACATCCCGAACGTACCCGTTCAGGTCTGCAATCTTACGATAGGCATGTTCGGCGATACTCATTACAAAGATGCGATTCTGCGAACCTGCGGTCGAAAGAAACGCAAGATGAGCGCTGTCTTTCGACCATGCGAATGCGTGACTATCTCCGTTCGCGCGCTCGCCCGGCGGCGCAATGGAAATAGGCTTTGACTCAGATTCGGATCTATTTTGCAGGTAACTCTGTTTTGCGCCGTTCGGCTCTTCCTGAGTCCACGTCACCCACTGACCATCGGGAGAAATGGATGGCTCTGAAAACGACGTAACGCGATCCAACTCCTGGAGGAGTTGATCGATACGCTCTGATTGCGCGGGCAACAGCCCACTGGCAAACAGAATCAGACCGGTGAGCCGGATACAGTGCATCGAAAATCTATTCATCAGCCATCCAAAGCAGTTAGTATACGGGCGTTTTCGGTCAGCCAACGGCAAGGTCGTGAAATTGCTCAATACGTAAGCGTCCGCGTCTCACCTTTTTTTAGAGCCACTAGAGCATCTTTCTCGTCCGCCAACGTGGCGCTTGTCTTTAGTTGGAATGTGCCAGTCTTCGTCGCGTATAATCTGGCTGTTTTTAGCTTGCGGTTATGCCACGTCATATCGACGGTCAGTCCTCCTCGCGCGCGCAGTCCGCTGACGCTTCCATCCTTCCAGCCGGAAGGAAGCGCCGGCAGCAACTCGGTCACGCCATTTGCAGATTGCAGCAGCATCTCTGCAATTCCCGCTGTTGCGCCTAGGTTTCCGTCAATTTGAAAAATGCCGGGCGGATGAAGATCAAACAAATTGGTCCACGTGGACTTCGCAAACAAAACGCGCAGGCTGTCATCTGCTTTATCCGGCTCGCGAAATGTTGCCCACAGGCAAACAACCCATGCCCGGCTCCAGCCGGTTCCTCCGCCTCCATGCGCAAGCCGGCGTTCCAGCGCCACCCGCGCGGCCTTGTAGAGATCGGGTGTAGCACCGGTTAGTTCATGCGCCGGATATACCGCAAACAAATGGGACAAATGCCGATGCCCCGGGTCCACTTCCTGATAATCTTTGCGCCACTCCTGCAACTGTCCAAAACGACCAATTTGTAGTGGCATCAACTTAGATAATGTCGCAGAGAGGCGGGACCTCAAGCCGGCATCGGTATTCAGAATTGTGCTTGCCTCAATCACTCGCTTGAACAAAGCCGTCGTAATCTCCACATCCATAGTGGGAGATACATCGAGCGACGCTTTTTGGTGCTCGGGGGTGTAGTACGAATTCTCCGGCGAAAGCGAAGGCCCGCTCACCAACTGGCCCGCTCCGTCTTCGAAGAGATTATTCACCAGGTAAACAGCGGCGTCGCGCATGATGGGATAGGCTCTGTCTCGCAGATACGCTTCATCACGCGAGAAGTCGTAGTGGTCCCACAGCGTCAAACTCAACCAAGCCGCTCCAAACGGCCAAATACCCGATGTAATTCCGTCGATGGCTTCTGTATCGCCCCACCCGTCGGTGTTGTGATGCGCAACCAGTCCGGGGGTGCCGTACATTTCCCGAGCCGTACGCTCCCCATTCGGCTGTATGCGCCGCATCAGATTGTAAAGACCGTCGACGGTGTCCGCCAGATCGCATACTTCTGCCGGCCAATAATTCATTTCGGTATTGATGTTGATCGTGTATTTACTTCCCCACGGTGGATCGACTTGGTCATTCCACTTGCCTTGCAGATTGGCGGCCCAGGAGTTAGCGCGACTGCTCGATTGCAACAGATAACGTCCGAACGCAAAATACAGAGCAGCCAATGCAGTATCGTCCGATCCTTTCTGAGCTTGCTCCAATAGCTGATCTGTCGGGATCTCTCGATCGATCGCCGCACTGTTGCCCAGCGTGAAGGATACGCGCGCCGCTAGGTTGCGAAAATCTGTGCGGTGCCGCGCAAGCAGATCTTCGTAGGAGCGCGCGGCAGCTTTGTGCAATTGCTCGCGGCACTCAGCATCGGGATCGGGGCCTCGCACATCTGTCGATGCCGCAAGGACCAACGTCGCGGCTGTCGCGTTGTCGACACGTACACCGCCGTTGCTGCCATCGGCTTGTTGCCCGTCGGAAATTATCCGCACGGCTCCGGTAAACGACGTCCCCGTTCGCGGCTCTTGTTGATATTTAGAATCGTTTGCTGGTGGCAATGCTTTGCCGCGGAGCACAACGGTCATAGGCCCAAACAACGAGTCAATCGCGGCACTCGCATTTTCCGACCGGCTCATGCCGACCGAAAACGAAAGAGCACGAGACTTGCTGGTCGTCAGATGTAGAACAAGGACACTATCCGGATAGGAGGCGAAAGCTGTTCGACTGTAATGAACGCCATTTGCGTCGAACTCTATCTGCACGGTACCGTCATACAGGTCCAGTACCCGCCGGTAGTTTTTCACTAGCGTGTGGTCTATGCCGGCGAACGTAACCGTCAGATCGCCCAATGGCTCATAGGGCGGCTGACGGCGCGGAAGGGCCAAGAGCGTTTTCTCTGCGAGCGCTTGCGCCTCTATAACGTTGCCTTCGAGCAGCAGCTTTCGCACCGCTGGGACGCTCGCGCGTGCTTCCGGATTCACGCGGTCCATTTGCTTGCCGGCATAAATTGTTTCTTCGTTCAACTGCAGGTGTTCGGTGTCGATACCGCCGAATACCATTGCTCCTAACCGGCCATTTCCAATCGGAAGAGCTTCCGCCCATTTCGTCGCCGGCGCTCGATACCAAAGCACGGGCGAATCTGCAGCAGCAGCAGGCAACATGCTCAAGATCAGGAGTGCCGTAGGTAAGGCAACAATTCGCATGGCGCTTGATTGTAGCTTGGAGAAGCCGCGCCGTGTCGCGATTGGGATTCAATCAACTCACTTCCGAACGGATGACTTGATATCGGTGAGGTTCTACCTTTTATAAGTGTTTGGTGGAAGTACTGCCGGTTACAGAACCGATTTCGCAACCCGGAACAAATTCAGAGGACTCTCGTAATCTAACGAGAGTGCCGAGTTTACCGTCAGACTTACTTTCTTTCCATCTCAGATGAGACATTCTTCCGTGTTCGCAGACTGATACTCATCGGACGAAACTGATAAAGGTTGAGGTTTTTAGTTTTCCGGCTAGGGCAAATGATCTCGTCGTTTACGGGCTTGTCGGGAATCTCCGGGCAAGGGATTTTTCTGAAGGCAGTTGAGCTTATCGGCATCTGAATGCACTGTAAGGTTTTGGTGAATTCGACCGATAGGTTGTTTGTCCGAAAGAGAGGGATAAGTCGGGAGTACAGCCGAATAGAAGGTAGTTCTACAAAGGCGAAAAAAGCTAAAAGATCAATTTGGCTCTTGAATTGCTTGCGGGATGTGGTATGATTCGGAGATCCGAAAAGCGTAGCCTGATCGGACCAGAGGCTTTTGGGAGCGCGGACGTGAGTCCGGAAACCACAAGTCAGGCAGCGGCTCAAGCGCTGTATCAAACCATTCGATTTTTTGTTCGTACTGGGACCATTCAATCTTCGCGCGAACCAAAAATCTATGCTACCGTTGGTGAACCCTTTTTGAATATGCCTGCGTCTAAACGGAAGACTTGGCAGCTTCGAATTACTTTTTAGTGGGCAACGCTAGTCGTTAAGAAGGAGAAGGACAATGACGAAGACAGAACTTAACAAGTTCAAAAAGATCCTGGAGAACAAGCAGGACGAGCTGGAGCGAGTTGTTCGCAATCGCGACGCAATCACGATTGAAAAAAGCGCCGATGCATTAGACGAAGTGCAACATGCCGCGGAGCGCGAGCTGGCCATTCGAAATCTTGATCGCGAATCAAACTTGCTGCGCAATGTGCGCTCGGCTCTTCGTCGGATTGAAGATGGTTCGTTTGGAACCTGCCTTCACTGTGAGGAGGAGATCAGCCCGAAGCGGTTGAACGCCGTACCCTGGGCTCCCTTCTGCATCCAGTGTCAGGAGCAGGCGGACCGCAATCACGACGAAGGTAACGAGATGTTCGAAGACATGCTCGTCAACGCCGCTTAATCAGAAAAATTACTTACCAAAAGCCAGGCGCGACCGATTTGGGTTCGGTCGCGCTTTTGCTTTTCCCACACATTCCTCCCTCCCCAGCTTCATTACGGCCGCTTTTACATTTCGCAACAAGAATCACTGCATCTCGTTTGAACTCAACACGTAACGTATAGAAGCACATATGCGCCTCCTATATACCTGGGGGCGGATACGATTCGGTAGCCGGGTTCAAAGATTATGTTAAAGTTCATTTCGATTCTTGTAACAGCCGGGCTACTCTGTGGCGCCCCGGTATTAGCGCAGGACGCTGCTAAACCAACGCCCATCATCGGCACTATTACCGCGGTCGATCCGGCAACTCACACTGTCACTCTCAAAGAAGATAAGACCGGAACTGAATACTCGGTACAAGTCGGCAACACCAAAACACTACTTAAAGTTGAACCGACCGCGAAAGATCTTAAGAACGCAACGCGAATTACCGCCGACGACCTGGCAGTCGGCGACCGCATTCAGGTTGGTGCATTGAAGTCGGAAAGCGATCCTAAGACGGTCGCTGCCCGCAGCGTGATCCTAATGTCCGCGCGGGATCTGCAAAAAGTCCATCAAGAGGAAGCGAGCGCCTGGCAGCACAGCACGCCTGGCGTAGTCAGCGCGATCGATCCCGGCGCTCATACTTTGACAGTAAGTGCGCGCACGCCCGAAGGCCCCAAAACGCTAACGGTGAACGCCGCATCAGCCGTGCTCACGCGCTACTCACCGGAAAACCCGAAGGTTGCCGCGCCCTCTGAATTCTCCGATATCCAACCGGGCGATCAGATTCGCATCATCGGACAGCTTGGTTCCGACGGTTCATCGATGACGGCGAACAAAATTTACTCTAGTTCTTTCCGCACGGTCGTGGGAACCGTATCGTCCATAGGTTCAGACGGGACGCAAATCACTATTAAAGATCTGCAAACTAAGCAGCCGGTCACGGTGTCGTTGAACGGCGATTCATCTATTCGCAAACTGCCACAGATCATGGCGTACGGACTCGCGCGCCGTTTTAATCCCGATTTCAAGATGCCTCAAAATGCAGGGCAAGGCGGCCCGGGCGGAGAAGGCAACGCAGGAGGCGGTCCTCCGCAAGGCGCTAAGGCCGGCGAAGCTCCTGGTGGAGGAGGCGGCAACTGGCGCGGCGGACAAGGTCAAGGCGCCGGCAGCGGATCCGGAGGAATGCGCGGCGCAGCCAACGGCGATCTCTCTCAAATGCTGGACCGGCTGCCGAAGATCAGCACGAGCGATCTCAAAAACGGCGACGCCGTAATCGTTTCCGGTACCCCTGTAGGTTCCGACAAGACTCACTTGATGGCAACGAACGTTATCGCGGGCGTTGAACCTATATTCCAAGCTTCGCCTCGCCAGTCTCAAACTCTCGGAGACTGGGGCGCGGCATTAAGCGGCGGCGCGGGCGGCGGCGAAGGCATGCCCGGCGGTGGCGGTCCGCCCCAATAGAAATTCGACCGGCTGTTTTGGTCTCAATTTAAGCTTCAGAGGTCTAATGAACAAGACGACAATACGTGTACTTCTCGCGG
>DASREJ010000163.1:0-6273 GCA_035652115.1 Bryobacteraceae bacterium
CCTGCGGTAATCAAGAAAATCCGGGAGACGCCGGCAATCTTTCGATCGGCCGTGGCGTGAGTTTTGCGTTCCGCATCGGGGAGGCATGCGCTACTTTTTTCCCATGGAGATTCCACGCGATCCTGAGGCCTCGCGATACGAGCATGTCGGCAAAGGTCTTCGCCGGCGCGATCTCGACCCGGATCCGATCAAGCAGTTTGGCAACTGGTTTGCCGCGGCAACCCAAGCCGGTATTCGCGACGCGAATGCCATGAGCCTGGCAACGGTCGCCCCAGACGGCCGGCCGTCGGTGCGAATCGTGCTGCTGAAGAATTTCAACCACCAAGGCTTTGTCTTTTTCACCAATTACGAAAGCGAAAAAGGGAAACATCTTGCAGCCAATCCCTACGCCGCACTGGCCCTTTACTGGGTCGAACTGGATCGACAAATTCGCATTAGCGGCGGCACGGAAAAAATTTCCCGGGAGGAATCGCTTGTTTACTTTCACTCGCGTCCACTGGGTAGCCAGTTGGCCGCGTGGGCCTCGCGTCAGAGCGAGGTGATCGATGCGCGTCGAGTGCTCGATGCGCGCATGGCGGAAATGGCGGAACGGTTTGCCGGCAAACCTGTGCCGCTCCCTCCGCATTGGGGCGGTTATCGCGTCAAACCCGACACGCTGGAATTCTGGCAGGGCAGACCGAATCGGTTGCACGATCGCTTTCGCTACATGCGACAGGCCGACGGCAGCTGGCTCATCCAGCGCCTAGCGCCCTGAAATTCTTTTTACGCTTTGGAGGCGACCACGCGTGTGAAGAAAAACCCTGAAGACAAAATCGAGATTGTTCGGGGCGACATTATCAAGATTGCTGCCGACAGCATCGTGAACGCGGCCAATACAACGCTGCTCGGCGGCGGCGGCGTTGATGGCGCGATTCATCGCGCTGCCGGCCCGGAACTGCTCGAGGAATGCCGGGCGCTTGGCGGCTGTCGGCCGGGCGAAGCAAAAATCACAAAGGGCTATCGGCTGCCGGCGCGGTTTGTCATTCACACCGTCGGTCCGATTTGGCGCGGAGGCGACCGGGGCGAGCCCGAGACGCTGGCTAATTGCTATCGTAATTCGTTGCGGTTGGCAGCGGAAAACGGAATCAAAACCATCGCTTTTCCGGCGATCAGCTGCGGCGCTTACGGATATCCGATCGACAAAGCCGCTCAGGTGGCCATCGAAACCACTCGCGAGTTCCTGGCAGCCAACGACGACATCGAGAAAGTTATCTTTGTGCTCTGGGACGAGGCGGCGTGCCAAGCGTATCGCGAAACGTTGGCAGACCGACCCGATCCCGGCCGTTCCACTGCGCATTGAGCGTTTGTAAAAGGCAAGTGGGATCTCTTTGCCGATTAGCTGGCGAGTGCAACGCTTCAAAAGCGTCGCGCAGTTGACCGAGTAGAGGTATGCAACGTTAATCGCAAAAAATGAGATGACTCTGCTCGAAGAACTGGAACGGCGGGTGATCTGTGGCGACGGCGCGATGGGCACGTTGCTTTTGGATCGCGGCGTGCCGGTAGATCGCTGTCTTGAAGAACTGTGCGTAAGCGAGCCGGCCCGGATAGAGGCGATCCACGCCGAGTACATCGCAGCCGGGGCTCGAGTGATTGAAACCAACACCTTTGGGGCAAACGCCGTGCGCCTGGCTCGATTCGGCTTTGAAAGCCGCGTGAGAGAAATCAATCAAGCGGCGGTGCGCGTGGCGTTGAAAGCCGCTGCCGACAAGGACGTCTGCGTGGCTGGCAGCATCGGTCCACTTGGAATCACAGCACACGAAGCGGAAGAGCGGGGCATTGATCGCGCAGACTGTTTCCGCGAACAAGTGGAGGCGTTGATCGAGGCCGGCGCCGACCTGTTGTTTTTCGAAACGTTCATGAGCTTCGAAGAAATGGAGATTGCCCTGCGCGCGGCGCCGCAGAACGAGTGCACAGCGGTGGCATTGTTTGCCTGTGAGCCGGAAGGGCGGTTGCAGTCCGGCATGCCGCTTGTTGACGCATTCAGGCGGAGCCGCCAGCTGGGCGCGAAAATCGTAGGCGCGAATTGTCTGAATGGCCCACGCGCCATGGTACAGCTCTTCGAAAAACTCCCGGCCGGCGAACTGCTCGCGGCCTATCCGAATGCCGGATATCCGCGCTATACCGAGGGCCGATACGTTTACCCGACGGCTCCGGATTATTTCGCCAACTGCGCGCGCGAGCTGGCAGCGCAAGGCGCGCGTCTGATTGGCGGGTGCTGCGGAACAACGCCCGCGCACGTCGCAGCCCTTGCCAGCGCGCTCGCGGAACTGGCGCCGGTTCGTTCCAAACCTGTGCGCATCACGGCCGAGCCGGCAACGGCGGCGCCGCGCACGCGGCATAAGCCGGAAGAAAGCTTGCTGGACAAGATACGCAGCGGCGGCCGCGCGATTATCTGCGAGCTGGACCCTCCAAAGACGCTGGCACTGGACAAATATTTCACCGGAGCGCAAGCCCTGGTCCAGGCTGGATGCGACGCGATTACGCTGGCGGACAATTCGCTGGCCATTCTGCGCGTCAGCAACCTGGCGATTGGGGCGATTTTGAAGGAACGCTTTGGGATTACGCCATTGCTCCATTTAAGTTGCCGGGATCGAAACGTGCTGGGTTTGCAAAGCGAGCTGCTGGGAATGGCAGCGTTGGGAATGCGCCACGTGCTCCCCCTGACAGGCGACCCGGCACGCGTGGGGGATCATCCGGGCGCGGCCTCCGTGTACGATGTGAACTCCATTGAACTCATCTCCATCATCAAACAGCTCAACGCAGGATTTACGTATGCGGGCAAAGCGCTAAAAGCGTCCACAAACTTTGTTATCGGATGCACATTTAATCCAAACGCAAAAAATCTGGACGTGCAGGTGCAACGGCTGGAGCGCAAGGTTGCAGCTGGCGCTCAATTCGTAATGACGCAGCCAGTGTTTGACGTTCGTCTGGTGGATGAATTGGTTTGCAGAACCCGGCACCTGAATGTCGTAATTTTCACCGGTGTCTGGCCATTGTTTAACTTTCGCCAGGCGGAGTTTCTTCACCATGAGGTTCCAGGCATTATCGTTCCAGACCCGGTAAGGGCTGAGTTGGCTGCTTTGGACGACAAGAACGGGCTCGATTATGGGATGCAACTTGCAAGAAAAATTATCGCTGCAGCTCTGGAGCGATTTGCCGGCGTTTACCTGATCACCCCTTTCCTGCATTACGAAGTGACAGCAGAACTGACACGATTTGCGCGCTCCCTCTGATACAAGCAAACTCTGCCAATGCGCAAGTCTCGGTGGGTCGTTTACTGCCAAATCATTGCCGCATTGGCAGCGATCGCAGCGATCGCTGCTTTCGCACAGTTTGTTCCAGTCGTCGATTTTCTCGATTCTCTTCAGCAGCGGGTGGCTGGCTGGGGATTCTGGAGCGGCTTGTGTTACCCGCTTTTGTTTGCCCTTTGCAATATTCTTCTGCTGCCTGGAGGTATCCTCGCGGTAGGCGGTGGCTTCTTTTTCGGATTGTGGTGGGGGTTTCTCATAGTCTTCCTTGGCAACTTTATTGCGGCTGCGGTCTCGTTTGGGCTTAGCCGGTCAGTAGCGGGGCGATGGTTTCGGCAGAAGTTAGCAGGCAGCCCAACGCTTCGGGCATTGGAACCTGCCGTGCAGCACGAGGGTTGGAAAATTGTCCTTCTGAGCCAATTACATCCACTCTTTCCGACCAGCCTCTTAAATTACATTTATGGACTGACGAGGATCCCGCTTCGACAATATTTGTTTTGGGCCTCGCTCGGCCGTGTACCCGGATTATTTTTGTACGTTTACATTGGAACGCTCGGCCAACTCGGACTGCGCATCATTCGCGGCAAAAGTTATCCACAAATGGTTGAATATTGGACGTGGGGAGGGGCTCTTCTGACGACGGCATTGTTGCTGTTTGTGCTTGGGCGTGTCGCTCTGCGAACGGTGCGTGCCGAAAATCTCAGTGATCTACAAGGACCTCAAGGCAAATCGACGGACGTAAAACATGTAAATAGTTCTTAATGTGTATCTTAATTGAACAATTTTAAGATGTTTAAGTTACCAACCGAATATGACGTCTTGGTCGTTGGCAGTGGTCACGCCGGAATTGAAGCGGCACTTGCTGCGACACGCATTGGATGTCGAACCTTAATGGTAACGCAGAATCTGGACACAATTGGCCAAATGTCGTGCAATCCCGCGATAGGCGGCTTGGCGAAGGGCCACATCGTTCGCGAGATCGATGCCATGGGCGGAGCGATGGGACTCAACGCGGATGCAACTGGAATTCAGTTCAGAATGCTGAACCGGACGAAGGGTCCTTCGGTCCGGGCACCTCGCGTCCAATGCGATAAAAAGGCATATCAATTTAGGATGAAAGCTATCCTCGAGTCTGCTCGAAATCTCGATCTGCAGCAGGGAACAGTCTCGCGCGTTCTTGTGGATCAGGGCAAGGTCTTTGGGGTCGAGACAGATCTTGGGGTCAGAATCTTCGCACGCAGTGTAATAATCACATCTGGGACATTTTTACGCGGTCTGTTACACGTCGGTGAGAATACAAAGGCAGGAGGGCGAATGGCAGACGCGAGTTCGAGTCTAAGCGACAATCTGAAGCAGCTCGGGTTTGGAGTTGGGCGCTTCAAAACGGGTACGCCGTGCCGATTGAATGGGCGCTCAATTGACTTCTCCCGGTGCTTTATCCAGTCAGGAGACGACCCGCCACCGCACTTCTCCTTTTTCCCAGAAGAAATCGGAGGTGAGAGGGGCGAAATTTTCACGCTGAATCAGGTTCAGGATGGAAAGTTCCACGTGGAACAAATTCCTTGCTGGATAACGGCAACGCAGCCAAAAACGCACCAGATCATTCGGGATAACCTCCATAGATCGCCACTTTACACCGGACGAATCCGCGGGACGGGTCCGCGATATTGTCCATCTATTGAGGATAAGGTTGTCAAATTTTCGGAGAAAAGCTCGCACCAGATCTTTTTGGAGCCGGAGGGGCGTCATACGCTGGAGTATTACGTAAACGGAATATCAACGAGTCTGCCCTACGATGTGCAGTTGGGGCTTCTCCACACAATCCCAGGCTTGGAAAAAGCTGAAATTATGCGGCCAGGCTACGCTGTCGAGTACGACTACTTTCCACCAACTCAATTGTTTCACACGCTGGAAACGAAACTCATAAGCGGACTTTATTTCGCCGGCCAAGTTAACGGTACATCTGGCTACGAAGAGGCAGCGGCTCAAGGTCTAATCGCTGGAGCCAATGCAGCTTTGAAAGTTTTAGGCCGCGAACCGTTCGTGCTCTCCAGAGACGAAGCATATATAGGGGTTCTTATCGATGACTTGGTGACCAAAGGCACTGATGAACCGTATCGAATGTTCACAAGTAGGGCTGAAAATCGGTTGCAACTTCGACAAGATAATGCTGATCAACGCCTCACTCCGCGAGCATTCGAAGTTGGATTGATCGACAAATCGCGTTGGAAACGCTTTCAAAAGAAATTGCAACTCTTGTCGGACGCACGCCGGATTGCTGCGGATACGAGGCTCAACGGTGTCTCCATTGCGCAGCTCCTTAAGCGAAGCGATTTCACAGCGGAATGTTTGCCAGCAGGAATTCTCGCCTTGGTTCCTCACGAGATCTGGCACCTTATCGAAACCGACTCGAAATACGAGGGGTACGTATTTCGCCAATTTGCACAGAATCAAAAAGTAGCACACCTCCATCACCAGGTAATTCCCGATTTCATTGATTACAACAAAATCCCCGGTCTCAGATACGAGACGCGACAAAAGCTGGCGGCCGCCCGTCCCAAGTCGCTGGGCCATGCTGCGTCTGTCAGCGGTGTAACGCCTGCCGATGTTGCTATAATTTCTATCTGGCTGTCCAAGATTGGTTTACGATCCAACTAAAGCCGTGATTAAGATCGTCTCAATAATCGCGACCTTGGCGACCGCCTATTTGCTGGGAAGCGTTCCTGCCGGTTACATCGCCGGACGCTTCGCAGGCATCGACATTCGATCAGCCGGGAGTGGCAATATCGGAGCCACTAACGTAACACGCATTCTTGGAAGACGATACGGGTTTCCAGTCTTCGCCATCGATTTTATGAAAGGGTTGGCAGCCGTGCTCTTTGCGAATCTTGTTTCGAGGCGCGCCCACTTGGGTGAATCCGCCGCGCAACTGCTAATGATCATTAGCGGCTTTATGTGTGTGGTTGGACATTCGTTTCCCGTTTGG
>DASREJ010000164.1:0-6169 GCA_035652115.1 Bryobacteraceae bacterium
AGCGCGGACAGTCAAGGTGCAGCGACGGCTCCCCCTGATCAGTCGCCCTTACCGGCGCCCCGGACTGCAACGATCAAACTCGAGTAGTATTGGTGCCTCACATTGTTCCCTCCATTTTCGCGGCTGATTTCGCCCGTCTAGGCGAAGATGTGCGAAAGGTAGAGGTAGCTGGCGCCCACATGATCCACGTGGATATCATGGACGGACATTTCGTGCCGAACTTCACCATGGGAACTCCGATCACGGAGTCTCTGCGGCGGCGGTTTGCGAACTTAAAACTCGACCACCACCTAATGATCGAGGATCCAGACACGTACGCCCCGATTTTCATTAAAGCCGGCGCGGACTGTGTCAGCGTACACTACGAAGTTTGCCGAAATCTGGACCGTACGCTGCATATGATTCGGGACCATGGCGCGCTGGCGGGCGTGGTGATCAACCCGGCAACTCCGGTTGGGCTGCTCGAGAATATCCTCGACATCGTCGATTACGTGCTTGTTATGAGCGTCAATCCAGGCTACGGCGGGCAACAATTCATACCCAACGCGCTAAATAAAGTGCGCCAGCTTTGCCGCATACGGTCAGAACGGCGGCTGAATTTTGCCATCGAGATCGACGGTGGCGTGGACCGTGAAAACATTACCGAAATCGCTCGGGCGGGGGTTGACTGGGTAGTCGCAGGTTCCTCCGTTTTCAATTCGAGCGACGCCACTAAAACGTTTCGTGAGTTGCAGCAAGCGGCTGAAGAGGCAATATCAATAAAGGTTTAGAGCAGCAAGGTTCAAAGGACATGTCTTTACTCCCGTCAATTTCCAAGCGCATTCTGGTAGCGGCGCTCTCGCTGGGACTTCTGGCGTCCTGTATTCACAAGAAGTACGAGACCCCAATCACGAAGAACACGCAGCAACCCGACAAGGTGTTGTTCGACCAGGCCGTAAAGGACATTGAGCACGGCCGCTACGAAGTGGCACGCATTTCGCTGCAGACCTTGATGAACACCTACGAATCCAGCGAATACATGGCCAAGGCCAAGCTGGCGGTGGCTGATAGCTGGTATCGCGAAGGTGGCGCAAACGGTCTGGCACAAGCTGAAGCCGAATATAAAGACTTCATTCTGTTCTACCCAAATATGGAAGAAGCCGCCGAAGCGCAAAATCGAGTTTGCCAGATTCACTACAAGCAAATGGAGAAGAGTGACCGCGACTGGACGCAGACGCTCCGCGCCGAAGATGAGTGCCGGCAATTATTAGTGCAGTTCCCAAACAGCAAGTTCGCTCCCCAGACGGCGCAACTGCTGCGCAACATTCAAGAGAGTCTGGCAGACCACGAATTTGTCGTCGGTAATTTCTATTGGAAACGCGATATGAATCCAGCGGCGGCTAACCGGCTTAGCGCGTTGGTGGATCAGTATCCGCTTTACAGCGGTTCCGGCGAAGCGCTGTACGAGGCGGGCGACGCTTATTCGAAGATGGGTCCGCGATTCCGCAAAGAAGCCGGTGAGGAATTTGCAAAGGTCGTTCGGGAGTATCCGCTAAGCGACCGTGCCGACGATGCGAAGAAACGTTTACAAGACATGGAATTGCCGATACCGAAGGTGGATCAGGCGGCATACGATCGCGAGAAGTACGATTTAGCCAACTACAAAAAACCAAGCATGTTGGCGCGTTCAACAGAATGGTTGCACGGCGGCCCAGATGTAAGCCACGCGGCGAAATCCGGGGCACCAACCATGAGCGATCCGAAACCCACGATCCCGGTTAGCGTGCCCGTAGTGAATACCGTACAGGCTTCGGATGGCGCAGCCGTGGGCGGGGGCGGCACGACGGATGTCACCGCAACCAAGTTAAACGATAGCGGCGGAGCTTTAGATAAACAGACGGATGCGCGCAGCAACCTGAACAACACGCAAGCTGCTTCTACCGTTCAGGCGGCACCGCAACCACTGCCGACTAATCGCGACAAGGACCTGAAGAAGCTTCGCGAACAGCAAGCAAAGAAGCAAGCCAAGCTGGACAAAAAGAAGAAGAAAGAACAGCCGAACGGCGATTCCGCGCAGCCGAACCAAAGCAATGGAAGTAAAGGCGCGCAGACCCCGACGGGTACGCCGGCCGCCACCTCGCAACCGGTTACAAAAGAACCGCCATCCGGACAAAACCCGCAGCCGAATCAATGAGCCGCATTCTGCTGGCGGACGATAGCCCGCAGGCATTGCGTTTAGCCGAGCAGATACTAACTGCGCAAGGCATAGAGGTGGTAAGCGTCAGCGATGGCGCGGTAGCGCTGCGGCGGTTGAACGATGTCAAGCCGGACTTGCTGATCACGGACGTTTATCTGCCGACAAAGAACGGATTCGAGCTGGCGCGGTTCATGCGATCACAGGCCCAATACCGCCATGTGCCGGTGATTTTTGCAGCGAGTCCCGTAGATAAGTTTGAGGAACAAGACGCGAAGAACGCAGGCGCGGACGTCATTCTGCGAAAACCGTTCGAAGCATCGGCGCTTCTAACCTCCGTCCAGGAACTTCTGCAGAAGAGCGCGGGGGCTTCTGCAGATGGACATGCTGATACAAAGATGGCGCTGGACCGCAGCAGCATTCGAGCAGCCGTCACATTAGCACTCGACAGCGCTATGCCCACTCTCATCGAGGAATTAACAGAGCGGGTAGTGCTCGCGTTGTCTCACAAAGCTTGACACTTAGCCTGACCGCCATCGTCTGAGATTCTGAATAGAGCCGCCGCCAAAAGAATGGCGGCACCGGACCATTTCCATGCCCGATAACACTTTTGATGTTGCATCGAAGATCGACCTGAACGAAGTATTGAATGCCGTTCAGCAAGCGACCAAAGAGATTCAGACCCGCTATGACCTGAAAGACAGTAAGTCATCGGTGGAGTTGAATGAGAAGGAGCACAAAATCCTGCTGGCCAGCTCGGACGAATACAAGCTGAAAGCCATTACGGAGATCCTGGGCCAAAAACTGGTTAAACGCAACGTGCCGCTCAAGGGACTGGAGTACGGAACGATCATCCCCTCTTCGGGTGGGAGCGTAAAGCAAGAGGTTACTTTGCAACAGGGCATTCCATCCGAAAAAGCCAAGGAGATCGTGAAGATTATCAAGGACAGCAAGCTGAAGGTGCAAGCCAGTATTCAGGGCGACCTGGTGCGCGTAAGCGGAAAGGACCGCGACACGCTTCAACAAGTGATTGCACTGCTGCGCAGCAAGGACTTCGGCATCGACGTGCAGTTCACGAATTACCGCACCAATTAATGCCGCGCCGGATCGAGACGCTATTTCTGGCCGGACCTGAAGGCAGGCTGGAGGCGCTGCTGGAAGAACCGGAATCCGACGCGCCGGTGGAAGCAGCAGTGGTGTGCCATCCGCATCCTCAATTCGGAGGAACGATGCACAACAAAGTAGTGTACCGGCTGGCGCGCGGGCTGCGCAAGAGCGGCTGCGTGGTTCTGCGATTTAACTATCGCGGCGTCAATCTGAGCGAAGGCGAATATGCGGACGGCATCGGCGAGACGGAAGACGCCCGAGTTGCGCTGCAAGAACTTCAAACACGGTATCCAGGGTTGCCGGTTCTGGCCGGCGGCTTTTCATTCGGTTCTCGAGTAGCCTTACGCCTTACTTCGCAGGAGAACGCGATCCGGCGGGTGATTGCTGTGGGTTTTCCAACGCGAGTGCAGGAGCGGGATTTCGTCTATCAAGTGACTGTGCCGAAGATATTTGTGCAAAGCACAAACGATGAATTCGGACCACAGGCACAGCTAACGGATTTTTTCGACACGCTTGCGCAACCAAAAGAGCTGCACTGGATCACCGCAGCCGACCATTTCTTCAAAGACAACCTGGACGGGTTCGAAGCAGTAATTGAAGACATGGGACGAGCGCGAGGATAGACACCGCGGACGCATCAATCGAGATTTTGCGCAGTTCTACGCTGCCATTTTGCCCTTCTGCGGCGATAGAGACCGTTCCATTTTTTCGGCGGCGATGACTGCGCGGATCATTGCGTCTGCTTCTTCACGCTCCAAACGCTTTTTTGCGATTGCTATCTTCAGCGAGTGCTGTTCTTGTTTGCGAGTTTCGTCCGATTCACGGCGGATTTCGGCAGCTTGGGAGCGTGCTTCTTTCGCTTCCCGGGCCTGCTGCGAAACGAAGCCAATTTGCTCCTTGCGCTTTTCGGCTCTGAGAGTTAGCAGGTCCTTGAGCGCTCGTTGGAAGAGCCGTTCATAGTGGGCCTGATAGCGAAGATAAGGAGTCAACTCATTCTGTGCTTCCGGACTAAAGGGATGCTCGGTCATGATAGACGTCTGCAGGCTTTGGGCGCGCTGACTGAGCCAATAGCACTGGACCATCTTTTCGACCAGAATGTGTTCGGTGGGTGTGACGGGCTGATGCTCGTCGCGCAGGGCTTGTTGCAGCCGGTCGAAATCCTCAGCATCTTCCCATTCGAGTAACGAGAAGATGTGCCCGCTGAGTCCGTGACGGACTGCGTTTTGGCTGGATGCTGCTTTACCCGCTTCAGATGAGGGGCCGGTGGAGTGCTGCGCGTTCTCGCGATTTGCGTCGATTTGAGCTTGGGAAGACATGATTGAATAAGCCTTTCTGAAAATGAAAACGCCGGCGAGGGAAGCCTCCACCGGCGTTCGGAACAAACACTATATATCTACTTCCAGTGTCCCACGCGATTCCAAGCAATTTCCGCTAACAGGCTGATTGCAAAGAGAAAGAAAGTAAGAAAGTTGTTACTGGCCCTTCGGTTGATGATGTTTTATGGACATTTGCCTGAAATAGAAAAAAGCGGGATTTTTAAGAAAACATAGAATCAGCAGGTTGTCGGAGCGCGAAGGGGCTGCCGGTATGTGGGTAAGCGGGTTTCGCCATTTGAAGATTATATGGATGATTGGAGGGGCAAAACCGACCGACCGGGAAAGTATTCGCTACACCATGACTTGCGACCGTGCGAGTGAACGCGGGCTCACGTGAAAGCCTTGGGCAATCAGCCAATTTGGGCGCGCTGCTTGTTAAAGGGTTGGAGCCGAAGCTGCCAATGCTTCGGGCCTCATGTCGCCCAATTCGGAGAGAAGGCTAGACGGCGAGTCGCCGCTGAGCTTTTGAAAATCTTTGATCATGTGCATCTGGTCGTGATAGCCGAACTCATGAGCTATCGTGAGCCACGAAAGAGCGGGCGTTATCAACTTCGCATCCATCGCCATCTGGAACCGGGTAATTCGCGCAAAAAGCTTCGGAGTCATGCCAATTTCATCCACAAATCGACGCTCATATTGTCTGACACTCAATGACACGTCATTTGCGTAAATCCTGACACGCATCGCACCTTGGTCTCTGAAAATCTGTCGAGCACTGGCCATCAACACAGTACAAGTGGAGGCTTTGGCAGCCTCTTCGATCAAATGCCCTTCCACGATTCGCACGCGCGCATCGAAGCATTTACTCTCGGCCATTCGTTCCCAAAGCAGCGAAATGCTTTTCCCAATCACGTCAGCAGCCGCATATTCCTGATTCATCATTACGCGCGCTGGTATGCCAAAGAGCTGCCTGATCCCCATCGGTTCGAAAAAAATACCGAAGGAATCCACTGGGCTTCGTAGTCGAATCCAATGCCTACGATACGTGCCCTGCCCAACTATCGAAGTGCGAGTAGCGTACGTCACTTTGCCGTTCGAAGACTCAACGATGGGTGGGTTGCCGAAATCCAGTTCTATGATGCTCTCGAGCGAAGCCGGCATCGGCTGCACAATATCTATCGAGGAATCCGCGATCTTCCGCTGTGCATAGGCGCGCACATACGGCCTGAGTTCCTGGCAAGCGCGCCGGGATTGAATACTGCGCATTCTCCATCCCCGGGTCGACAAACGACCCAAACTGCCGCGAATAGATAACTATTGCAGCTATTGTCGCATTTTTACTAGGAATGCCATTGCCAACGGATGTACGCTCCGATTGGAGATGAACAACCCGGGATGCCCTTAGCATTCCGTTCCGGTTGTTCCCCTCCCCAGAAGGAGATGAGATGAATGTCTTATCGTCCGGCGCGCGGTAGGCTCCGGGAGAGAACTCCCGGAGTAGACAGGTCACAGGCTGCATTGAAAACTGGGGCGAATCGACCCCGTGAAGGAGATTGGTCAGACCTGTGGCTGG
>DASREJ010000165.1:0-4644 GCA_035652115.1 Bryobacteraceae bacterium
GTATTCCGGCTTCCGATTCGTAAAGCCGGCCAGCCGTCCGAAGTGCCGCCAGTCGGCCGCGCCTTTGTCGCCGCCGTGCTGATCTCGCGAGAAAGCGCCGCCGGATGCTTCAGCTAAGCCTGAAAGTTTCCCGGCGAAGTCTCGATAATGGCCGCTGGTGTAAATCCGGCGGCCTTCATTCGGTGTACGGCCTCCGCCGTGAGGTCATCGACTAAAGACAGGTCGTGTTCGCCCTTCGGTCGCACGTAGATGTTCCGCCCGTCTGCGTTCTGGTACCGAAGCCATGGGACGGAACGGATGAGCGTCGCGCCATCCCAAACGCGTGGAATCATGGAAGCGTGCGGAAGGCAACACTCCTCGAACTGTCGCCCCTGCAGCGGCGGCCGGAGCGGAAATCGCGAGAGAGAGTCCATCCGGGAACAGTTCCAAACGTCTCGGCGCAACGCCCCGCTGCTGCGAATCAAATCGGAACAGATCGATCTCAAGGCCGCATGCATCTGGATGGATGGAAAGCGGGCGAATCGCAAGCCTGAACCTAGTCGCGGTCCCAATTTACGGCGACATGGCGAAATTCATCGAGATGCAACCGCGCCACAGCGAATTCCTGTTCGCGCGCGGGTCGAAGCCCATCAAGGATTTTCGTGAAAGCTGGCCGCTGGCGTGTGCGCGAGCGGGCGTATCCGGTCTCCTGTTTCACGATCTGCGCCGAACCGCCGTTCGCAATCTCCGCCGAGCCGGCGTTGCCGAATCGGTGATCATGAAGATCACCGGTCATCGCACGCGCGCGGTTTTCGAGCGCTACAACATCACCGACCAGAGCGACACACAAGAGGCGGGCCGGATGGCGGAAGAGTTTCTGGCAAGGGAACACGACGAGAGATTGGCACAAATGACGTCACAAAGACGAGAAAGGATAAATTGACCGAAAACGCTAAGCCGTTTGTTTTGTTGGTGCGGATGAGAGGACTTGAACCTCCACGAAGTTTCCCCCACTAGAACCTGAATCTAGCGCGTCTGCCAATTCCGCCACATCCGCAGGATGGTAGGACCCCTCCATTGTAATGCACGTGCTAACATCACGCCCAAGCATGCGTTCGCTGTTGGCCGCTCTCTTGCTATGTGCCTGTTATACCCAAGCGCAGGTCCCTGTCTCGCCGCCTCCAGTACGCCTGATCTTGGATACAGATATCGGCAATGACATCGACGATGCCTTGGCCCTCGCCACCATTCACGCGCTTGCCAATCGTGCTGAAGTTCAATTGCTTGCGGTCACTATCAGCAAAGACAACGAATATTGCGCGCCTTATGTTGACCTGGTGAACACTTTCTACGGTCGTCCGGATATTCCTATCGGCGTAGTTCGTCACGGCAAGACTCCCGAGCGTGCGCCGATGGTCGAGTTGCCTGCCACGCGCCGCGACGTGCGGGGGAACTTTCTTTATCCGCACCGGCTGGTCAGTGGCGCTCAGGCTCCGGAAGCCGTCGAATTGCTGACTCGGATTCTCAACAGTCAGCCCGACGGCTCGGTTACCATCGCTCAAATTGGCTTCAGTACGAATCTCGCCCGTCTGTTGCAATCCCACGCTGGCCGTGAACTGATCCAACGCAAGGTTAAAGTGCTCTGTCTAATGGCGGGAAATTTCGCCAAGCCGCAGCCCGAATTCAACGTCTACACAGATCCCGAATCGGCCGCCTTCGTATTTCGCAATTGGCCGACTCCCATGATCTTCAGCGGTTTCGAAATCGGGCTCGCGATCCGCTTTCCATACCGCGTCCTGGACACCGACTTTCGCTATGCTCAACATCATCCAATTGTCGATGCCTTCAAAATCTATGTTCCGAAACCCGAAAATCATCCCACTTGGGATGCAACTGCCGTCGTGGAAGCCATTCGCCCGGATGCGGGTTACTTCACTTTGTCCGCTCCCGGCGTCGTAGCGGTCGGTCCAAAGAGTACAACCGTCTTCACCCCGGACCAGCACGGCCGCTGCCGCTATCTGATCGCCAACCTGGAACAGACTGTTCGCGTGCAGCAACTGCTGGTCGATCTCGTGAGCGAACCGCCATACCGCTAAAATTGAAGTAATGCCTGCCACTACTGCGGCCGAGAGTGTACCCGCTCCCCTTCGTTCTCCAATTACCACCTGCATCATCGCCTGGTTAGTTCCTGGGGCAGGTCATTTTTTTGTTGGAAGAAAGGGGCGCGCCGCCATTGTATTCGCGACTGTCGCCGCTTGTTTCGGCGTGGGTCTACTAATGAACGGCCCATTCTTCGCGCCAACCTCGGGTGGGGACTTGCTTTCCCGGCTGATCCAATATGGTGGTTTCATTGGCGACCTGGCAAACGGGCTTTTCTATCTTCTTGCTTCGTGGCTTGGTTACGGGCCGCCTCAATCCGCCGGCCATAATGCGGATTACGGCTCGAAGTTTCTGGTTTGCGCGGGACTTCTCAACATACTAGCCATGGTGGATGCCTACGAAATCGCCACTCGGCAGAAAGAATAAGGCGCAGCAAAGCCAATAACTATGCAGATTACCCTCGATCATTTTGACGTCTCCATTTTGTTTGCGCTGTTTTCAAGCGTTATCTTAGGTCTCGTCACCAAACGGACAGACGCAGAACGTCTTCAATACGGCCTCTATTGTTTCGGCTGCTTCATCGTTGCGCTGTTTGGCATTAGCTGGTTTATGCGTCTGCTTCACGGTTGAATCAACGTTGCAAACTTGAACGAACTTCGAATGAAAACGTTTTACATCGAGACCTTTGGGTGCCAGATGAATGCGCACGATTCCGAAAAGGTCGTGGGCACTTTGACGCAGCAGGGCTACGTGCAGGTGGAACGGCCCGACGACGCCGATCTCATTCTTTACAACACGTGTAGTATTCGCGACAAAGCAGAGCAAAAGGTATTTAATCGCCTGCAGCAGTTCAAGCGCGAATCCGGCAAAGGAAAAG
This sequence comes from Bryobacteraceae bacterium, assembly GCA_035652115.1. GTDB lineage: Bacteria > Acidobacteriota > Terriglobia > Bryobacterales > Bryobacteraceae > Bog-105. The sequence goes on from DASREJ010000165.1 coordinate 2,957, forward strand.
TCTTCGGTGTACTCGGCTGCGTCGCTCAACAGGAAGGCGAGCGCATTTTTGAGCGGGCTCCTCACGTAAGTCTCGTTGCCGGATCTGCCAGCTACACAAAGCTGCCGCAGCTTCTGGTCCAACTTGAGGCTGGCGATCGCCGCGTAACCGGTCTAAGCCTCGACACCGACGAAACATTCGATACACCCTTCACCCGCCGTGACAATCCTCATCGTGCCTACATCACCATCATCGAAGGTTGTGATAAAGCCTGCGCTTATTGCGTAGTTCCCATGACTCGCGGTCCCGAGCGCAGCCGCACCAGCGAAAGTGTTCTGCGTGAGGCTGAATCGCTAGCCGATCTCGGCTATACCGAAGTGCAGCTTCTCGGGCAAAACGTAAACAGCTACAAAGACCCTACTGATAACGCCTGCGATTTCGCGCGATTGCTGACTGCGGTTGGAGATGTAAAAGGTCTTCGTCGCGTTCGATTCACGACCTCTCATCCGCGCGATTTCGTCAAGCAAATTATCGACGCGATAGATGAAAATCCCGCCCTTTGCAATCACGTTCATCTACCGGTGCAATCGGGCTCATCTCACGTTCTCTCTCAGATGCAGCGCCTGTACTCTCGCGACCAGTATATGCGTCGAATTGAGTGGATGAAGGAGTCGCGGCGTGATATCGCCATCACCACCGACATCATCGTTGGTTTTCCCGGTGAGACGGAAGCCGATTTCCTTGAAACTGTCAGTCTCATCGAAGAAGTTGAGTACGATTCGATGTTTATCTTCAAGTACTCCAAACGGCCTAATACTCCAGCGATCCGCTATGAGGATCATATTCCGGAAGAAGAGAAAACGCGGCGATTTCTCTTTTTGCAGGAACGGCAACGCGCGATCCAAATCCGTCGCAACTCCAATTATGTAGGCAAGATGGAAGAGGTGCATGTAGAAGGCTATAATCTCGCTACGCGGCAGTGGATCGGCCGTACCACGCAGAACAAAACGCTCAACTTTACAGATCCGGATTTGCCGTCGCCGCACGAAACGCGCACTCTTATCGGTTGTTATCTGGACGTGCTGGTTACACGTGCGGGCCCAAATAGTCTAGCCGGGGAGCGTGTGGGCATACCTCCGCCGGTCATCAGCTAATGTTGGGAATAGGGGGAAGAGAACGATGGAAGTAGAAATGAAAATTCGTGGTCTCATGATGGACCCCATGACGAACATGCCGATCGTCGTTTTGAAAGACCTTAGTGGAGATTCGGTTTTGCCCATTTGGGTCGGCATCTATGAGGCAAATGCCATCGCGCTGGAAATAGAGAAAGTGACGACGCCGCGTCCCATGACCCATGACCTCATCAAGGTTCTGCTCATGGGCCTCGATTGCGCCATCAAGAAAGTAGTTGTGAGCGAGCTAAAAGAAGATACCTTTTACGCACTAATTTGGCTGGAGCGGGATGGCAAATTGATCAGCGTGGATTCGCGGCCCAGTGATGCCCTCGCCTTGGCGCTTCGCCATGACTGCCCCATTTACGTTGAAGAAAAAGTCTTGCAGAGCTCCCGCAATTCTGCGAATGTATCTGAAAAAGTGAACAACGAGGAATTGCGGAAATGGCTGGAAAATTTGAACGACGAGGATCTCGGCCGCTACAAAATGTAACCGCTCGAAATCAATGTCCGTTTCCAAAAACAAAAAGCCCCGAG
>DASREJ010000166.1:0-15035 GCA_035652115.1 Bryobacteraceae bacterium
GGGCGCAGCAACAGCGCGCGCGTATCGACGTCACGAAATACACTATCGATGCCGAAATTAACCCCCGCACGCAGTCTCTACAGGCCACAGCCAAGATCGAATTCACGCCGCTTGACGCCACAAGTGACTTGACTTTCGAACTGAACAATGCGCTGTCGATATCGAAAGCCGTAGATCAGCAGAACCAGCCGCTGCCAACCAGTCGTAACGCGCAGGACTTCACAGTGAAGGTTTCGTTGCCTGCCGGGGTCCAGAAAAGCCAGCCATGCTCCGTCTCGCTAACCTACGGAGGGAAACTTACCGGCGATGAAGATTCGCCGATTAACGGCATCAAGTTTGCAGCTTTACATCCAGACTATGGGTATCTTCTTTATCCGGCCCGCTGGTTTCCGGTGAGCGGTTATACTACCGACCGCTTCATGGCCGATCTCCGGATCACGGTTCCTCCGGATTACCGCGTTGTCGGAAGCGGTGACGTGAAATCCGATCGTGCTGCGAACGGCGGCACTACCTATTCGTTTCATTACGACAAGGCGAGTTTTCCTGGCAGCATCGCGATTGTGAAGGGTGACGGCGTCCGCGTGTCATCGCAAGGCATCACATCGCAAGTCTTTTTCCGTGACGAACACGCAGCCGATGCCCAAACCTATGGCGATGAAACGGGCAAGATCATGACACTCTTCACGTCGGAGTACGGTCTTGCGCCGCAAGCCAATCTGGCTTTGGTCGAAATGGATGCGGGCGCGGTCAACGGTTATGCTGCACCCGGAATCGTGTTTCTAGCGCCCAGCGCCATCACGAAAACGGTGAACTCGCGCGTGCTTGCAAACCAACTTTCTCGCCAGTGGTGGGGCATGCTGGTGTCGCCTGCAAACCGAAATCATCTCTGGCTGACGAACGGCGGGGCGCGCTATTCGGAGATGCTCTACCTGGAGCACACTGCCGGCCCGGGCGCGATGGAAACTGACATGAAAGCGACGTACGTGGAGGCGCTGACTGTCAAAGATCCTCCGGTCATTCAGTCATCACGACTGGAAGACTATTCGCCGGAATACTGGGCCGTTACAGCGGCAAAGGGAGCGGCCATTCTGAACATGCTTCGGCACGTGGTCGGCGATCAGAACTTCACCAAGGGCCTGCACCTCTTCATGGACCAATTCAGTTGGCAATCGGCGACAACGGAAGACTTCCGCAAAGTCATGGAGCAGGTGGCGAATCAAGATCTGCGCTATTTCTTTATTCAATGGCTGGAATCGAGCGGGTCGCCTGAATTTAAGCTCAACTACACGGTTTTGCGCACACAAAAAGGTTTTCGCGTAGTCGGCAAGATTGAGCAGGATCTCGATACTTTCCGGATGCCCGTCGATCTTCGAATTGAGACTGAAGGAAATCCGGAAGACAAGACAATTGAAGTGACCGGCACCTCATCGGAATTCAGCGTGGATACTTTCGGGAAACCGCGCAAGCTGACACTCGATCCGAATCACGTTTTGCTTCGTCTTGACCCGAGCATGCAGATTGCGGTTGCCATCCGCCGCGGCGAGCAATTTTTTGAAATCAACGATTACCAAAACGCGTTACGTGAATACGAGAAAGCGCTACAGGTGAGCAAAAACAGCTCGCTGGCGCATTATCGTATCGGCGAACTTTTCTTCAAGCAGAATAATTGGCAGCAAGCGGCTAACGAATTCCGTTCCGCCATCAACGGTGATCTCGATCCGAAGTGGACAGAGGTTTGGTCGCACATCAATCTTGGAAAGATTTTTGACGTGAGCGGATCACGCGACCGCGCTCTGAATGAATACAAGCAGGCCATCCGGACCCATGACAACACCGGCGGCGCACAGGCGGAAGCAGCCAAGTACTCCGTAAAGCCTTACGAACAAAAGAGCACGGAGATTTAGCTCGCGCGACTGCTCACCAGCTTCGCCCCTTCGATTTTTCCCAGAGCGCGATCGAATGTGCCGAGCGGCAGGTGGCCGCCGTTGCGTGCCAGCTGCAGCATCAGACAGTCAGAAAAACCAAGAGAAGGCTTTGCTCGAAAAAGAACCAACGCGTCGGCTACTAGGTGTGAATCCTGTATCCCCAAAAGACCTATGTAGTGGTGCGCTGATTCGAACCAATAGGAAAAACGGAAGAGCCCTTGCCGGCCGTCTAATAAGCAAGGCGTGCGACTTACGCTAACTCATGTAAAGCGCACCAAACAACCTGCGACGGCACAAGCCTCGACACCACTACACCTATGACGTTGCCGCTCCAAAAAGTGCAAACGAGTGATAACCTGAAGGTGCCCGAGGGAAAGGGGAGAATTTGGACGACAAATTAAAGGAGCTGATGCAAGAACTCGGTAACGCGATTAATGAGTCCCTTTCCGATTCCGACCGCATTGCCGGTGCGATCGGCGAAATTAAGCGAGCCGGCTATGACGTTTTCTTAGTACTTGAAGCAACAATCGGTTTCAATAAACGCGATAACGAAGATTCCGACGACGATTCCGTTGACGTCGAATCGGAGCACCCCATACGCACCGAGTCCACTGGAAAAATCCGCCTTACCACCCAGGATCATAAGTTTCTCCGCGCCCTGAAAATCTCGGTAAACGAAGAAGAGCAGAAGTAGTTTTTCAGCCAAGTAATTCTCGATACACTCCGTACGTTTGCTCTACTGCATTTTCCCAGCTAAACTTGCTTGCCCTTGTGCGTCCCGCTTCCGCTAATCTTTCGCGTAAGGTTACATCTTCGGCTAAGAGTTTTAGCGCGGTCGCGATTTCTTCCGTCTGATTTGGATCTACTAGTAGGGCGGCCTCACCGGCCACTTCGGGCAAAACCGAGCGGTTAGATGTTAGTACAGGCACTCCGTGCGCCATGGCATCCAACACCGGCATCCCAAATCCTTCATCGAGCGATGGAAACGCGAAGATGCTCGCGCGCGCATAGAGCGAATTGAGTTCCTCGGGCGAGACGTAATCAGTTACCTTAATCCGTTCGTAGGCGGGACTTGCACGAATCCGATCCAGGATTTCGGCAATGCCGAATCCTTTTGCCGCTCCTGCGAGCGTCAAACTCCAGGTGTGCGGCATCTGTTCGAAGGCCGCCACAAGGCGCGTTATGTTTTTGCGAGTCTGCAGTGCGCCAACGAACAAAACCATGTTCTCCCTGCGGGTCGCGGTTTGTTCCCTGGGAAATCTCACGCCGTGATGAATAACGCGGATTCTCGATCGTGGCACGCCTAATAACGTGTTCACCTGAGTCGCCGTGAACTCCGACACCGCGATGATTATGTCCGAATTGGCGGCAGCCTGCCGCGCCTGTTGTTGGAACCGCACGCGAAATTCCGGTGACGAATACTCGTTTGTCATCACGAAGAGGTCGTGAAAAGTCGACACCACCCGCTTCGCCTGCCGTCGATCGACTCTCTGATTCAATGCGTGAAAAATATTCGCGCGAACGTTTGGAACCGGCGGGATCAGTAATTTTCTCCGCACGTTGGGTGCGAGCCGCCGGTTATCGGCAAAAAATTGCTTGATCCGATAGCAATGCAGAAATTGATCTTCGCGATGCGCCGCCGCCAAGCCATCCAGCAACTCTCGTGAATAAACCGCAATGCCCGAAGGATGCGGATCAACACTGTAAGTTGCATCGAGAGCAATCCGCATGCTCTCCTAATCTAAACCGGCGAGCGTTACAGACCGTATTCTTTCAGCTTCCGATAAAGTGTTGTTCTGCCGATGCCTAGCATTGCCGCTGCCACAGTTCGGTCGCCCTTGGTGTAGTCCAAGGCATTTAGGATGGCCCGCTTTTCCAATTCCGCAAGCGGCATAATGCCATTGCCCGAACAAGGATTCACCGGCGCATGCGCGTTGGGACTTCCCTGTCCGGAAGCCGAAAGGAAATCTTGCTCCCTCGCAGGGTTCATCACGGTGCTGGGGAGATCCGCAGCAGTGAGCCATGGACCGGAGTTCATCGCGACCATGCGCTGCACCGTATGCTCCAATTCGCGAATATTTCCCGGCCAGTCATATTGCTGCAGTGCTTGCAGCACTTCGGTGGTGGCCTTGTGGTCGTTCCCGTGGCGCTCCAGAAAAAAAGTGACAAGTGCGGGGATGTCCTCCAGCCGTTCACGAAGCGGCGCGAGCCGCAGCCGGATCACATTCAGCCGGTAATAAAGGTCCTGCCGAAAACGATTCGCCTTCACTTCTTCGGCCAGATTCCGGTTGGTCGCCGCGATCACCCGGAAATTCGAGCTACGTTGAGCGACCGCTCCGACGGCTCTAAATTCTTTTTGTTGAAGGACGCGCAGCAATTTCATTTGCATGTCGAGCGGCAGTTCACCGATCTCGTCAAAGAACGCGGTTCCGCCATTGGCGGCATCCAGTAGACCGAGTTTCTGGTTATGCGCTCCGGTAAATGCGCCTTTCGCGTACCCGAACAGTTCGCTTTCCATCAGCGGGCCCACCAGGGACGAGCAGTCCACCACGACAAACGGCCCTCGCGCTTCCATCTGGTGGATTGCGCGCGCAACTACTTCTTTCCCAGTGCCGGTTTCGCCCAGGATCAGAACCGGGAATCGCGACCTGCCGATTCGCCCAACTAACCGATGCACCTGCTTCATCGCGGGTGAGTTGCCGATGAGAGTAGATAGGGGCGATACGTCTAATGCAATCTGTGGTGTCACGCAACTACGGGCCGGGACAGCGGACTCGTGGCCCATGTACGTAGTGGTTGCCCTCTACTGAAACTCTCGTTTGGGTTAACGGCCCGGTGGCTGCATCGTAGTCGGTGCCGTTCCGGTCGCCGGGAGCGTGGTATCCAGCCTGACCACGAAAACTTCTTTTCGTTCAGCGCGAATTTGATTTGCGATGTCCTGTGCGGCAGCGATTGATCCGGCTTTTCCCACCAGTACTCGCCACAGCGGCTGCGCCCCTTCTTTAACAGCTAGTTGTGCTGCGCCGAACCGTTCCGCATAGGCTGCTCGCAAACGCTCTGCGTTTGCATAAACGGAAAACGCTCCTACCTGCACGGCGTAAAAATCATTGGAAGAAATATCTTCCGGAGCCGCGATCACCTCAAGCCGCACGCGCCCAATCCCAGGACCAAGCAAATCAATTTGGCGCGCCGCAGCTTTCGAAAGATCGATGATTCTGCCACCCACGAAAGGTCCTCGATCAATGACTCGCACGTCGACACTCTTGTTGTTCGCCAGGTTTGTCACCTTAAGCCAGGTATTAAACGGCATCAGACGATGCGCCGCTACCAGCTTTTCCATGTCGTAGATTTCTCCATCAGCAGCAGGACGTCCATGATACGGAATGCCGTACCAGCTTGCTATTCCTTCTTCGGCATATCCAACGGGGAGTGGCGCGGCTTTCGGAGCGGCACGTGAACTGGATTGAGAGGGTTGCGGCGCAGCCGGCACACGCGCCGTTTTGTTTTTTTTCGCGCAAGACGCAAAAAAGATTAAAGAAGCTGCAGTCGCAATCGTCGTCGCGCGCCTCATCACGTCTCGCTTCATCTCATCGGCCCTTTTTCAATCCACTTTTTCTATCTTGACCTGCTTTCGCCTGTCTGCAAAGACGTTCCACATCGCTTTTGGGGTAAAACAAATTCTCCGGATACGTTTTGGCGGTCGCTTTACCCGGCTCGACCCGGCCTCGGGACCCGCATATCAATTTTTTTCTTGACTTCTATTGAGAACAACCTTATATATGAATCACACTGCGATCTATACAAGATTGCAAATTTACGTTAGGGAGAATCAATCGATGAAGAACGCAACCAAGAAGGCGGCAAAAAAGCCAGCAGCTAAGAAGCCCGCCAAGAAAAAGAAGTAAATACCTCCCCGCGTTTGCGGGATCAAATTGACGCCCTCGGGTTTTGCCCGAGGGCGTTTTTATTTTTGGCCCACCCAAATCTTACCCATAATTGGCTGCATCTCTATGAGAACTCTTTCACGTCCCTCGCTCCTCGCAGTCGGCGTTTTGATTTTCGCGCTGTCCGGCTTCACGCAGACGAACCATCAGATCTTCCGCAACCCGACGATCAGCCAGAAGGAAATCGTTTTTGAATATGGAAACGACCTCTGGATCGTTAGGATGGAACGGCGGAGAAGCCCGGCGGCTAACTGCGGGAATCGCCCGCGAGTTCAATCCGCATTTCTCGCCCGACGGCACGCAGGTCACGTGGCTATGGCAACGTGTAGCGCAAATCAACGTAGAACAAGTTCGAATGCGCTTGCTTCGGTCCGGCTGTCGGAATGATCCACGGCTCTTTCATTACGTACGAGTACTGGTTTATCAGCGAGAGTGCTCCGTAATTTCTGTTCTTCCATAACGTCTGCACCCAGTCAAAGGTGATCTCCTGCCCGTCGCGATAGCTTGTCGAACCGGGATATCCGTATCCGACGTAAACCGGATGCAATAACGTGCTGCCGGAAGCAGTGGGGTCGAAAACAACGTTCTTGCCGATATAGACGCCGCCGTAGTAAGCGGCAAGCAAGATATTTGGTGTCACCTGCGCTTCAAAGCCACTCACTGTGGAGGACGTGTGCACGGGTGAGATAGAGCCATCGGGCCGAACGACGACATCTGGTCCTGCTCCGAAAACGTAACGTCCTCCGCCATCGCTGAAGAAGTTATTCGAGACTAAACGGAAATTCTTTGCCAGCTCCAGATTGAAATTGAGACTAACGCCGTACCCCAGCGCGGTGTGACTACCCGAGACCGCGTTCGTTATCGTCGGCGGCACGTAGTCTTTGAACCCTCGAAGCAACCCGGCAACTTCGATATGTTCGTTCTTGTCGCCGGCTTTTCCGTCGTAGGCGGCCTTCACAATGATGTCCGGGAACTGATTCGGCACCGCCGTTGGAGTCTGGGCCGAGCTGAACTGGTTTGCAAGCGCGCTGCTTAAATTGGCAGGCAGGCTAACCGTCGCGGCGCCACTACCGCCGCCAATGTATTGAAAAGGATTTTCCAACGCAGCGCCAAACGCAAAATTTTCATTTGGATGAGCGATGAACCGGAACTGCGGCGCGCGTGTCCAGGGCAGACCCAGTTGGTAGTTCGTGTCCATGTTCTGGGTATAGAAGATATCGCTCGGCAGCGGAGACAAACCTTTTCGATTCGGCGTGAGGAAACTCCAGTCCTGCCCCGCCAAAACTTCGAAATTATCCTTTTGAACGTCTACGAAATAGTTGCGTAGACGCAAGCCGGCTGAATTGCTGGTGATCTGGTAGCTATTCGCGTCGTTGTTGAACAGGAAGTCAGTTTCCAGATATCCGAGTACCTGTGCTCCCATGACCGTTGAATCCACCCGGAAACCGACACGCGAGTTCTGCGCGCTAAAATTCATTTCCGACAAATGGCCAGCCGCCGCATTGTTGTATGGAATTCCCATGAAATTGGTTCCGATGCCGCTGCCCACGTTTGTCGAACGCGCAAAAAATGTCGCATCGAGAAAACCTAATGGGGTGAGAGTTGTGTTCCCGATGCTGATCCCTAGCGGCGAGTTCGGCGCCGCTTCGTTACGCTGGCCGCGGCCCATGCCCCGCGGACGATTCACAACCGGAACGATATTGACAGCAGCGTTTGCGGGATTGGAGGCGTTTGCTAGGGCGACCGGAACCGCGGCGGCGGGCGCAGCAGTGACTGCCGCGACTGCCCGGTCAAGGGCTTTCTGCTGTTCGTCAACGGCTTGCTGAAGACGTTTGATCTCTTCTTGTTGTTTGACGATCTGCTCGCGAAGTTTCTGCAGATCTTTTGCAGTCGGAGCGGATCCGCTGACGCTAGTGGATGCCCCGGATCCAGACGTCGAATTGGCGATCGGTGCACCTCCGGGCCCATCGGCGCCCAAAAGCTGCGATGCCAGTAAAGGCAGGCAAAGCAGTGAAAGACTCCGTCTTTTTGTCATCGTCGTTCCGAAGTTAAGCAAGTGCTGTTACATTGCGATTAACGTTTGATGAACTTTGAATAGGCGCGGCAATTTTTGGAAATAGCTTTCGTTTTGCGATTGTGTATTTCCAATGGCTTAGCGAGACCTCTCGGGACTATACGCCACCCTCGTTACACTGAAACTTAAACTAAATGTCCGAACGCCCGTTCGTTCACCTTCACTGCCACACTGATTACTCACTTCTCGACGGTGCCTGCGATATCAAAAAGCTCATGGCGCTGGCCCAACGCCAAAAGATGCCTGCGATCGCGATGACGGACCATGGCAATCTCTTTGGAGCGGTCGAGTTCTATAACGAGGCAAACAGTAGCGGCATTCACCCCATCATCGGCTGCGAAGTTTACGTCTCACAGCAGGGTCACAAGACTCGTAATGAAAGCGATCGTTATAACCACCTTGTCCTGCTGTGCGAGAACCAGGAAGGTTACAAAAATCTCATCAATCTGGTTTCTACTGGTTACCTGGACGGCTTCTATTACAAACCCCGCATCGATAAAGACCTGCTCGCGCGCCACTCGAAAGGACTCATTGCAATGTCTGCCTGCCTACGAGGCGACATTAATGAGACATTGCTCGCCGATAAATACGATGCAGCAAAGCAGCTTGCCAATGAATACGTAGACCTGTTCGGGCGCAACAATTTCTTCCTTGAGATGCAGGACCATGGGCTCGATCAGGACAAGCTAGTCATGCCGCAGATTCGCCGTCTATCGGCCGACACCGAAATCCCACTTGTCGTCACGAACGACGCTCACTATCTCACCCACGACGATGTCCGCGCGCACGAGATCCTGCTATGTATCCAAACGGGTAAAACGATGTCTGATCCGAATCGGATGCGCTTCAGCACTCCCGATTTCTTCGTGAAATCGCGCGCCGAAATGATGACGCTGTTCAGCGAAATTGAAGATGCGCTCGACCGCACCTGGGATATTGCTCAGCGCTGCCACGTCAAGCTCGAAAAGGTTAAAGATCCCTTCCCGCGTTTTGACGTGCCTGCCGAACACAGCATCGACACCTACTTCGGCTATATCGCTCGCGAAGGTTTTGAAAAGCGCCGCCCAAGACTCGAAGCTTTACGGGCACAAGGCCGCCTGAAGCACGATCTTCCGGAATACATCGAGCGCCTGGAACTCGAAATCCGGATGATCCAGCAGATGAAGTTCTCCGGCTATTTCCTTATCGTTTGGGATTTCATTCGCTTTGCGCGCCAGAAAGGTATCCCGGTGGGTCCGGGCCGCGGTTCCGCCGCCGGTAGTCTGGTCGGCTACGCCATGGAGATCACCGATATCGATCCGCTCGAATACGGTTTACTGTTTGAGCGCTTCCTGAATCCGGAGCGCATCAGCATGCCCGATATCGATATCGATTTCTGCACCAATCGTCGCGGCGAAGTGATTCAGTACGTCACCGAGAAATACGGACGTGAGCAAGTTGCGCAGATCATCACTTTCGGCACGTTAGCCGCGAAGGCAGCCATTAAAGACGTGGGCCGCGTGCTCGACATGAGCTTCGCTGAAGTGGATCGCATTTCAAAGCTGGTTCCCAAGCAGCTCAATATCAAGCTTGAGCAGGCGATTGAAGATCCTGAGCTGAAGGCCGTTGCCGCGAAAGAGCCTCGCGTCAAAGAAGTGCTGGATATCAGTCAGAAACTCGAAGGCGTATGCCGAAACGCGGGGATGCACGCCGCCGGAGTCGTCATTTCGTCGGTTCCCTTGCGCGAACTGGTTCCGCTCTACATCACGAACAAGCAGGAAATTGTCACCCAGTACGACATGCTGGGACTCGAAAAACTCGGCCTGCTCAAAATGGACTTCCTCGGCCTTACCACCCTCACCATCGTGGAAGAGGCGCTAAAGCTGATCGAAAAATATCGCGGGGTCAAGATCGATCTTCAGGATCTCCCGCTCGATGACGCGCAAACTTACGAAAAAATCTTCAGCACTGGTTTTACCAGCGGCGTCTTCCAGTTTGAATCATCGGGCATGCAGGATATCCTGCGCCGCTATCAACCCAATCGTATTGAAGATCTTTGCGCTCTGAATGCCCTCTACCGCCCCGGACCCATCCAGGGCGGCATGATTCCGGACTTTATTGACCGTAAACACGGCCGCAAGCCCATCGTCTATGACCTGCCTGAACTCCAGGAGATTCTGGAAGAGACCTACGGCGTCATCCTCTATCAGGAACAGGTCATGCAGATCTCAAACAAGCTGGCCGGATATTCGTTGGGTGATGCCGATATTCTGCGCCGCGCCATGGGCAAGAAAAAAGCCGATGAGATGGCGCAACAGCGTGATCGTTTTATCTCGGGGGCGACCGCCAAGGGTTTTCCGCCCAAGAAAGTCGCAAAGATCTTCGATCTGATGGAGCAGTTTGCCGGTTATGGCTTCAATAAATCGCACTCTGCCGCCTATGCGTATCTCGCTTTTGTTACCGCCTATCTAAAGGCCCACTACGCTGTCGAATTCATGTCTGCCTTGCTCACTTCAGAAGCGGGCAACACCGACAAGATCGTGAAGTACATCAATGAATGCCGCGAAATGGGAATTCGCGTTTTACCGCCCGACGTAAACCAGAGTGATCTGCACTTCACGCCCGCGGGCGACGCTATCCGCTTCGGCTTGGGAGCGGTTAAGAATGTGGGACAAGGCGCGGTCGAAGCCATTGTGGCGGCTCGCGAAGAGGAAGGCGGCGGGCTATTCAACTCGATTTATCAGTTCTGCGAGCGAGTCAACCTCGGCGCAATTAATCGCCGTGTGATTGAGAGCCTGATCAAGGCTGGCGCCCTCGATTCTACCGGCGGCAACCGCGCGCAGCTATGGGAAGCGATTGATCGCGCCATCGAATCCGGCACGCGCATTTCCCGCGACCGGGCGATGGGCCAGCACGGTCTGTTCGGCACGACGTTTGAAGAAAAGCATGAACTGCCCCTCGCCAATCTTCCCGATTGGACTGTCGAGCAGAAGTTGGCCGGCGAAAAGGAAATGCTGGGTATCTATGTTTCCGGCCATCCGCTCGATCGTTTCCGAGACAAAATTGCCGATCTTGCTACCCACTTCACCGACAAGCTCGAAGACCTTGAGAAGAATACGCCGGTGGCCCTCTGCGGTCTTCTCACCAATATCGTTCGCAAGACAAACCGCGAAGGCAAATATTGGGCAGCACTGAAAATCGACGACGGCCGCGGTGCTGCCGACGCCATGATCTTCGCAACTCGTTACGAGGAGCTGCTGTCCACGATCAAGGAAGATTCAGCGGTCTTTATCCGCGCTAATGTTTTGCCGGAAGAAGGAGGTCCGCCGAAACTTTCCATTCAGGAAATGGTCAAGTTGGAGGATGCACGAGTCAATCTGCCGTCGCTCATCTCCATTCGGATTTGGCTTAAGGACGAGTCTCCGGAAAAGGCTAATGCCTTGAGCGAACTCTTTGTGCGCAAGAGCGGTGCCACGGAAGTTCGCCTGCGGCTCGAAAAGCCCCGCGATTTTTCAGTAATACTGGATGTCACGACCAAAGTGCGTCCCGACAAAGAGTTTAAGGCCGAGCTCGAAAAAATCTGCGGCCCGGAATGCATGGAAGTTCTGGCGAGCTAGTGCATGGCTGACGAAAATCCTCCAGACCTGGAAAATTTTGAGCTTGCGGCGAGTGCTGAAGCTGCGGCTGCTCCCGCTCCCGTTGCTGTGTCGGTGGTGTCAACTCCTGCGACAGACAACCCGAGCTGGCACCGTGTCCAGATTGCGCGTCACCCGAAGCGCCCTCATTCTCGCGACTACATCAACGGCCTGATTACCGGTTTTGAAGAACTCCACGGCGATCGATTCTTCGGGGACGACAAGTCCATCCTCGGCGGCATGGGTTTTTTTGAAGGAAAGCCTGTCATGGTAATCGGCCAGCAGAAGGGACGCGATACTAAGGAGAAACTGCTGCGCAATTTTGGCATGCCGAAGCCGGAGGGCTATCGCAAAGCGTTGCGCCTGATGGCCCTCGCTGCCAAATTCCGGCGACCCATCATTACGCTTATTGACACGCCCGGTGCTTACCCAGGCATCGACGCTGAGGAGCGCGGCCAGGCCGAAGCCATCGCTTTTAATCTTCGCGAGATGGCGCGCCTTGAAAGTCCGATCATCGCGGTTGTCGTCGGTGAAGGCGGCAGCGGTGGTGCTCTGGCGTTGGGCGTCGGTAATCGCATTTACATGCTCGAAAATGCATACTACAGCGTCATCGCGCCCGAAAGCTGCGCCGCGATCATCTGGCGTGACTCGGGCAAAGCGCCACTTGCGGCCGCTGCGTTGCGCATGACTGCGAACGATCTACTCGAAATGAAACTCATCGACGGCATCGTTCCCGAGCCGGCGGGGGGCGCGCATCTCGAATCGGAAGCCACCATTCAGGCTTTGCGCCAAACACTCAAAAAAGCGCTGGCCGAACTCGAACCGCTTTCTCCCCAACAGATCATCGAGCAGCGCTACGACAAATTCCGCAACATGGGCAACTTCTTCTACGAGGGTGCGCTCTGAAGATCGGCCTGATCGTCGCGCTCTTCGTCGTTGCATTTCTCGCGCTCATCGCGTATTCAACTCTCCACGGGCCGCGCTATCGAGTTGAGGTGTGTATGGCTTATCAGGGCCGCTCCGCCTGCAAAACCGTCGTAGCCAAAAGTGAAGATGCGGGGTTGCGCTCCGGCCGTGAAAACGCGTGCGCCGACATTTCTGCCGGCGTTACGGATACGATCCGCTGCCAAAACTCCGACCCACAGAGCGTGAAGTGGTTAGCTCGTCCGTGACCTGTGCCTCCGGCCGGCGAATTCTATTCATTGGGCAACGAGGCGAACGCACGCGGTGATTTTGCGTTAGCTGCCACTCATTACCGCAAAGCTCTCGCGCTTGCTCCCGATTGGCACGAAGCGCGCCATAACTTCGCCGGCGCATTGTACCAGCTTGGGCAGATCGATGACGCTATGAACTCGTTCAGCCAAGCCGCGGCAGGTCCGAATTCCGAATTCTCGCACGGCATGATGGCCGTCATCGTTCCCGGCAGTCCGCAGGCCACCAACGAAAGCATTCTCGAAGTTCGTCAGGCCTGGGGCGGGATCATCACACCCGATCCGCACCCCCGAGCACGAAAGCCCCGTCGAAGCCGCGGTTTCCCGATTCGCATCGGCTACATGTGTTCGTTGTTCAATCAGGAAAACTACATGAAGCCAGTCTGGGCGCTCATCAACCGGCACGATCGCAGTCAGTTCGAAATTCATTTGTTCTCAGACGTTCGGCGCGAAAGCATTCAAAGCGGCTATCGTCCTCACGCCTCCGACACGTTTCACTACACAGGCGATCTGAAAATCGTGGCCTGTGCCGCCGCTATTGAGGCGGCCGAGGTCCATATCCTCATCGATCTCAACGCGTACAGCCGGTGGCGCAGGTTACCTATCTATGGACTGCAGCCTGCCCCCGTAATCGCGAGTTGGTTCAATTCTTATGCGACGACTGGCATGTCGTCGATCGACTATTTAATCGGCGATTCCGTTGTCGCGCCGCTAGATGAAGATCGCTACTACGCCGAAAAAATTCTTCGCGTAAGTGGCAGTTACTTGACCTTTGAAGTAAGTTATCCGGTTCCGGACGTCGCGCTGCCTCCTTGTTTCACAAACGATCACATCACCTTCGGATGTCTGGCGCCGCTCTACAAAATCACGCCTCCGGTCATTCAGGCCTGGAGCAAAATTCTACACGGCGCGTCGAAGTCGATTCTGTTTCTGAAGAACACAGCGCTCGGTGTTTCCGGCAATCGCGAATTCTTAGTGGGGCTTTTTGCGAAACAAGGTATCTCGGCAGATCGATTAAAATTCGAAGGTCCTTCAGGCCACTTCGAGTTTCTTACGGCCTACAGCAAAATCGACATCGCGCTCGACACATTTCCTTACAACGGCGGCACCACCACGACAGAGGCGCTCTGGCAAGGCGTCCCCGTGCTTACTTTTTATGGAGATCGCTGGGCGTCGCGCACCAGCGCATCTATCTTACGCGCAGGCGGCCTTACGCAATTCATCGCTGCCGATTTCGAAGCTTACGTTCGCAGCGCGATTAATCTCGCGCGAGATTCGGCAACACCGGACATGCTCGCCGAGCTTCGCCGCAATATGCGCAACCGTCTTGCAGAGTCGTCCGTTTGCAATACCGAAGCTTTCGCTCGTGAGATGGAAGAGTTGTACCGTCATATTACGGGATTGATATCGCCGTAAGCTCCACCTGCATTTGCGCCTTCGATGTAGCGTTATCCGATGAAAAAACAACCGTTGGCTTTTTGATGGGAACTAGCACTTCCGAGCCCCAAATAAAATGCCGCACAAGCGGAAGGTTCGTTGTTTCCTGAGCTAATCCGGTAACATCGACGCTCACCGTTAGACTGAGCTGATTCTGTATTTCGACGAGCTTATGGCAATCAATGCGGGTGCCAATTTCGACTTGCTGCCAGTGGTCTGGCGGGCCTACCTGTATTTGCACGGACGTGCGGATGGAATAAGGTGACGATGACGGACCAGTGGCCGCCAAAATCGAGTAAGTCCTGGCGTTTAGCACCTTATTCGCTTCCACTTCCTTAATCACGAAGTCGAGCTTGTAAAACTTGGGCGCGGGAGATTCCTGCCCGACGCAAGTCGTCACCGCAATTCCCGTTATCAGCAAAATCGCTGACCATCGCAGACACTTGTTCGTCATAAATTCGCTCCCATTACGGCTCGTTTGAACCGGTTTTTAACGGCGTGATTTGAATTGGCTCAATCTCGATGGGCGCATCGTTTTTATCTAATCCCGCCAACAGGCTCGTCGCCGTTTCCGGCGAACGGCTCACCAAACGGACCAACGCTTTCTCTTCCTCCGTCAGCGGCGTTCGTGATGGAAAACTTTCTTGCTTAGGGAGCCCTCTTACCGAGACGACATGTCTTCTCACAACACGTCGCAGCGAAGGAGGTACGCGCACGTTCTGCATCGGCGCGGTTCGCGGCGGAGCTGCGCTTGTCAACGCCGCGTTCCACGGCGTGGGCGTTGTATGTCTCATCCCCAGAACAACCACAACTGCGAACAATAACGCCAG
>DASREJ010000167.1:0-7175 GCA_035652115.1 Bryobacteraceae bacterium
TCTTTATAGAGGGCGGCTTTCGTACACCTGAGGTTCAGGCCGCCGGCGTTCCAATCGCGCATTTTCCCGTGAAATCGTTTGTGAACTTATCCGCGGTTTTTAACGCTCGCAAACTCGGCCAGTATGTTCGTAAGCACAACATTCGATTGATACACGCGTTTGACGTCCCGACCGACTTGTTTGCCGCGCCGGCAGCACGCTGGTATCGTGTTCCGGTAGTCATCACGGCGCAGCTCTCTTATCGCAACATGTATGATCGCTTTGGGCGCCTCGCGCTTCGAGTCACTGACCGGCTTTCTGACGTTGTGGTCGTCAACTCGCAGGCGGTGGGGGATTCTCTGGAATGCGGTGCAAGACTGCGACGCGACAAAATCTACGTTTGTCACAACGGGGTGGATCCGGGGCATTTCTATCCGGCTCCGGGCCGACGTCCGCCTCAGATGAAAGACGCATCGGTGATAGTGGGTTCGGTGTGCGTCATGCGGCCGGAAAAGCGTATGGATTGGGTGGTGCGGGCGTTCGCTAAAGTCTATGAAATAGACCCAAAGATGCACTTGTTGCTCGTCGGAAGCGGGCCAGAGACTCCTCGCCTTCAGACTCTAGCCGCCGAGCTTGGCATCAGAGAGGTTTCTCATTTCGAACCTGCCCAAGCTGATGTTGCTCCATGGATGCAGGCCATGGACATCTACATCAACAGTTCGTCTTCAGAGAGTTTTCCAAATGCGCTGTTGGAGGCAATGGCGTGTGGATGCTTTCCAATCGGTTCACGAATCGGCGGCATTCCAGAATTGATCTCTCATGGGGAGAACGGGTTGCTTTTCGACACTTCGGAGGAAGAACAATTGACAGAGATGCTAAAGCTTGCGGTCAGCGACGACCTTCTACGAAGCACGGTGCGACGGCGCGCAGTCGAAACCGCACATAAACAATTTTCAATGCAATTGACTCTGAGCAGAACCGAAGCTCTCTATACCCTGCTGCTCAAGAAACGCGGAGTTACAGCGGAAAGGTGTTGAAACTTGGAATTCTGCGGCGGGAGCAGTTCCTGCGTTACCAAGCCAAGAGGCGTATAGGCCGTTTATTCTCTTTATCGACAGGCCGCGTTTCTTTTCGTCTGCTAGAACGACCTTCGCAACCTGCAACACAGGACTCCGAAATTTTCGAACGCCTGATGCCTTATGTTCAGCTTTCGAGCGGAACATATCGAACAACGTACCGCGGCCGCTTTCGAAACCTTGATTCGGAAGTGAATCAACTTCTCACACGCATTTTCGATCCTCAGAAGGACCTGAAAGTGGAGGATTGGGCGGCCTCTGCTTGCCTAACGTCGAGCGAATGGGCCGACGCGTTGTTCCCGCTATTCGCCCGCCTAAGTTTTGTTGCTTCTGATATTTTACTTTTCCTTATAGAAGTTCAGGATGGCAAACGCTACTCGTACGTTTTTGAGCCGGACGGTGCGCCGCTGCAATTAGTGAAATCCCCATTCGTTATCCGCATGACTCCGCCTGAGCCGCGGGCACTTCCTCTTAATCGTTGGCTATGCACGCAAGCATGGAGCCGCTGGAATGCGCTCCAGCCATTTTCCGATTCTGTTCACAGATGGATTGCCTCGCCTTCTAAGGAAACACTGAACGCGGACGGGATGAAATTTGCAAAACTCTCTTTGATTCATCCAGAAGCAGAGCGCTTAGCTGAAAGAGACGCCCGATTTACTATTCAGGCTCATTCCGTATTCGAATCCTTGTCATCGCCCGCGCATGTGATTCGAACCATGAACATTTTCAATAACGCCTATTTTTCGGAACAGCAGCTAAAAGTCGGAGCACAGGCCGTGATAGGCAGTTTGCTGCCACGAGGGATCTGGATATTGGGCCGGACCGTTTGCGAGGCCCCCCCCGCGCATGAGGTCACGATTTTTCGGAAGGACAGTTTCAATAGACTTGAGGTGCTCAGGCGCTTAGGATCGGGCTCAGAAATAGAGAAACTAGTCCTCTCACACTTTGGCGCCTGAGAGTTCCTGATATAGATCAACCCATTGATCGCGCACCGGTTCCCAGTGATAGCGTTTTACCTCTTCCAGTCCACGGTCTGTCAACTGTGCCACCAGCTTCTCATTTTCCAAAAGCTCAATAGAACGCGCGGCTAGCGCTTCATGATCGTTGATGTCGACGAGCAAAGCGGTCTCCCGATCTTTGACGATGTAAGGAATTCCGCCGGCTTTAGTCGCCACTATCGGCAGACCGGAAGCTAGACATTCAAGTAAAGAGCCTGGCATGCAGTCGATATTCGGACTGGTCAGGTACACATCTGCCGAATCATAAAGCGCCGGCACTTGATCATGCGGAACACGGCCAATAAATCTTGTATTTCTAAGATTAAGCTCGCGAGTCAATCTCTCCAATGCCGGACGACAGCACCCATCATGAGCGATCGTTAAACTCGCTTCCGGATAACGCGCCTGTATGATGGCGAACGCACGTAAGATGCAATCGACGTTATAAAGAGGTTCGAGAATGCGGTTTGTCATGAACACCGGTCGCAACTTCCGACGTTCCCGATAGCGAAAACGGCTTGTGTCAATGACATTGAATATCGATTGCGCCTTGATGTCGTGCTTCCGGAATACATCTACAAGAAATCCGGAAGGACTTACGATACGGTCTGCCAGCTTAAGAGTCGGCTTGGCAGTTCGCCAAGTTGTGATGTGCTGCTCAGCCTGGCCATCGCGATAGTTAAGCACAATTTTTTTTCGATAAAGCCGGCCTAAGAACAGAGCCGGAATAGTCCACAGCGTGTAAGAAGAAAGCCCCGCGGAAAAGATATGCAGAATGTCGTTTCGAGGCGCTACGAATGCAAGCCGTACCGTATATAGAACAAACGTCACTAGCGTTCGCAGGTATGGGATGTTCCGAATCCACAGAAACGGCTTAGGAGGAAGCGGATTGATAGGAAAAAACTTCATCCGCAGTCCAGGAAACTTACCCAGCGCTTCCATCAAGCGGGTTGCCTGCACCGCTTGGCCGCCGAGTATGTCGAGAGACGGTGCAATTAGGAGGACGCGAATGGCCCGCCTCACGTTCGACGGTGATGGTTCGGTGCCGGTTTCTTCCGGCGCCGAGATGCTAACTGACGACACGTTCCCAATCGATCGCCTTAGGCGACTGCTCCCTTGCAGAGTCGAGCATGCGGATGCACCCGATGGTAGACCGAGCGCCGTCTGTAACGCTAACCGCTGGCGGTTTTCCCTCGCGCAGTGCTGAGATAAACTCTTCTATCTGACTTCCATAACCTTTTTCCGCGAAGGCCTTTTTGCGCGTGGTGCGAATGCCTCCCGAAATTGTCAGCCGCTTGAAATCTTCGGTTATCAGCCCAAGTCCTTGAATGTAGGCCTCGACCCGTTCGCCTCCGGAAGTGCGGCTGCCAACTGTGCAGTAAGTGAGATTGCCGATTGAGCCGTCCGCAAAGAGAAAAGAGGCAACCATGTTGTTTTGGCCTACCGGATCACTCCTGTCAGTCGGCAGCGAATAGGCCGAAACGGATACTGGCTCGCTCTCCAACAACCAGAACATGAGGTCCACAAAGTGGCACGCCTCGCCGAGAATAGCTCCGCCAATCGATGGGTCAGCCATCCAGTACGAGCCGGAAATGCCGGGAGAATTGATGCGACATTGCAAAATGGCGGGAGATGCGCGTTTCTGGAGATGGCTCTTTAAAGGTTTATACAGCGGAGCGAACCTGCGGTTGAATCCGACGGTTAGATGCTTCCTACTTTCCTGAACCGCATGGACCAGATCGCGCGCTTCTTCTTCCGTAAGTGCCATGGGTTTCTCTACAAAAACGTGTTTACTGGCTCTAAGCGCCTCTAACGCCTGTGAAGCGTGATACTGATTGCGGCTAGTGATAAACACGGCATCAATGTCCGGGTCATCTAGGATTTGTTTGTAGTCCGTCGCGCAATAAGCCGCGCCAAAACGAGTTCCGTAACTCTTACCCCGCACGCCGCTCGCAGAATGAATCGCCCGCAGGCTAACGTGAGTATTCTTCTGAAGCTCCGGCAAATGTGCCCAGCGGGCTAGATTTCCGGCTCCAATTAGAGCCACTCCGACCTTGTCCTTCGGCTTTTGGTCGTTCTTGATCATCACGGTGTGCCGGGGGATAAACTGATTGGCCGATTCGCGTGTATCCTCCGTCTCATAGCGGAGCAGCACGGCAAGACTATTCGAGGCCGGGTCCATGATGGTCGAATATGCGGTGGGGCCTTCGCTCAGATCGAAGCGATGGGTAACTAGCGGATCGAGCACGACGTCCCCGCGGCCTACAAGCCGCAGGAACTCGCCCATATTGCGGTTTTCCGTCCAGCGTACATAGGAAAACGGATAATCACGCCCTTGCTTTTCGTAAGCCGGGTCATAGCTACCCGGACCGTAGGCGCGGGACATGAAGAGCTGAATCTCCTTCAAGTACATGTCATTCCAGGTGAAGCTCATGTCTACCGCGCCGATCACGACAATCTTTCCGCGGTCACGACAGATGTCAACGGCCAGCTTACAGGGCATCGCCGATTTAGAGGCGGCCGCGATCATCACGCAATCCGCGCCTCTTCCGTCTGTCACAGTTGCGACCTGTTCCTTTAACGATCCCCCACCAAAAATCGGCTCTTGCGCACCCAGTTTACCCGCCAACTCGACTCGTTCGTGTTTCAGATCTGTGGCAATCACAACGGCGCCTTGAAGACGAGCAAGTTGTGCAATTAGTTGTCCCACGAGACCCAGGCCTATAACAGCCACTCGGTCACCCAACCCGATGTTTGCGATCCGCACAGAATTCAGCGCGATACTACCCAATGTTGCAAAGCACGCATGATCTAGTCCTACTTCTGCGGGAACGCGCGTCACGAGGTTTCTACCGGTAATGATCGTTTCCGCATGACCAGTTCCTTCACCGCCATATGCAACGCGGTCGCCCGGCTCCAGATCGGTCACGGTGGGGTGCTTTTCAGCAAGGATACCCGCCCCGGAATACCCCAGAGGGGCATATTCGCTGAACTTTGCACGCACTTCCCGCAAGGTCGCGACAGGCCCATTGACTTTCATCACATCCAACACCTTTCGGATATGGGAGGGATTGTCGGCAACTTCTTTGAGTACACCTTCGTGGTGAATACTGGCTGTCTCAGTCCCGCTGCTAATGAGCGAGAATACAGGCCGGACTAAAACGTGATGCGGCGTAGCTATCGGATCCGGCAGTTCCTCCACCAGAATGTCTTTTATTCCCTTGCGTATGATTTGTCGCATTCGCTTCTTACATTTTCCCTTTTCGGCAGAGCCACGTTCGAAAGTCGGGATGTCGGGCGGTAGTCTTTCGTCGCGTAATGGTTGTCACATGATATCCTTTAGCGCGGGACCTCGACCCGAGCTTCAGTTGCATCCGCCAGACGCCGATGAAGCAAGTAGCTGATGAAGATCTACCACGATACCCTTTCGGATGTTTCGAGATATATCGATACCCATCGAAACACCTCGTTAGAAGATAAGCTGCCACGTTTCGAGAGCTATCTCAGACCGATCCAGGCGATTAAGGACATTACACCTGAGACGGAGATTCTCGAGATCGGCACAGGCACAGGGTGGTTTCCGCTCATCTGCAAGCAGCATGGGCTCCGATGCAAAGGTTTAGAAATTAGCCGACAACTGATTGATTTGGCTTATGAAACTGGTCGGCAGTACGGCATCGAGCCCGATATTGAACTTGGAAATTTGGAGGATTATCCGCTGCCGCCCGATTTCTACGATGTTGTAATTGCCTCATCCGTATTCGAGCATGTGGAGGATTGGCGCCGGGGAATTCGTAAGGTATATAACACCTTAAAAGCTGGCGGTGTAATGTTTTTCGAATCGACAAATAAGTTCAGCTTCACCTCGGGCGAATATACGGGCGTTCCTCTTTACGGATGGATGCCGAATTCCTGGCGTTATGGATTGCGCAAACGCGTACATGGGCCGGACATTATGAAGCTTGGCATTGATTTTCATCAGTTCACGCACAGTGGTTTGAGAAGGGAATTTAGGCGTGTTGGATTCCGCCGTATTCTTGATCGCGTAGATGCCGCTAATGAACAATATGTAAGTTCCGGATTTCGCAAGCAGGTTGTGCGCGTCGCGAGGCAGTTTGGGCCCGCAAAATTCCTGGCCCTCACGTTTGCCGAGGCAACACGGTTTATCTGCGTCAAGTAAGGCGCTTATACCGTTATCTCTGTCGGCTGTTTCGGCTGTGCCACAGATGTTCGCACGTCCTTAACAACGACCCGAGCGGGGTTTCCCATAACCACGGAATAAGCAGGAACATCCGTAACGACGACACTGTTCGCTCCAATCACAGCGCCTTGCCCTACAGTGACGCCCTTCATGATGTAAGAGCCCTGTCCAACCCAGGCATACCGGCAGATTCTTACCGGCTTCACTTCGTCTGGAGGCGGCGGCAACCCAGCTACTCGCTGCTCCGGGTCACGCGGATGTGCGTCACTATCCAAAATTCGAACATAAGACGCAATATTAACTTCTTCTTCTATGACGACTTCCTTATTGACTGAAATTGTGACATTGTGGCCCAAATCGGCGCCATCTTTGATGATTAATTTAGGATTTTCAAAAATCCGCCCGCTCATGATCCCTAAGTGACCAAAAAGATTAACATTATCGCCGATGTAAATCTCAACATGACCAGTGACATCTGGCATCAGCCACATGTGCAGGTTCTTGCCGACTTTCGTGCAGCGGCTACGAAAGGCAGGCTCCCGGTAGAAATAATTAAGGGCCCAACGGAACGCATAAAGTACAAGGAAGTGTAGATGGTACAGCACGCGATATACAGGGCGTAGAAATCCTGGCAGCGGCAGGTTGGAATGCAACAGTCCCTTCGCCACCTTTCGAATACCGCCATAGAACGGCCCCTCTCCTCGGCGGACTTTCAGCGAAATTTGTTCAAAAAAACTCATCTAGCTTTCAAAATGATTCAAATTGCCACGACTTCCAACGAGGGACGAGCATGTCTGCGGTAAAAAGCATAAGTGACGATTGCAACAAAAACGTTAACGATGATTCCAGTAACCGCAACACCCATTGGCGGCCATAGCAGATACACAAGAGGAAACAAAACGATGAAATTGAGGACAGTGC
>DASREJ010000168.1:0-37013 GCA_035652115.1 Bryobacteraceae bacterium
CGCCGATCCAAAAGATGTTGGCTATGCTCGATTCCTTGCCGCGTTGGCCAACGGCGAGCTTCGCGCTTCCCGTCCCAGTATGCGCATCTGCGTCTCGCCATCCGGGACCGATGCCTCAATCGCCAGAGGGACGACGAACACTGGGCTGCGGCGCGAACTTGAAGGCGACCTGGACTGGATCGTCATCAAGTCGCTCGAAGTCGATCGCCGCCGCCGCTACGAAACTGCCGAAGCCCTCGCCGAAGATCTTCGGCGCTATTTGAAAGGAGTGCCCGTCTCGGCGCATCCGCCCACCCTCTCCTATCAATTGCGCAAGTTTGTTCAACGGCACAAAGTGCAGGTGGTGGCCGCTTCAGTCGCGGCCTTTGCGCTCGCATCAGGCGCAGTAACTGCCGCCGTCGGCTTTGTTCGTGCAACGCAAGCCGACGGCGTTGCGAAACAGGAAGCAACCACCTCGCGACAAGTCTCGGATTTTCTGGTTCAACTGTTCACGCTTCCCACCCGTCAGCAGACTCCAGGCAAGCCGGCTACGATCAGGGAACTGCTGGAACATGGCGTCGCGACCATAGACACAGAACTGAAGGGCCAGCCGTCGGTGCAGGCAGACCTTTACACCACCATGAGCAGAGTGTATGACGCGCTTGGACAGTATCGGGACTCCAAGCGCTTCGCTGAGAAATCGCTCACTTTTCCGCATGCTCCTGGCCGTGATGGAGAACTGCAGACGGCAGCCGCGTTCATCCAACTCGGCCACGCCGAACAACGGCTTGGGCACATGGACCGGGCCCGTAGCCTCTTTCAGCAGGCACTCGCGATTCGCAGACGCATACTCGGCGAAAATCACCGTGATGTGGCGCAAGCCTACAATCAACTGGGCTCTGTCGAAGGCGTAAGCGACCACTACGACGCGGCCATAGCGGCACATCAACAAGCCCTGGCCATACAACAGACACTAGGCCCCGAATTTCAGCTTGATGTGGCGCGAAGCCTACGTGGCATCGCTCTCGTCGAAGATCGAAAAGGCAATATCGAAGGAGCGCTCGAGCTTTTCAGAAAGGCCGAGGAGGCTTTTGAAAACGGTTACGGGCCAAACCATCCATTCACGGCAAGCGCGTTACAGGACGTTGCGGTTTCTTTGAAGACGCTAAAGAGATACGACGAGGCTGCCAAATTGCTGCAACGCTCGCTCTCCATTCTCAAGACCGTCTATGGGCCGAATCATCCGGAGGTGTCATACACGGAGCACAGTCTCGGAAACAATCTGGTTGCGCAAGGAAATCTGAAGGGTGCATTGCCATTCTTAGAGGACGCCTATCGAATTCGCATGACATCGTTGGGCTCAGACAACCCGCGCACCGCGGATGTTGCCGAGAGCTTAGGAACCCTGCGAGTCAGTTTGGGCGATCTAGCAGGAGGCACCGCTCTTCTCGAACAAGCATTAAACAGCCACCTAAAAGCATATGGCCCAACTCATTCGTCCACGTTGGAGACGCAAGGCAACCTTGCGCGCACGCTGGTGAAGGCGAAGCGATATGAAGAAGCAATTCCGCACTTGAGAGCGGTTGTTTTGAGCAACGCTCCGCCCCAGTTCCGGATCGATTTAAATGACCGGTTGTTCAACGGCATGCGAAAGATCCCGTCGTTCCGCGCCCTTGAGGCCGACGCCGATCGTCACGCCCAACAAACAACGCCAGCACGCTGACATGCACGCACGGCATCAGTACTCTTTGAGGCAAATCGAGTTTCCGATTTTCAGAGGCACATCGATCATCATGTTTTTCCAAGGCGTGTACGGCAGCACCTTCCACATCTGATTACTCAGCCAAAGCCGAAAGCGCGTTCGCGGCACAAACCAATCGGTTCCTCCATCCGCGATGCCTTGGCCGCGTTTGACAAAATCCCGCATCAAGCTTTCATATCGCTCGAACGCCAGCGTGTAATCTCCGTCTGCTTGCGACAGTTCGCCGGCCAGGATGTACGCTCCGACAACTGCCATGCCCGTTCCCATGCCAGAAAGCGGCGAGGCGCAATACGCCGCATCCCCCAGTAAGACGCTGCGTCCGGCGGACCATTGATGTATCTTGACCTGGCTCACGGAGTCAAAGTAAAAGTCTGACGCACCGTCCATGATCTCTAACAATCGAGGCGCTTCCCAGCCTTCATGCTGGAAGTGATCGCGTAGGATCTCCCGCTGCTGCGCAATATCATGCCGGCTGTATTGGAGCGGCTCAGTCGCAAAGAAGAACGACGCCGTCGCCTTTCGCTGGTCGCCTCCGTTGAATATCCCAATCTTCTTGCCCAGCGTGCCAAAGTAGAGGCCTTTCCTGTCGAGACCAAGATAGTTTGGAATCGTGAAGATCGAGACATAATAGCCGAGATAACGTACGAATTTCTCTTCCTCGCCAAACACCAGAGATCGCACCTTGGAATGTAAGCCGTCGGCGCCCACGACTAAATCGAACGTGCGTTGTCCGCCCCCTTGAAATTGCACCTCCACCCCATCTTCCGTTTCTTTCATCGCCGCGATGCTGTCATCAAAAATATATTCGGTCGTTGAGCGCGTAGCCTGATAGAAGACGTCAGCCAGATCGCCGCGTAAGATTTCGAGTTCGCCACTCGTAAATCCATCCGGCATACTTGCCACCTTTTTGTTATTGCGATCTACAATCGTGATCGCGCCGACTCTCGTTTGCCTTCGCTGCACCTCCTGCAGCAACCCCATGCGTTCGAGCACCCGAAGCGACGCTCCCCGAAAATCGATCGCATACCCGCCCGGTCTCACAGCCGGCGCGCGCTCCACAATCGTCGGCTGAAAACCGTGACGGCTGAGCCAAAATGCCAACGACGGCCCCGCGATACTCGCTCCTGAGATCAAGATGCTTCGATTCTTCATAACTGCTTTCCTTTACTTATGCAGAGTAGTTATACGTCTGTCTTAGACATTCGTCTTATACGAATGTCTGATACGTTTGTTCCGCCCCAGATAAGCTTTTTTTATGGGAAACCGTGACGCGCTACTGCAAGCGGCCAAGAAATGCCTGCTCGAAAAAGGTTATGCGCACACGACGGCTCGCGACATAACCTCGGCCGCGGGGGTCAGCCTCGCTGCTATCGGGTACCACTTCGCTTCCAAAGAGGCGCTCCTTACCGAAGCGCTTCTGTTGGCGTTTGGCGAATGGGATCAGGAGCTTCAAAAAACCCTGCAGGCCAGCGTTCCGCGGGATGTCCCGCCAGCGGAACGATTTGAAGCTACGTGGGCAAAGCTAATCGCAACTTTCGAAACTCATCGCCCACTCTGGATTGCCAACTTCGAAATATTCACCCAGATGATCGGCCAACCCGCCACACGCGCGTTTCTCGCAGGCAATTTGCCCAAGGCGCGCACTGGCTTGGCGGCGATGTTCCTCAATCGGGAAGAGAGCACGGTCGGGGAACGGACGGCGAGAACCCTCGGTACATTTTTTCATGTAGTTCTCTCAGGACTGATCGTCCAATGGCTCATCGATCCGGCGAGTGCCCTCTCGGCTAAGGACCTCACGACAGCCGTGCGCAGCACGGCCGAAACCTTGCGAGACCCGGGCAAACCCAAGTCCAAGGGCAAACGAGAAAAATCAAGAAAGAAGAAGAGGTGACAGTAAACGCTTATCTAACGGCGTGCGGCCAGGATCCGGCAGGTGTTGCCGGATTCACTTTCTGCGCCTTTGCTTCGGCAAAAGCCTGCTGTACCTGTTGAGGGAATGTCGGCATCATTTGATCGATCTTTGCTTGAATCTTTTGCACGACGTCCGGATGCTGCGCCGCCACATCATAGCTTTCATCCGGATCGGTCGCTAGATCGTACAGTTCCGGATGCGGCAGCACGTAATTATGCACTCCGCCAACCGGCGGCGGAACGTATGGCGCGGTATTATATCGGGCCACGTGAAGTTTCCAATTCATCCAGCGCGCACATTGCAAGTTCCACAGATTGAAATAAAGCAGCGGTGGACGTTCGATTGAATCACGTTGACAGGTCAGCAAGGGCCAAATGTCGATGCCATCCAGCGGTTTGGATGGCAGTTGCCCATGGCACAATTTCGTGATGGTGGGAAACACGTCCATCAGAGACGCGACCGCATTCGAAACACGTCCGGCCGGAATCTTTTCCGGCCAGCGCGCAATGAAAGGCTCGCGAACGCCGCCTTCAAACGTCGAGTCCTTGCGGCCGCGCAATCGCCCTGGGCTGCCTTGATACCAAGGGCCGTTATCGCTCGAAAACATCAGGATGGTGTTCTTATCCACGCCGGCTTCTTTCAACGTGCGCAGCATTTCGCCAACACTCCAGTCGAGTTCCATCACCACATCGCCATACATGCCGTGGCCCGATGCACCACGGAATCGCGTCGAGACGCCCAGCGGTATGTGAGGAAAAGTCTGCGGGAAATAAAGGAAGAACGGTTTTGTGCCGGATTCGCGAATAAAACGCGTGGCCCGCTCGGTATAGCGTTGCGTCAGCGTATTTAGATTTGCCGGCTCTTCAATCACATCCGTATTGTGCATTAACACGCGGGGGGTCATGTCGTTGCTATACGGGATGCCGAAATACTCGTCAAACCCGCGGCTTGTGGGCAAGTATCGAACCGGGCGGCCCAGGTGCCACTTGCCCACGCACATGGTTCGATATCCGCGATTTTTCAGAACGTTCGCCAGCGTCGTTTCATCAAGATCTAAACCGCCGGGATCTTGCGGGAATAATACGCGCGGAACTCCGACGCGAGTTGGATACCGTCCGGTAAGCAGAGCCGAGCGCGATGGCGAGCAGACGGGATCCGCCGAATCAAGGTTAGTAAATCGAACGCCCTCCGCCGCCATTCGATTCAAATTGGGCGTCTTTATTTTGGAGCCGTAAAGTTCAAGGTCCCCGTAGCCAAGGTCATCGCACAAAATGAAAATGACATTCGGCGCCTGCGCCCCGGCGGCTGCCCCAAGTGCAGAGCCTGCTAAACCCGCCAAAGCTGTCAGGGTTTCGCGCCGTGTCAGCATGTGAGGTTCAGGCACGATTTCCTCCGTGGGAAGGATCTCTTTCTGTGATCGCGATTTGAGCGACAATCAAGATCTTTACTTCTCAATCAACCCATCTGCTGATTTTCTTAGGCGCCTTCTTCCAAAATATTTGGCACGTCGATGCCCAGCGCAGTCGCTAAGTCGTGCTGATGCTCCTGCTCCTGCGAGATGACCTTGCGAATTTGCTCGGCTAATGCGTAGTGCCCCAGCGCTTCAGCCTGCCTGACGCGTTTGCGATACGCCTTGATCGTTTTCGTTTCGTTATCCAGGTCGAAGCGCAGCATCTCTTCAGCCTTATCCGACAACTTCACTTTCTCGGGTGTGGCGTTGGGCACTGCACCCAGGTAGTCGATTTGATCGGCGATGATGAGGGCGTGTTGTAACTCTTCGAGCGCGTGCTTCCTAAGTTCGCCGGCTATGTTCATCCACTGCGCACCTTTCAGAACATTGCTATAGACGGTGTACGCGATGATTGCCTGGTATTCGCGCGACAGATCTTCCTGTAATCCTTGAATTAGATCCTTCAGGTCAGAATCCTTGATGTCAGCCATGATTTTTCTCCTCGGAATGCTCAGTTAGATGCATTCATAATTTAGCTCACCGTCGTTCCGAAATTGTATAAAGGATCGGCTGGCCATCGCGGCCTCAGAAAAAACCCAATGCTGGGTAACTCAATATTCAATCGAATCACATGGTGTTGAGGGATATACTCGATGTGTTGTCCCTCAATCGATCCCACACGGCAACTGTGTTTCCGCCGCTGACCGCAATCTTCCATGCCTCAATTTGATTTGGTAGTGATTGGCTCTGGTCCGGCGGGCCAGCGTGCAGCGATTCAGGGCGCCAAAGGCGGCAAGCGCGTAGCGCTTGTAGAACGGCGTGAATTGATCGGCGGTGTCTGCATCAACACCGGCACCATCCCGAGTAAGACAATGCGGGAGGCCGTCCTGCACTTCTCGGGTTACAACTATCAGAATATTTACGGCGTCAGTTATCGCGTTAAGGAAAAGATCACGATGGCGGATCTTGCCTTTCGCGTGCAACACGTCATCAAGACGGAAATCGATGTTACGCAAGCGCAGCTTTCGCGCAACGGCATTGAAGTTTTAACCGGCGTTGCCAGCTTCAAGGATGGGGGAACCATCCAAGTCACGAATACGCGCGGCACTGTCGACATTACGGCCGACAAGATAGTAATTGCTACCGGAACCAAGCCGGCATCATCGCCGAAAGTACCGATCAACGCGCGAACCATTATCAACAGCGATCAAATCCTCGATATGCCGGGCGTGCCCAAAACGCTGATCGTCGTGGGCGGCGGCGTTATCGGCGTCGAATATACTTGCATGTTCGCGACACTGGGCGTCCGTGTGACGCTCATTGAGAAACGTCCTCGCTTGTTGGAATTCGCCGATCAAGAAATTGTTGAGGCGCTGTCTTATCACCTGCGCGATCATCGCGTGACCATGCGGCTAAACGAAGAAGTTTCGAGCGTCGAGGAAACATCGGACGGCTCAGGCGTCGTGGCGAATCTGGAGAGCAAGAAGAAGGTGACGGGCGACTCGCTGCTTTATTCAGTGGGCCGTCAAGGTAATGTCGACGAACTGAATCTGGGGGCCGCGGGGCTGGAAGCCGACAACCGCGGGCGCATTGCCGTGAACGAGTATTATCAAACTGCGAATCCGAACATCTACGCCGTTGGCGATGTTATCGGATTCCCCAGTCTTGCTTCGGTATCGATGGAGCAAGGCCGCATTGCCGCTGCACACGCCTTTGGCAAGCCGGTGTCATCGAATCCGAATTATTTTCCGTTTGGGATTTACACAATTCCGGAGATCTCATTCATCGGAAAAACGGAAGAACAACTTACCGACGAAGACGTGCCTTACGAAGTGGGCGTAGCATATTATCGGGAGATCGCCCGTGGGCAGATCCGCGGGGATACGACGGGACGGTTGAAGCTGATTTTCCATCGGGAATCTCACGAACTTTTGGGTGTTCACATCATCGGAGAAGGAGCTTCGGAGTTGCTGCACATCGGTCAAGCGGTGTTGATTCTCAACGGCAAGGTCGATTACTTCGTGGACACAGTGTTCAACTACCCAACTCTTGCGGAATGCTACAAGGCGGCAGCTTTCAACGGATTGAATAAGTTGTCCCGGAGCTAGCGGGGATAAAAATGGCACTGGGTATTGGCGTTCTTATTACCGAGAGATTGGCATGCGCTGCCGTCTCAGACACCGACGTCGCCGGCTTGGTTTGCGTTGACCCGGAAGACTCCGCAATCAAGGACTCATTGCAGGGGGTGCCTGCCGAGCAGATCATCGAGCGGCTCGTTCAGCAAATCCGAACTTTACAACTGTCGGACACGCCTGCCTACCTGGGCATCGGAATGCCGGGCATTGTCCGGAACGGCTATGTGCAGGATTCGCCGAATCTGGTGCAGTTTAAGGGTTTCAACATGCAGGCCTCGCTGAGTGAGGCGTTGAAGCCTGTTTTCGGAAGCCGACTGCATGTGGCGGTTTTTAACGACGCGGATGTCATGGCCGCCGGGATTGCGGCAAAGCGCGGACACCTGGATCGGCTGATTCGGGTATGGACGCTCGGCACAGGTATTGGTTATGGCCGATATCCGTTTCAGGATGGCGTTTGGGAAGCCGGTCATTCGGTCGTAAGTCTCGATCCTAAAGAACGTTATTGCGGATGCGGTGGCACGGGGCATCTGGAAGGAATCATGGGGCATCGCGCAATGCGGCTTCGCTTCATGGATCTGGAACCCGATGAAATCTTCGAACATGCCCAAGAGGGTGAAGGACGTTGCGTCGATTTTGTGAAGCTCTGGCATCGAGCGCTTGCCGCGGCTACGGCCACAGTGATCCACCTGGATGGAGCTGGCAAGTTCTTCGTTACCGGGCCAAACTCACGCTTCGTCAATCCAACACTGGTCTCCGAATATCTGCATGAAATGGTTAAGCTGAGCCCATTGCAGAGCTATTCGATAGAAGTTGTTCCGGGCGGCGAAGCCGTGGCTGTGATCGGGGCTGCCGTGAATGCAGCACAGGCTGCCGGCCTGGGCTAACCACGCTGTTATCTCTGAATAAAACAACCTTCCTGTAACCTTCTGGCGGTTGCTCCAGCCTTTTCTTATCAACGCTACTAGTAGTAGACGAATATTTTGCCGCCGGAAACGGCGAAAAAACTTCAGGAGAAAACACAGAATGCCGTTCCGGCTTCCATCTGGCCGCCGAATGATTCTGCCGGCCGCTGCCGCAGGATGCTTAGCTGTCGCGGGGCTCATCTGGGCCCAGGCCGTTATTCGGCCTCCCGCGCCGAAGATCAATATGTCCACCGATCCGATATTGCACTCGTTCGAGTTTCGCTCTATTGGACCTGCCGTCATGATGGGCCGGCTGGACGATATTCAAGGCTCAGAGAAAGACCCGATGCTGCTCTACATCGGATTTGCAACGGGCGGTGTATGGAAATCTACCGATGCCGGAAATCACTGGCATTCGCTATTCGAT
Source organism: Bryobacteraceae bacterium (assembly GCA_035652115.1). GTDB lineage: Bacteria > Acidobacteriota > Terriglobia > Bryobacterales > Bryobacteraceae > Bog-105. The sequence continues at coordinate 8,568 of DASREJ010000168.1, forward strand.
CAGATGCCGAATGAGTCCATCGGCGCAATTGGCGTCGCACCCTCGGATCCGAATGTGGTCTATGTCGGGACAGGCGAAGCAAACAATCGCCAGAGTTCGTCGATCGGCGACGGCGTTTGGGGAACGACGGACGGCGGCAAAACCTGGAATCATCTGGGTCTCGAAGACACGCAGTCGATTAATCGCATCGCTGTCGACCCCAGGAATCCGAAAGTTGTCTTTGTGGCCGCAGTCGGTCACCTCTTCGGCCCGAATAAGGAGCGCGGACTTTACAGATCAACCGATGGCGGGAAGAACTGGAAGAACCTTAAATACATCAACGACGATACCGGCTTTAACGATGTCGCGATCGATCCGCAGAATCCGCGCATCGTCTACGCATCGTCATTCATGCGCCGCCGCACCTGGTGGGGCTACAACGGCGGTGGTCCGGACAGCGCACTTTGGAAATCGACCGATGGCGGTGACAACTGGGTGAAGCTCGATGGACCCGGTTGGCCGAAACCAAAGGACAGCATGTACGGACGCATCGCGATTGCAATCTTCCGCGCCAATCCGCGGATCATTTACGCGCAAGTAGAAGCGGGAGCCAGCGCAGGCACCGGTAGCGGCACCACCGCTGAAGGCGGCCCCGCGCCGGTGGGTGGCCGAGGTGGCGCTCAAGGCGAATCTGCAGGCCCTGCTGGAGAAGCGGGCGCTACCACTGAAGCGGCCGGTGCGGCCGGAACTGGTGGTCAGGGTGGCACTGGCGGTCCGGGTGCAAGGCGCAATCCTTCGCCGCCAAATCCGAACGGCAGCGGCGTATTTCGCTCCGACGATGGCGGCAAAACGTGGACCTTCATGAGCAATCAAAACCAGCGGCCGACGTATTTCAGCCAGATACGTGTCGACCCGATGAACGACAAGAAGCTGTTTGTCGGCGGCACACCGGCGCAGATGTCGCTTGATGGTGGCAAGACTTGGAAGGGACTGACCGGCTCACACACGGACTATCACGCGTTCTGGATCAATCCGAAAGATCCGCGTATTGTCGCCGTGGGACACGACGGCGGTTTGGATATTAGCAACGACGGCGGCTACACCTGGGATTATCACAACGACATCGCGGTGGGACAGTTCTATCAGGTGTCTGCTGATATGCGCCATCCTTACTATGTTTGCGGCGGGTTGCAGGACAACAATGCCTGGTGCGGACCTAGCGCGCTTCGATCCACCACCGCGGGCGCTAACACCGATTGGTATACAGTCGCGGGCGGCGACGGTTTTTATACCCGCCAGGACCCGCTAGATTGGAGCATCATCTACGGCGAGTCACAAGACGGCAACATGAGCCGGCACGATCTGCGAACCGCCACTCAGAAGTTCATTCGGCCCACTGTGGCGACACCGCCGCCCCCATCACCAAACAGACCGGCCAACGAAAATCCCACACCGGCTAATCCCCAGAGCCGCAATCCAACAGCGGGATCGGCCCCGGCGGAAGCCGTGCAGCAAGCGAACGCGCAACCTAGTGGACAGGCTGGCGCGCGGGGCGGACGAGGTGCGGCAGAACGAGGCGGAGCTGCTGGCGCTGAGGCGGGCGGCGAAGCCGGAGGCGGTGGATTCTTCGGGCGCGGCACACCGAACGTGTCTAATGCTCCGGAAAAGATCGATCCGTTCCGCTTTTATTGGAATGCGCCTTTCGAAATTTCGCCACACAATCCGGCGGTGATCTATATGGCTGCGCAGTATTTCTTTAAGTCTACAAATCGAGGCGACACCTGGACCATGAACACGACCGATTTGAGCAAGCACTTGAATCGTTGGTCACCTGAGATGGCGATTATGGGTTTGCCCGGTGATAAGCCGATGGTGGCGAAACACGACGGCTATTCGGCAAGTTCACTCGCAACGCAGTTGCGCGAATCTCCTTCACGGCCGGGAATCATCTGGATTGGCACCGACGACGGCAATTTACAAATTAGCCAGGATGGCGGTGAGACGTTCACAAATGTGTACGAGAACATCTCCGGCGCGCCGAAAGGCTACGTGCAGATTTCTCGGATCGAGCCCTCGCATTTCGATCCCGGAACAGCGTACGTCGCACTCGATGCGCATCGATTGGATGACTGGGCTCCTTACCTCTTCAAGACGGTCGACTACGGCAAAACCTGGACGAACGTCGCAAGCGACTTGCCTGCAAAGGGCAACATCAATGCACTTCGCGAAGACGCGGTCAATCCGGATTTGTTATTCGTCGGCACGGAATTTGGATTATTTGTGAGTCTCGATGGCGCCAAGACGTGGAAGCCGTTCATGAACAATATGCCCCACGTTCGCGTCGATGACATTCTTATCCATCCGCGCGAGCACGACCTTATTGTGGCTACGCATGGACGCTCGCTCTGGATCATGGACGACATCAGCCCTCTCGAGCATCTTAAAGATGCCGGAAACAAGGAACTCACTTTGTTCGAGCCGCGTCCGGCCGTGCTTTGGAAGAACGATATTCAGGCGCAGCGGCATGTGGCGAATCGCGAATTTGTGGGCCGTAATCCGCAAGGCGGAACCGCAATCCACATTCTCTCGAAGACCGATATCGGCAAGACCAAAGTGGAGTTTTTGCAGAACAACAAGGTGGTCAGCACGATGGATGTAGACATCAAGGCAGGGCTGAACAGCTTTCAATGGAACATGCGCGGACCCGTGCCCCCGGGCGCGGCCAATCGACGGCGTGGTTTCGGAGAGGGTGGAGAAGGTCGCAACGGACCGCCCGAAATGGTGCCGGACGATCCGAATGCGCCGCCTATGACACCCGAGCAAATTGCTGAGGCGCGCGCCGCACGCGCCGCCGAAGTTCCCTTTGTCGCCGCAACGGGCGGAGGAGGCGGCGGCGGTGGTGGTGGGTTCGGATTCGGAACGCCACAAGGCCCGCTTTTGGCGCCGGGCAGTTACATGGTCAAGCTCACTGCGGGCGGACAAACTTTAACCACATCAGTGGATGTGCTCGATGACATCTGGATGAACGCCGAACGGTAATTCAGGTGGTGTCGTGAAGACCGAATCTAATGCACACCACTCGCTTTCCGCGCGCGCAAAAACTCGTCGCCAGCTTTCCACGTCGGCAGTTTGGGCGAATTCGCGACATCGAGTCCAAGCGTGATTCCGAATTGGGCAAGCTGCTCCATTCCGGAAACGTCCCAATCGTCGCGATATTCATCTGAAGGCTGATGGTAACGATTTGCGTTGAAGTCTTCAAAAGCCGTTTGACCGAACTTGGCCGGTTTACCAACGTAGTTGGTTCCGGGAGAAATCGAAAACGATGGAATGCCTGCGCGGGCAAGCGAAAAATGATCAGAACGATAATAGTGCCCCTGCTCTGGTTCGGGATCAGGGGAGATATCAAGTTGCATGCGTTGCGCAGCGCGTTGAACTAGCGGCCAGAGGGTGGTGCGCTCCGCGCCGTTAACGCCAATGTCTCGCGTCGGTCCAAACGGCGAAAGCATATCGAAGTTCAGGTCTGCCGCTGTTTGCACGGCAGCAATTTCCGGGTGTTCGCCGTAGTATTGAGACCCAAGCAGCCCAGCTTCTTCCGCGGTTGTGAAGAGAAAAACCGCGCTCCTCTTTGGCTTTTGCGGCAGAGCGGACCAGATGCGCGCGATTTCAAGCAGAACGGCGCAGCCGCTTGCATTATCAAGCGCGCCGTTATAAATGTTGTCTCCATGAACAGGCACGCCAATGCCGAGATGATCCCAATGGGCGGAAAACAGAACTGCTTGAGATGTGAGTTGGCGGTCCGCGCCGGGAATGCGACCGATTACGTTCCTGCTCATAACGGGTCGCAATTGCACCGGAACATGTGCAGTAAGGCGAACACCAAGATCAATTGGCCGAAAATCCTTTTGATTCGCTAAAGCGAGCAACTGGTCAACGGATTTCCCTGTTGCGGCGACTAACTTGGCGCCTGCCTGCTCCGTGAGCCAGCCCGCAAAACTTAATCCTTGGTCGCCGCGTTTGAGTCTCAGTTGTACGTTCTCCTGCCCCCATGACCCCGCGACAACGCCCCAGCTATAACCAGCCGTCGGAGTGGTGTGAATAATCAAGGCCGCCACTGCCCCCCGCCGTGCTGCTTCCTCGAACTTGTAAGTCCATCTACCGTAGTACGTCAGTGCGCGGCCTCCGAAGAAATTGGGATCTTCCGAAGGCGGCTCATTAGTGAAAAAGACCAGCACCTTGCCGCTGACGTTTTCGCCTTTGTAGTCGTCCCAATTGAATTCAGGCGCGGAGATACCGTGGCCAACGAACACAGCCTCAGCACTGAAATCATTTTGCTGCTGCTGCGACAGCGCGGTTCCTACGTACTCGGTGCCGAGTACCAGCGGCGCCTTGCCACGTCTCCCGACGAGCACCATCGTCGCAGACGGAAGCGTTGTGGCGCCCACCATAGGCACGCTTTGGAAATATGTTTGGTTGTCTCCGGCCGGCTGAACTCCTTCGATTCGCAACTGTCCGGCCAGGTAATCGGTCGCTAGTTGTTCGCCGCGCGTTCCAACGGCGCGCCCCTCCAGTTCGTCATCCGCTAGATATTTGATGTGAGCTCGAATGCGCGGACCAGAGACGTGCAACTCTTGCCCGCAAACAAAACCTGCGAAAATCAGGGCGAAGATGCCCGAACGGCCCCACATGGTTTAAGTTTAGAGTGATCCTAGCCTAGGCGAGCGGCTGCAGATGACGGGCCACGGAAAACTAAAAATCTATCTCGGATACGCGGCGGGTGTCGGCAAAACGTACCAGATGCTGGAAGAAGCGCAGCATCTTAGAGCCAATGGCGTTGACGTCATCATTGGGTACTTTGAGCCGCACGGCCGCAGAGACACGATTGCCATGACGGAGGGAATTGAAATGATTCCCCGCAAGCACGTGCCATATCGCGGGACCAGCTTTGAAGAAATGGATGCGGACGCAATTTTGGCTCGCCATCCGCAAGTTGCCATTGTCGATGAGTTTCCTCACACGAATGTTCCTGGGTCAGCGCGGGTAAAGCGCTGGGAAGACGTACTGCTTCTGATGGAGGCGGGTATTGACGTCATCACAACGATGAACGTTCAACATTTGGAGAGCTTGAACGATCAGATGACCAAAATTACAGGCGTTCGCGTTCGGGAAACGATTCCCGATTGGGTAGTTAAAAAAGCCAACGAAGTGGTTATGGTAGATCTGACACCTCGCGCCTTGTTGAACCGCTTGGAGCGTGGCGTGGTTTATCCGCCCGATAAGGCACAAGCGGCGCTCCAGAACTTTTTCAAGGAGTCGACTTTGGTTGCGTTGCGTGAAATGGCTTTGAGGCAGACAGCGCACGAAGTGGAAGAGCGGATGGAGCTAACGGAAGAATTACCGGGGCAAGAGGCGGGGACACCATTGCTGCCGCGAACGCCGAAGCTTGATGATGCCGTCGTCATCTACATCAGCGACGATCCGTCAACAGCGATGGTGATCCGCCGCGGTAAACGTGTGGCGGACATCATTCATGCCGATTGCTTCGCAGTATATATTTCCGAGCATCCCGATTTACGGGGGCTGCCGCTGGCTAAACGGGACGCCGTTGAGCGTCATCTTAGTTTTGCGCGCAACATGCACATCGAAACCTGCATTCTGACGGGAGCGGATCGCGCACAGGCATTAGTGGATTTCGCCCGCGCGCACAAAGCCAGACAGATTTTTCTTCCACGACTACTTGGCAAAGGCGCCGATCGGCTGCTTGGTAAAAGCCTGGTAAACGAAGTGGTCAAGCTTGCGGGCGACATGGAGATCACCATCGTGGCGGACCGCACTGCCGCAGCGAAAACAGCCAATTAGAACCGTTGCGCTAGACTTGAGAAGGAGTTTCGGGCCGTGGCGCAGCCTGGCTAGCGCGCTTGCTTGGGGTGCAAGAGGTCCCGGGTTCAAATCCCGGCGGCCCGACCAAGAAAATCAAAAATATACAAACCTCGATTTTCTCTGTCATAAACAAGTAAAACGCTAACCGTCAAGCATGGTCTACCGGCTCAACCTGCACGGCTGTCCCGTAGGCCAGTACTTCCGTCACGCCATCCATGACTTCGTTCGCGTCGTAAGACATACCGATGATTGCGTTCCCACCGATTTCTGCGGCGTGCGTCAGCATCAGCTCGAACGCTTCCTGGCGTGCCGCTTCACATAGTTTCGTAAAGGCGGTAATATTGCCACCAACAACGGTGTGAAGCGCACCACCAAGGGTGCCGAGGATGGACCGAGAGCGCACGGTAATCCCTCGAATAATGCCAAAATTTCGCTTTATCCGGAAGCCGGGCAACTCAAATGCCGTCGTCACCTTGTCAGGTTGAATCATAGTTGACACTGTATCGAAGACGCCTCGCAAAAACCTGCCGGCCGTGCAAGCTTTTTCGGTCCGGTGATGGATACGGCACCAAGAACAGTAAGTTCAAGCAAAACTGAAGGTCCTACGGTATCTCATCCTCCGATCCATTGGCACCGGTGCTTTCGCGCTGGAACCGGCGTGGACGGGGAGAGTCTTCCGGGGCTCGCGAGAGCAAATGAGCTGGTTGGCTTAAAGTTCGTCCCCCGGCCAACAGATTGATGGTATAGTCCCCAGCCGGAACAGGTGCTCCCGAGTCATCATCCAGAAGCCAGACGGAACGGTTTATTCCTGCTTTGGGATTTGCACGGATATGCCGCAGCACCTTGCCGCTCCCATCTGTGATCTGCAATTGAACTCCGTCTTGCGGAACGCTCTTAAGAAGAAAGCTGATGACCATTCCGTTCGGCTCGTTGCGTGTCACCGGATAGCGGTCGCCGTAGAGCGCGTAATTTCCCCAGGCAACATCTCTGCGCTCACTGAATGGCTTAGTGGCAAACAGATGCGCGGTTTCCGTAAGTAACGCCGGCTGAAATTCACGTAACGGGACAATATTCGTCACCCAAATTCCACGGCCGAACGTACCGGCAATCAGATCGCCCTCCCTGGGGTGCACGAGCAGATCGTGGACTGGAGCCGGCGGCATATTAGCTCGGAAAGCCTCCCAGTGTCCTCCCCGATCAAAAGACACATAAAGTCCCTTATCCGTACCCAGAAATAGAAGGTTCGATTTGACTTTATCTTCGGCAATGACGTTCGGGGCTGAATCGTTGGTCAAGCCGTCCGTCAGCATAGTCCACGTGGCGCCAAAGTCAGTGCTGCGCAAGACAAACGGACGGAAATCATCCTGGCGCCGGCGGCTCTTCGTAACGTACACGGTAGCCGGATCAAACCGGGAAGGAAAAACACGCGTTACCCACGCATCTGGGGGCCCTCCAGCCGCCGCAAGATGAGTGGTGGTGTCCGTCCAATGTTGGCCTCCATCCCGAGTGACCTGAACCTTGCCATCATCGGTTCCGGCCCAGATCACGTCAACTTGTGCGGGTGATTCGGCCAACGTAGTGATTGTGCAATGCTGAATGGCGGAACGCGGTCCAGAGATTTTCTTTGGATCGTTTGTGGTCAAATCGGGGCTAATGATGTCCCAATGATCACCTCGGTCTCGCGAGCGGAACACCATCTCGGCGCCGAAATAAACAGTCTTGCTGTCGTGTGGAGATAAGACTAATGGAGCGGTCCAATTAATTCGCAGCGGCGGCCGGCCGGCGGGCGCAACGGGCGCAATGACAGTTTTAGTTCGCTCCTGCAGGTCCACTCTGACCGCGTGCCCAAATTCCTGATCGTTGTATTCGTACCGGCCATTTGGGTCGGCGGCATTGTACTGGCCGTCTCCGATTCCCACGGTCTTCCAATCTTCAATTCCTACTGAGCCGCTCGGTCCGTTGCTCGGCCCCATCCATGACTCGTGATCTTGCAGGCCCGCAAAAATGTTGTAGGGCTTTTCCATATCCACCCCAACTGCATAGACTTCGCCAAGCTTTAAGTTCGAAAAATGATCACAGGTTCTGCCGCCGTCGTAGGAGACAAAAACGCCGCCATCCGAACCGGCGATCATGTGATCGGAATCTTGAGGATCGATCCACAGCGTCCGAAAATCACCGAAGGCGCGGCGAAATGGACGTTCTGAAGCACTGGGGCCGCCTCGCCCCAAGCCAGCCCAAGTCTTGCCTCCATCTTCAGAGCTAATGAGGTTAGATCCAGTAATAAAGATGTGCTCTGAGTTGTTTGGATCGACACGAATCTGATTAAACGCGTAACCCGTTTTTCGGCTCACGTCTTCATTTGCCGAATTCATTTTGTGCCATGTCGCTCCGCTATCTTCTGTGCGATAGACCTCGCCGCCCACGACGTCGCGCGCAGGAGGAGAACCTGAATTCGGCGCGGCACTATTCGTTTTGGGATTGAAGTTATCCAATACCGCGTAGATCACATTCGGCTTGGTTCGGCAGAGGGCGAGCCCAATGCGGCCAATAGTGCCGCTTTCACAATCAGGGGCGCGCCGGTCGCGCCATAGTTTTTGTTGCCTTGCGCATAAGCTACATCCCAGAGCAGGTGACCGGAACGCGCATCGAGGCAAAGCAGGTGAGCGTTGTCCGTCTCCATATAAAGTCTGTTACCTAGAATCCCCAGACCACGATTGTGATGTGCGGAAGCATCGTCTATAAGTCTTTCTGTAATTGGCCGCGAATAGTGCCAAACCGTGCGCCCCGTACGCGCATCAATGGCGAACGCGTCATTCGCCGAGGTCATAAACAAAAGCCCGTGTAGCACGATTGGCGTGCCCTCAAGCAGATTCGAATTGCGCGAATGAAAAACCCATTGCGCCCTGAGCTGATTTACATTCTGCGGGTTTATTTGATCGAGGCTCGAATATCGGCGGCCGGTGTAATCGCCGTTATAAGTGAGCCAATTCGCTCCGCTTGGCGAGATCATCAGGTCGGATGAGTGAACGTCGATGGATATGGTCAGCGAATCATCACCGTTTGTCCAGCCGATGCTGCTAAACGTCAGCCAGCCGCACACCACCGCGAAGAGCCCAACCCGATGCATCTTGTCATGATATGCACTAAGTTGGCCAGTGTAGACTCACTATTGTTGCGAACATGGTTCAGCCCGGATTGCTTCGCTTGTTATCAATTGCAATCTGCTGGGTTCCAGTTTTCGCTCAGGCTCCACAATCGGGGCAACAGTTATTCAACTCCATGTGTGCCGCATGCCATGGACTTGATGGGCGCGGTGGCGAGCACGCTCAAAATATTGCTACAAACGAGAACATAAAAGCTCAGACGGACCGCGCCTTACTTAACGTTGTGCGAGATGGAATTCCGCCGGCGGGCATGCCCGCATTCGGATCATCACTCGGTGAAAACCAGATGCATGCGATTGTGACGTATTTGCGTCTGCTGCAAGACCAAGAAAAGGCAGGAACGATGACCGGCAATCCCGAAAATGGCGGTGTTCTGTTCTTTGGCAGCGGCGGCTGTTCAGCCTGCCACATGATGAATGGCAAAGGTGGTTTTCTGGGAGCGGATCTATCCAATTACGGTAGCGCCCACACGCCAATGGAAATTCGGGAGGCTATACTCAATCCAAATAAGAACCGCGATCCGCGACGCGGAACAGTTGTTGTAACTACCCGCGGGGGAGTCGAGTACAAAGGCGTGCTTCGTAATGAAGACAATTTTTCACTCCAGATGCAGACCGCAGATGGCAGCTTTCATTTCTTATATAAATCCGAAGTAGCTCGCATTAAGTATGACGCGCCGTCAATCATGCCAGCTAATTATGAGTCTCAATTGGGGGATAAGGGCGTGAATGATTTAGTTGTTTATTTAGTAGACGCCGCGACCTCCCAGCCCATGCCGCCCCCCAAAGACAAGTAACGTCCCGCCAGCCAAATACCATGGAACAACTCGCGCGTGATGTGGCCATCATCAAGACTCTTATGTCTAATGCGTATCTAGTGGGAAACGCCAAATGTTGGATCTTAGTCGACGCCCTTACGCCACGTCATGAGCGCACCATCAAACAAGCGGCCGAAGCCCTATTCGGATTTTCAACGCCTCCGCAAGGGATCCTCCTGACCCACGGTCATGTTGATCATGTCGGCAGCGCCGCGGCGCTGGCAGACTTTTGGAATGTGAAAGTTTATGCGCATCGCCTGGAGCATCCATATCTAACTGGACGCGCCTTCTATCCGCCTCTCGATCACACTGCGCCGGGTTTTTTCAGTACCTTCAGCCGTATATATTCGCCGGCAAGTAACTGCAACCTGGGTGACCGCTTAGCGGAACTGGATTTGAATCATCCGCCACCCTGGCTGGCTGACTGGCGCTGCCATTTCACGCCAGGTCATTCCCCAGGTCACTTAGTGTTTTTTCGACCGGAGGGTGCAGTTCTGCTGGCAGGCGATGCTGTCACGACAATGAATCTGGATAGTTTCTTTGGAACCGTGATGCAGCGCCCTCAACTTTGTGGTCCACCAGCCCCGGCAACCATCGATTGGAGGCAAGCACACAGTTCCGTCCAGCAACTCGCCCGGTTACGACCCGATCTGATTTGCGCCGGGCACGGCAAACCGATGTTTGGGCAAGCGCACGCGATGCAGAAGTTGGCGGACGACTTTCCTATTCCGGCGCACGGGCGTTATGTCCGCGAGCCGGCGATTACAGACGAAGAAGGAGTTAGGTATCTTCCGCCAGCGCCGTTGGATCTTACCCCCAAACTTTTGGCCGCTGCCGGAATTGGGGCGTTCGGCTTCGCGCTTTTGCGCAAACGCGAGCGCAACAAGACTTAAGCGTTTGGCCCCTTTTTGCCCAGCGTTCGTTGCACGATAGCAATCTTGATCTTCTGCACCGGATTGCGGTTTCCAAGCCAGATGTACTTTGAATACAACTTATTCAAATACGCATCGAAATGGAGCGAGTGCGGGGCGGCGCGCACTTTGCCCCGCTTGAGCAAAATCTTCAGCACTTCAGTCCCGGCGAAACCCGCACACAGCTCGCAGCCCATAGGCGTCGAAGGCCCTTTCCTGGCATGTAAGTCAACATAGCTGCGGTCTACCAGAGAGTGCCGGTGGGGTAATGACGGGGCCACGCCCACCAGGAATTTGATTGCTTTGGCAATGTCGGTGTCGCTGTCCTTCCAATTGATGTATTCGGCAAAGCTCATCTTGCCGGGCATGAAGATCAACAACGCCACACCCATTCCCAGCGGCCCCGCTGTTAGAGCTGGAATTCCTCGTTCGTAACAGGACTGGAAGACTAACGATCGAATGTTAAATGCGAAGAAATCGAGACTGTCGACGTAAATGTCAACGCCGCGAAGAAACTCGTCCATGTTCTCCGCGGTTAACCCGCGAGGAAAGCGCCGGATTTGCAATTCGGGATTAATTTGACGCGCCGCCTCTTCCATCACATCCAGCTTGGGCCTGCCCACTGTCGACATGTTGGCGCCCGCTTGGCGGTTGAAATTCTCCAAACCGAAGGTGTCAAACTCGGCCAAATGAAAGCGGCCGATGCCCAGCCGCGTAAGTGTCAGGAGATGGCTTCCCCCAACTCCGCCGAGGCCGGCGATTGCGACCGTTTTGGCTTCGAGAGCCGTCAGTTCATCGCGAGTCACCAGTCCCAACGTGCGTGAGAATGCAATCTCTCGCTCGAATCCCGTTACTGGCTCGGACTCAACCAACATAGATATGCAAATTCATCATCATTCGGTTATATCTTGCCTTTAGGAAGTAATCTGGAGCGAGTTCTCCAAAGACCTACGCAGCGTGAACCAGCGTGCCGGTAACGGTGAAGAACGCCCGGTTCGGAACAGCCAGACCGGTAAGTTGTCTGTTGGAATAGAGAATGCCTTCCGCAAAATGCTTTCTCCTTCCGCGTATCGCTTGCCGAAAAGCTTCATGCTATCTGCATCCAGAACACCAATCTTTGCGTTGTAGAGCAAGAGCGAAGAAAGCGTCAGCGGTTGCACGCCATAGCCAAGCTGAGTGAGGCGCAGCCACAACCGCATCGCCAACCGTCCCGTGTCCATCAAAATTAATTCAGCTTTGTTTCGCGCAGACAGACAAAATAGTCCCGCTGATGACCGCAGCAACTGCTTCACTCTAGCTCCGTAACTCTTTCCCATGCCTGCCCGGCTCACCCAGGGAAAGGCGCTCGGTACCGCGCGAACAAATCGAATGAAGGGATATTGAAACGCATTCACCCCCACTCCACGCCATGGCATGCCGTCTTCCGTTCGCCGGATCTCCTCTTCGCTCACTCGAATCCAAGGCAGCGTATCCGGAAAAATTTTCGGATGCTTCGTCACAAGGCTTTCAGCAGCAACGAGATACTCAAACAGTCCTGGATCAATCGATTCGGCACAGTGAACGCCTACATCGTCCCTGCCCTCAAATTGTTTCCAGACTTCTTTCAATTCCTCGCTGGGCATCGCGCCTTTTTGAAATAGTCGCCGATCCGTGTTCCTCCTCTCGATCGCATCTAACAATCGATCTGGTTTTCGTCCGTCTTTAAAGAAAGTCACGCGTGCGGCGCCTCCGGGGCTGTCTTCCGATAGTTGCAAATACTGGCAATCGATGCCGAACGCTAATTCGCTTGCGGCAATCGACAGCGATTCGATTACGCACCCAAGTGAAATCTTTGCGCCGGACAATCCCGCATCCAGAACATGGCGAGCCTTACCTGGATGAAAGATGACGGTAAGAATCTGGCCGTCCCAGGAAAACGTCCATGGTTGTGTGTTATCCCCGCTCGGGGCCCGCGCAGCCAGGGTCACAACGCGCCTCAACTGCTGGGTCGTTAAACTCCCCACTTCAGCCATCGTAGAACGCGCATTCCCAAAAGCTCACTAAAACTGCGCGCGATAGATGCATCCTTGCGGGGTTATTTGCTAATGCTTGTTGGAACAAAGACGAAGGACACCGGCGATGACACGTCGAAGCTCTTCCCCGTGAGCGTAAGTTTTCCGCCGGCATCAATCTGAAAGACAACAAATTTGCTGGACTTCTGGTCGCCGGCAAATAAGAAGTGACCCGTAGGGTCGATTACCACGCCACGAGGTGTTGTGCCTCCGGTTTCAGCGACTTGTATTTGGGTCAGGGCGCCGTTGCCGGACGATCTGGAAAAAACAGCAATCGTGCCCGGCCCTCGATTCGATGCATACACGAACTTGCCGGCGTTATCCATCAGGATCTCCGCAGGCGCATTGTCACCTGTAAAGCCCTGCGGCAACGTGGAGACTTCCTGAGTTTGATTAAGCGCGCCGGTTGAGCGGTTCCGCGAAAAAACTGTCACCACGGACTTCAACTCATTCACTACATATGCGAATTTTCCGTCGGGAGATAACGCTATGTGACGCGGACCGTTACCCGGCGGCAGTTTCGCAAACGGTGGATTATTGGGGGTAAGTTTTTTTGCGGCTGTGTCGATTTTGTAAATACGAATCTGATCGAGCCCTAGATCGGGCACATACAGAAAACGATTGTCCGGCGACGGGACAGCCTCATGCGCATGCGGTCCCTTCTGGCGTTCCGGATTAACGCTAGAACCTTGCGCGCTCATCACTTGCGCCTGGCCTAGATTCCCTGCGGCATCAAGCGGAAACGAAACTGCTTCGCCCGTGCCGTAATTGGCAACGAACGCCATCTTTCCAGTCTTATCTACGCTGACGTGGCAGGGCGACTTGCCTTCCGCTGATTCAGTGTTCAGCGGCTTCAATGCACCGGAGCCGCGATCGATGGCGAACGCCCCGACATTTCCGTTCTGATTTCCGGCGACCTCACTCACGGCATACAGAAAGCGATCGCCTCTATCGACAGCAAGAAAAGAAGGATTGCCGATCTTTCCCAACAGTCCGAGCGGGTTTAAGCTCCCGTCATGTGCATTAAAACGATAACCGAAGATACCGTCGCCATAGGTGCCAACATATACCAGGAAATCCGCCTGATTTGTCACCTTGCTAAAGCCCTCCGAATTTATTGCGAAAACAGACGCCCAGATCAACGGCAAAAGGATGAGACTTTTCGAATCGCAGATTTTTGGTTTCCACATTGAGATACCTGATCTTCACGTTGAAGCTTGACACATTGCCTCTCCCAATAGTCGCTCTTCGAAGCATTGCGTAGCGAAAATTTTGCAGAGAGCTTTTCTTCATGTATAATTGCGCGCATCTAGTATAAACGTGGGTCCGATCTCTGAGGAGGGGTAAGTGAACATACATCGAGCTTGTCTCGTTTTCATGCTGTTTGCCGGCGGCGGGTACGCTCAAATAGCAACCACCACATCGTTAGTTGGCACGGTCACAGACTCCAGCGGACAAGTAGTGCCCGGCACGAAAGTGACAGCCACGCAGACTGGCACAAGCGATAGCTACACTGCCATCACGAACGACCTAGGTTATTACTCCATGGATTTCGTTCACATCGGTTCATACACGATCACGGTGGAGCACGCAGGTTTTCAAAAGACTACGAAGACGGGCATTGTGGTGGAGATTAATCAGGTTGTGCGAACTGATTTCACGCTCCAGGTTGGTACGGTTACCCAATCGGTGGTTGTAGAGGCCAGGGCAGCCGTGATTAATACAGACGACGCCACTGTCTCTCAGGTGATTCCGACTCGCCAAGTGGCAGAATTACCACTGAATGGGCGCGACCCCATGCAACTGGCGACCATTACGCCAGGCGTCATCAACGGCCTGAAAGCGACGAATGGCGTTCCGCCGGGGGAAGATTTTATCGGCGCAGGAACACGGGAAATTCAGAACAGCATGGCGCTGGACGGCATCAGCATCATGAACAACCTGATCACGACGACACCCAACCGGCCCATGGTGGAGTCTGTTTCAGAAGTCGAAGTGCAAACCGGCACTTATTCGGCGCAGTACGGAGCGTACCTGGGCGCGCACATCGACATGATCACGAAAAGCGGCTCAAACCAGTTTCACGGTGCGCTTCTCGAATTCGTGCAAAACCAAATTTTCAATGCGCGAGGCTTTTTCCTTCCGGCCACACAGCCCAAAAACCCATTGCGGCAGAATCAGTTCGGCTTCGAGCTAGACGGACCCATTGTGATCCCGAAACTCTATAACGGCCGCAATAAGACATTCTTTATGGGGTCGTATGAAGGGCTGCGTCTGGTTAGCTCAGCGCCGCAAGTTTTTACTATTTTGACGCCGCAAATGTTTCAGGGGAACTTTTCAGGGGTGAGTACTGCAATTAAGAACCCTGTCACTGGTGTTGCTTACCAAGGCAACATGATTCCGGCGTCTCAGCTATCACCGGTTTCTCAGAAACTGCAGCAGTACTATCCGGCGCCAAACCTTCCTGGACTCACACCGAACTACGCCGCTTCCGTGGCAAGCAACAATAACACCGATCAGACAGTAGACAGAATCGACCAGAACCTCGGCGACAAAACTCGTCTGTTCTTCCGATATCAGCGCCAGCAGGAGAATCTGCTGACGGGCGCTTCAAACGTGACCCAATACACGTACACCAACGTCTACATATCGAACTACGCCATCGGCTACACCCAGACGATCACGCCCAACATTGTGAACGACATGCGGTTTGGTCGTAATTTCTTCAATTCACCTTCTTTGAATTATTTTGCGGTGAACAATTTGACGAGTGCCGGCGCGGCATTGGGCATTCCCGGTTTCACGGGTGACGTTCAATTTAATAACCCCGGCATTCCGGTGATGTCGATTTCCGGCTTTCAAGGACTCGGAAACGCGTCCACGAACTGGTATCAGGACGACACCACGTGGCAAGGCGCCGACCAATTCAGTTGGACGCATGGAGCGCACAACATTATGGCGGGCGTGGAATTTCGCAAGCTCGAAACCGGCCGTCAGGCGACAAACGACCCGCAGGGGATTTTTACGTTCACAGGACAATTTTCCGGATATGCCCCAGCCGACTTCATGACCGGCTACATGGCTAACGACACTTCAGCCGGTCCCGAGATACGCGGCCTGGTGGCCGAATGGCGCGATGGTTTCTTCGTTCTCGATAAATGGCAAGTATCGCGCAAGTTGACGCTGAACTATGGCCTTCGCTATGAATTGCCGACCGTCCCGTACACAGTGAATGGAAACGCCACGGAATTGAATGCGCAGCAAACTGCGGTGGTGCCCGCGAACCCGCCCGTGAAGGGCTTTGAGTTCATTTACCCGAACCATAACGACTGGGCGCCGCGTATTGGTTACGCCTATCGATTGACGGAAAAGACGGTTGTTCGCGGCGGTCTCGGCATCTACTACAATCCAAACCAGACCAATAGCTTTACGTTCTTAAACGCAAACCCGCCGTTCAATATTCTGCAAACTTATACATCGCTTCCTACGACGCCAACTTGTTCGTTCACAAATCCGTTTTGCGGAGGCGCACCGCCCACGTTTGCGCTTGGCCCGATTAAGTATCCATTGCTGACCAACATGACAACCGACAACTGGAATCTTCCTACGGCACGTTCGAATCAGTGGAGCACGGATGTCGAGCGGCAGCTCTGGAATGGCGGCGGACTAGACGTTGGATACCTTGGCTCGCACATGTATCACTTGGACCGGAGCTATTACAACAATCAGCCTTTGTTGCCGGGCCCAGGCGCCATTCAGCCGCGTCGTCCCAACCAGTTATTTGGGCAGATTCGCACAGTCCAGAACGACGAAATTGGAAATTACAACGGATTGAGCATCACTCTCCGGCAACGTATGACGCATGGCATCACGTTGTTGAGCAGCTATACCTGGTCGCATACGCTCGACGTAAGCAGCGACTCAAACGGCGGTGGCACTCCGATGAATCCTTACAATTGGAGACTTGATTACGGAAACTCCAATTGGGATATCCGGCATCGTTTCCAGACTAGTTTTGTATACGACATTCCCTTTTTCCAGAACTCGAATCCCGTGTTGAATACGGTTTTCGCTCACTGGCAAGCGAATGGCATCTGGACGATACAGACGGGCATTCCGTTCAACGTCTCCGTTTCAAGCGACACGGCAAACACGAATTCGAATGGCACTTATCGGCCGAACCTGATTGGCACTCCAAGCGAGAACTGCGGCGACGGTCATCTTTCGAACTGCATCTCAACCTCCACTTTCGCGCTTATTCCAACTGGCGTGTACCAGTACGGGAGCGCTGGCCGCAATCTGCTGCACGGGCCGCCGCTATTCGCCATGAACCTGTCGTTCTTTAAGAACTTCCCGATTAAGGAGCGGCTCCGGCTGCAATTCCGCGCCGAGCTTTTCAATGCGTTCAATGAAGTAAACTTCGCCAATCCGAATGCAGTGTTCGGGACCTCGGCGTTTGGAACAGTCGGCGCACTCAATGCGAACGTTCCGAATCGCGTGATCCAGTTTGGCGGCAAACTGCTGTTCTAATAATTCGTCCGACTTATCGCAAAGGGAGTTCCTTTGAAAACTGCTATCGGCTTGTTTGGGCTGGCAGCCTTATTGGCTGCGCAGCCACAATACGACCTGCTTTTGAAAGGCGGGCACGTTATTGATCCGAAAAACCGGATGGACGGCATCGCTGACGTCGCTGTTAGTAACGGCCATATCGCGCGTGTGGCTGCCAGCATTGCGGATTCGTCGGCGCGCAAAGTGATCGATGTCAAGGGTCTATATGTCACACCGGGGTTGATCGACATTCACACGCACCTCTATCAACGCTGCGTTCTACCGGCCGATGTTCCTCAGACAGCCGGGCCGGTTCCCAGCGAAGGCGTCGACCCCGACGGCTTTTCATTCCGTGCCGGCGTCACCACTATGGTTGATGCCGGAAGTACCGGCTGGCGGGAGTTTCCGGATTTTCGAGATCGAATTATAAACAAGGCCAGCACGCGCGTGTTGGCGTTCTTGAACATCGTCGGAACCGGCATGGGCACGGGCCGGGAAGACGATCCCACGGTGATGGATGCCAAAGCAGCCGCCGATATGGCGAAGGCCAATCCTTCTCTGATCGTCGGCTTTAAGTCGGCGCACTACAAAGGTCCGGCCTGGTACTCGGTCGAGAGAGCTGTAGAAGCCGGCAAGATGACGAATTTGCCGGTTATGGTGGATTTTGGCCTAATCACAGCGGACCGGAACATCAAGAACCTCTTCTTGCAGAAACTGCGCCCCGGCGACATTTATACGCACTGCTTCTCCGGGCACAGAGAAGAAGTGCTGGCCAATGGCGAGTTGAACCCTGCGATGTGGGAAGGGCGCAAACGCGGCATTATTTTCGACATCGGCTACGGATCGGCGAGCTTCTATTGGTACGTTGCTGTGCCCGCATACAAAGCACGCTTCTATCCAGATTCTGTTTCCACTGACTTACACAAAGAAAACATGAACGCCGGGATGCAGTCCATAGACAACGTCATGTCGCAGCTCATGGATCTGGGCTCGTCAGTGGCGGATGTGGTTCGCATGGCCACTTCGGCGCCCGCAAAGGAGATCAAGCGTCCGCAACTCGGTAACCTGGATGTTGGCTCTGAAGCCGACATTGCGGTATTGCGCGTAGAGCAAGGACATTTCGGGCTTCTGGATTGCGCTGGCGCGCGAAAACGCGGTACACAGCGGATCGTCTGTGATTTAACGCTTCGCAAGGGCAACGTCGTGTGGGACCGCAATGGCATGGCCGGTGAAGACTGGCAAAACTTCAAGTACCGCAAAGGCCCGTTTTTTGAAAGCAAACCCACCGCCGCCACGGCAGGGTCATCCGCGCGCGTTTCCCGAGATCAATAGTTGGCTGTTCCGCGAGTATAGTGTTAACAAAGGCGGATTACCTTGAAAGTTTCAAAGAAGTTCTTACGTAATCGAAACGGTTACAGCCGGCGAGATCTGCTGATTCAAGGGGGATTTGCCGGCATTGCGGCGTCCGGTCTGGCAACTGCAACGAAAGCGGAAGTCGTCGCCAGCGCGGCGCATACGACAACTGCGGCTGCCACCGGAGGCGAACTCTATCGTGCCATCGGCGTAAACCCTGTCATCAATGCACGCGGCACTTTCACCATCATCACTGGGTCGGAGACGCTCCCCGAAGTGAAACGCGCCATGGACGAAGCTTCCCGTAGCTATGTCCAAATGGACGAGCTCATGGAGGGCGTCGGCAAACGGCTTGCCGAGGTTACAGGCGCAGATTGGGGCATCGTCACGGCCGGCTGTTGTGCAGCGCTCACTAACTTCACTGCGGCCTGTCTGGCGGGCACTAATCCGGAACGCATGCAGCGTCTGCCCGATCTCACCGGCTTGAAAAACGAAGTGGTCATTCCGGCGTATTCGCGAAACGTCTACGACCACGCGATTCGCATGCTGGGCGTCAAGATCATTGAAGTAAATAATGCGGCTGAGTTAAATGACGCGTTTAACGAACGCACCGCTTTGGCGTACATTCTTGCCGGACCGGGCGATACCGGCCCACTGGGCACGCAGGCGGTTTCAGACGCGGCTAAACGCCATAATGTGCCGGTGATCGTCGATGCAGCCGCGGAGATTTTGACCATTCCCAATGTTCACCTCCAACGCGGTGCAACAGCGGTCGCTTATAGCGGCGGCAAATGCATTCGCGGACCGCAGGCAGCCGGTCTTTTATTGGGCGACAAAAATCTTTTGCAGGCTGCTTGGGCAAACAGCGCGCCACATCATGCGTTCGGACGCTCACTGAAAGTGGGCAAAGAAGAGATCATGGGCATGCTTGCAGCCGCTGAGATGTGGAAGAAGCGCGACCACGATGCCGAATGGAAACAATGGCAAGGATGGTTGGAGCAAATCTCTACCAGCGTGACGCGCGTTCCTGGAGTGACAACTCGTGTGCAAGAGCCCGAGGGGCTTTCGAATCGTACTCCCAGCCTCCACATCGAATGGGACGCCAGCAGAGTCGGCATTACCGGCCAGGAAGTGAGTAAGGTCCTGCTTGATTCCGAGCCGCGAATCGTACTCGGTGGAGCATCGGGCGCTCGGCCGGACCGAATGGCGAGTTCGGTTTCAATAACGCCGTACATGCTGATGCCTGGCGAATCCGGGATTGTCGCTGAGCGGCTTTATGCGGTACTGTCCAGCCCGCCGAAGTTTGAGAATCCGGTTGTGCCGCAGGGCGAACTTGCATCCATCGGGGGGCAATGGCAGGCCGAATTGCAGTTTTTGCGTGGGTCTGCCACTCACACGCTGATTTTTGAACAACACGGTGACACGCTGGTCGGCACGCACGACGGCGAATTCGTTTCTGGAGATCTTAGCGGCAAGGTAACCGCAAACCAGGTGCGCTTCCGCAGTTCTCAGCGCATACAAGGGCAACGTCTGTCTTACGAGTTCACGGGTACTGTAGACGGAGACAAGATTGCCGGGAACGTGGATCTTGGCGAATACGGTCACGCTACCTGGACTGCGCAACGGCACCATTACCGGACCGGTCGCGCATAAACGATTTGGCAAGGACAAGAGGGAGAGCCGATGAAGAATACAAATAGAAGGAAGTTCATAACGAAAGGTGTCGGAGTGGCTGCCGCTTCCGCGACCGTGGCCGCTGGAACAGCCGCCGCGCAGTCTGAAGCCCAAAGGAAGGTCTGGTGGACGAATGGGAAGGCGCCGGCGCAGACACCGCTTTTCAGTCCCGCCGTGTCATATGGGAGTCTTTTGTTCTTGTCGGGCGTGGGCGCTCATTTCGAGGGCGATATCACCGCCCACACAAAACACGTTCTGGACGAAATTGAGCAGAAGTTGCAGGCAGCGGGATCGTCCATGCAAAAAGTTCTGAAGGCGCAGGTCTATCTGGCCGACTTGAAGGACTATGACGCAATGAACAAAGTGTTTCAGGGCCGCTTTGGACCGGAACCGCCGGTTCGCACTACGGTATCGGTTGCGGGCGTTCCGGGCAAGTCGCTCGTTGAGATCGACGTGATCGCCTACATTTGAGCGGAATATGGCTTCCAACCGCACGCGACGAAATTTCTTCGGCATGGCCGGGGCCGCTTTGGCCGTGAGCACAAGTCAAGCCGCACCGGCTGGTGCCACAGCAAAATCGGGACGCACCGCCGAAGGACACGACTATTACGAGAAGCTGGGTGTCACCAAAATCATCAACGCCGCGGGCACCTACACTTTTCTGACGGCGTCCATTATGCCGCTGCAGGTGCAAGCGGCCGTTATGCAGGCAGCCAAAAACCCGGTGCGCCTGAATGAACTGCAGAAAGCCACTGGCGAGTATCTGGCCAAGCGCCTGCAATGCGAAGGTGCGCTTGTGACGGCGGGAGCGGCCTCGGCATTGACTTTAGGTACCGCTGCTTGCATGACCGTGGCAAATCCAGCGGCTGTCAAGCAAATGCCGACGAACATGGATGGGTTGAAAAATGAAGTAGTCGTTCAGAAGGCTCACCGTTACGACTACGATCATGCTTTATTGAATTGCGGCATACGATTCGTCGAAGTGGAGACGCTCGATCAATATCAAAACGCGTTCACCGACAAGACAGTGATGGCACACTTCTTCAATGCTGCCGAAGGAGGCCAAATCAGCCGCGAAGATTGGATTCGCGTTGCCCATCAACATAACGTTCCCTGCTTCAATGACGCAGCCGCCGACGTACCGCCCATTTCTAATTTGTGGAATTACACAAAGATGGGCTTCGACCTGGTGACGTTCTCTGGCGGCAAGGGCATACGAGGGCCGCAAAACGCTGGTCTCTTGCTGGGCAGAAAAGATTTGATCGTGGCGGCGGTGGCGAACGATATGCCCATCTCTGAGGCCATTGGCCGCGGCATGAAGGTTGCCAAGGAGCAGATTGTCGGGATGGTAGCTGCCGTTGACTGGTTCCTCGAACAGTCGGACGAAGGCATGGAAAAAGAATTCCGGCATCGTGGCGATACCATTTCGAATTACCTCAAAACAGTTCCCACGCTTCGATCCCAGATCGTCATCCCGGAAGTGGCAAATCATGTGCCGCATTTACTGTTGAACTACGATCGAAATCGCATAAAAATCGGCGCGCGCGATGTTGCCGAGCAACTGCGCCGGGGAAATCCCAGCATCGAGCTGAATCCGGCTACCGGTCAGGTAAACTCTCGCGGCCTCACGTCGGAGCCTGACACGATTGTGGTTGGCGTCTGGATGCTGCAGCCGGGCGAAGAGATGATCGTCGCCAAACGTCTGCATGAAGTACTCATGCAGGCCGCTAGTGCGGCATAATTCGATCCGAAATTATTGGCTAAGATCTACTACTGCGTAGGCCTTTAAGCCGGGAACTGTAAATTCCGTCGCGTCGGACTCAGGGCTGTAATCGGCTAATTGATCGTTGGTGTTATCGAAAGAGTGGAGTTGGCCTTTCGAATAGTGGCCAAGGATACGAACTCGAAAAGCGCCCACTCGTGTTCCTTGCCCGCTGCCATAGTTCAGCAGGTGCAATCGAACTTTGCCCTGCTCGCCGGTCACGTGAACAACTACTACGCTCGCGCCATAAATCCGCACCAGCCTTCGCGCGTCGCCTAGATTCGCGCGGATTTTGTGCTCCATCGTATCCGGGTTAGTCGCTTCTTGCGTTGGGTATTCTTTCGAGCCGATCTGCACGTTCAACGTCAAATTGGGATTGGGCGTTCGAACAATTGAGAACAACAGGTTGTCTCGAACCATGAGATTCATCACCTCAGCATCAGTCGACGAACCATTGTCAACGAATCCGACATCTGTCAGCGCCGGTCCAGGTCGTCCCTCGAGAGTACTCAGAAACTTCAGCATGCTGGATAAAGACGCCAAGCCGCTTGCATCGCTCTGAATAACGGCGTTCGCGCCGAAACAAAATGCTTCAGCCGCAGCGAGAGCCGCGGTGTTGCCCTTCACGTCGTAAGAGAATCGGGCGCTGGGCTGACGCATGAATCGCCATCCGTTGGAATTAACCCAAGGTACGCGTGATGCCGATGCTTGACTCATATGAAGCTGAACGCCAGGCGATGGCAACTTAACTGTCTTATCCAGGTCAGCGCTTTCGACTGAGATGCCCGAAACATTCTTCCACGGGTCAGCCTGAAAAGCCGGCACCGCAATGTGATCAATTCCCGCCTGTTGAAGTGTGGGAGCGGTATTGGGCGCGCCGGTCCAGAATAAAACCGGCAATGCGGCTGCCAGAAAGAACATCACAGTTCAATCGCCTTGATGTGGATCTGCTTGGAATCATATACTCCCAATCCCAAGTGCGACGCATACTCAACGTGCCCCGGTTCTCGTATGAAGTGATTGATGCTGGCACTGCTATTGTCTTTTCCTAAGTGTGATGGTGAACGGTCAAAAAGCGATGGGGCGCCTTCGGCTTTTCGCTTTGCCTCGATTGTGTCAAGCGCCACATGATCCATGGCGACAGGGTCTGTGCCAAACAAAATCTGCTTCGGATAGAACCGAAACTGTGGCAACTGGCTGAATGGTCCGGCGTGCCACACACTGCTCAATCCGTCCATGATCTGCAACACAACCTTGGAAGGCAGCGGCTCGACAGAGGCAAGGGTCCCTATGTATGAATAGGTGTTCGTCTTCGTGAATCGGTGGGAGCGGTCCACATTAGAGAAGTCGCCGTAGGCAATATTTTTTAAGCAGCCAGTCACGCCGGCGGCCTGATGCTCTTTCATCTTGGGCACATTGATGATTTTTGTGAACGTATCCGCCACCGGGCGGACCATGAACGACCGCGTATCCTCTTCCCCAAAAAAGTCGACTTCCACATAGGTGTTCGGATCATAGCCTGTCACGGATCCGCGTGGCGTATAGTTCCCCTCCGCAGCCCAGATATGGACACCGTCCGGAACGAACTTCTGATATCCGACGCTTTCCAGTTGCCCGCCGAAGCGCTCATATATCCAAATGTTTTTCGCCTGAACGCCAACGGCTGTTAGGTTTTCTACGATTCCGGCAACTAGCTCCGGGCTCGACATAATGTGAGGCGCGCCTGAGCAGTTCACCTTCACGCCAACCACATCTTGCGGAGTAAAAAAGCGCGACCAGCAATCCTGATCCCGGCTCTGGCCAGTTAACGATCGCATTCCCGCCGAAAGCATCTGTTTCACGACTGCCCGATCCACGTGCTCAGACGCGCTATCGATCGATTTCTCGGAGTGAACTCGAACCACTTGGCCTTTATATGGCCCCGGCATTCCCGGGTGCGGCGAGCGCTGGAATCGGCTGTGGATGCGGTAGTCCGGGATCTGCTCCTCAGCCGCTGCGGCAAGCAAAGGAGAGCTCGCTGCGAGATAAAAAAACGAACGCCTGTTCACGGGTCGAAATTTTAGCACGTTCGGGTAGTCATTGAACCCAGGCGCACGGTGTCTCCGGTTTGTCTTCGCACAAAAAGACCCGGAAGTTCGTTTTCTTATGCTGCGCTGTCCACTGCCGCCCCAAAATGTAATAAGGCTTGGCCCATACTTCGCTGTCTATTGTCTTAGGCGCGATGACCGATACCGAGAGCATGCCTTGTGCAGGATAGCCAGTACGAGGATCCATGATATGGCTCCAGAGCTTGCCATCAGCATAAAAGAATTTTTCGGAGCTGCCGGATGTGGACAACGATTCATCCCTCAGCATCACGTTAACAGGAACGTTAGATTGCGCCTTCCGGTTAGGCAGTTCGATACGCCAGCCGCTGCTATTTGGCGGCGCTCCTAAGGCATAAATACTGCTGCCCCCAGCCGAAATAAGCGCTGAAGGCACGCCTTCCTTTCGCAAAATATCAGCCATCCGATCTACGGCGTAGCCTTTCCCTACACCTCCCGGGTCCAGTTCGACACCTTCTCTCGCAAAACGAACCGTCCAGGCCGCGCGATCGAGAAGAATATTTCGATATCCAACCGATTGCAGCGCATGAGATACCGCGCCTGCATCCGGCAAATGGCCCGAGCCTTTGTAGAATCCCCAAACTTTCATCAGCGGTCCAACCGAAATGTCAAACGTGCCTTCGCTTTCGTGGCTGTATTCCACGCAGGCGGCAAGAAGGCTGAATAGTTCGTCAGAAAGAGAAACGGGCTGCTGGTTGGCCAAACGGTTCATCCGGCTCCACTCGCTCTGTGGCTTGTAGTTCGACAACATGTCGTCAAGCCGCCGCATTTCATCTAATGCGTCTGAGATTGCAGTTTGCAACCGCTTCGGGTCATTCCCATAAGCAACAATCGTTGTTACGGACCCCATGGCGTCAATACTGCCTTCCTCACGAACTGCTGTCGCGGAATCAGGCGAAGCGCGATTTGCGGCGCAGCCCATGCCGCCGAGTAACACTACCGCCAGCAATAATCGACCAAAATATTTCATTGCCGTAGCTGGTGGGCTTCGATACCATCGAAGGTACTTTCAAATCCGATGGTGAAGACTCGATCTCTGCCGGCGGCATTGCTCGCTGGGCCTATCATGTTTTTCGGTATGCTTTCTGCTTCCGCTCAAACGCGCTACGATCTCTTACTCCGCGGCGGCCACGTCATCGACGCCAAGAATCACTTGAGCGCTATACGCGATGTTGCCATCCGGGATGGAAAGATCGCCGAAGTCGCCGAGCACATCGACCCTTCGAGCGCTCTCAAAACCGTCGATGTGAAGGACCTCTATGTAACTCCGGGCTTGGTCGACATTCACGTTCACGTCTACGGCAGTACGGGCGAAAAGAATTCCTATGCCGGCGATAATGGCCTCTTCCCGGATGGATTTACGCTCCGCGTTGGCGTCACCACGGTAGCCGATGCCGGTTCATCGGGCTACAAGAACTTCGAGGATTTCAAGGAACACATTATAGATCGATCGAAGACTCGGGTTCTGGCGTTTCTCAATATCGTTGGGGCTGGGATGAGAGGTCCAAAATATGAAAACAATCAAGCCGACATGGAACCGCAGCCCGCGGCAGACATGGCCAAACGTTATCGGAACGTGATTGTTGGCATTAAGACGGCGCACTACGCGGGGCCGGAATGGACGCCTGTGGAGCATGCTGTGCAGGCAGGAACTCTAGCGAACATTCCAGTGATGGTCGATTTCGGCGCTAACCGGCCTGAGCGGCCCATCACTGTGCTTTTGGGCGAAAAACTTCGCCCCGGCGACATCTACACGCACTGCTATTCGGGACTTCGCAACGAGCTGTTGCCGGATGGCAAGGTGAATCCAGGAATGTGGGAAGGCAGAAAGCGAGGCGTCATCTTCGACGTAGGGCACGGTGGCGGTAGTTTTGCCTGGCGAGTCGCCGTTCCCGCCATTCAGCAAGGATTTCTTCCCGATTCAATTTCGACAGACCTGCATATCGGCAGCATGAATTCCGGAATGAAGGACATGCTGAATCTGATGAGCAAGTTTTTGGCTTTGGGGCTCTCCGTTGATGACGTCATCGCAAAATCGACCTGGAATCCCGCTCGCGAAATTCATCACGAGGAACTGGGCAATCTTTCTGCCGGTTCCATCGCGGATGTAACTATCTTGCGCGTCGCTCATGGCAAATTTGGCTTCACCGATATGTACGGCGCGCGCATGGATGGAAACCAGAAATTTGTCTGTGAAATGACCGTCAAGGGTGGCAAAGTCGTATATGATCTCAACGGAATCAGCCGGCCGGAGTGGCGATCGCTTCCTCACAACTACACCAACATCGGAGATCCCCGCTGGGATGGGCTGAATCCCGCTCACGGAACACAGAGATAGCTGACCTTGGGTTACGCTCGCACTCTTTTTCTGGTCTTGGCGCTTAGCTTTTCTGTCTCGGCGCAAGTATCTGAACAAGCCCGCGCGATTCACTCCCGCGCGCTGGTGTTCGACGCCCACATACATGCCGTTGACCGCGAGTTCTATCGTGGCGGCGATATCGGCACGAAGAAATCGGATGGTCAGTTCGATCTGCCGCGCGCTCGCGAAGGCGGGCTCGGAGCCATGTTCTTTTCGGTTTATGTTCCTGAGAATTACTACCCTGCGCGATTGGAAACCAAGCAGGCGCTTCGGGTCATAGACTGCGCGCTAACCCAGATTCAGAAGAACCATGGCGTTATCGAACTAGCGCTTAGTGCCGACGATGTTGTCCGAATCCATCGCGAAGGAAAAATTGCAGCGGTTCTCGATATCGAAGGCAGTTATGATCTGGATGGTGATCTAGGCGTACTTCGCGATCTCTATCGTCTCGGCCTGCGTTCCGCGCAACTCTCTGCGCATAATTGGCCCAACACGTATGCCGATGCCTGCTGCTCACCGCCGCGTTCGCATGGTCTGTCGCCGCATGGGCGTGATGTCATTCGCGAAATGAACCATCTGGGCATGGTGATCAACGTTGCTCATGCCTCCGATGACGCGATCTCGCAGGCGATTGACATAAGTTCGTCGCCGATTATCGCGACTCACGGCGGCATGAGAACCATAAACAATATTCCGCGTAATATGCCGGATTGGCTCATTAAAAAGTTGGCCTCAAAAGGTGGCGTGATCGGCTTTCAGATGGGCAACGATTTTCACAATCCGAAGGCATTCGCATACCGAACTGAGCATGCCGGAAAACCTTTTTGGAATCCGTCTGGCGATCGCGACCGCGAGGCGCACATGACAATTGAGCAGATCGATGCGCAAGTAGCGCCCGAGTTTCCGATGGCGCCGTTCGAAATCCCCGAAAATATTAGATTTTCCGTAGACGATTGGGTTGCTGTAGTCGATCGGGCGATTCAGTTGGTCGGCGAAGATCACGTGGCTCTCGGAACCGATTTCGACGGTGGTCCCACGCCTCCACGCGGCATGCGTGACATCCGGGATCTGCCCTTAATAACACAAGCGATGGTGCGGCGGGGTTATTCCGAGGAGCGAATCGACAAGTTTCTTGGCGGCAACGTGCTTCGAGTTTTCAGACAAGTTACGCAAGAACACAAGCAATGAAGCGGCGCCAGTTTTTGCAGGCCGGAATAGCGGCCGCGCCTGTATTGAAAGCGCAAGGACCGCCAGCCTTAACGGCAATCGATAAACGACGCAAGAAAATCGCTGCAATTACCACGACGTATTTTCTTCGTTCGCACGCCGACGACATCATCACGCGCCTGCTGCAAGGCTATTGGATCAACGATCGTTTTTATGAGCCTGCCTTTGATGTCGTTTCGCTCTACGTCGATCAGGTGCATCGCGCGGATATCTCCCGCCGTCTAGCGGCAGCCCACTCGGTTCCTATCGTAAAGTCCATTGCCGAGGGGCTGACGCTGGGGACCGGCCGCCTCGCAGTAGACGGTGTCGTTGTTGTCGCTGAACACGGTGACTATCCGTTCAATGACAAAATGCAGCAGCTCTATCCGCGGTTTGAGTTTTTCTCGCAGATCGTCGACGTGTTCAAGAAGTCGGGCCGAGCCGTTCCAGTCTATACGGACAAACATCTTTCATACGACTGGAATAAAGCGAAACAAATGGTGGCTTGGTCGCATGAACTCGGCTTTCCTATGATGGCCGGATCTTCAGTGCCGGTTACGTTTCGGCGGCCGGAAATCGATTATCCTCTTGCCGATCGTGACTGGCCCGGTGTCGAGTTCGAGAATGCACTCGCGATAGG
>DASREJ010000169.1:0-15037 GCA_035652115.1 Bryobacteraceae bacterium
TCGTTAGCGCGGAACTCTATGGCGATGCAACCAACATGGCTACTACTTATCCCCAGCTCACGCCGTCAATCACCTGGGACTTCAACTATACAATAAACGCCGCAAGTAACCCCGCATTTCCAGCATGGACCTTGCAATACACCCACGATTGTTATCCCGCCCACGAGGTCTACATTGGAGCGCAGCTTATTTACGGATTTAAGCCCACTAGTAACAGCCCCGCCAATGTAGGCTTGTGTTTGGCTGGGGTCAATCCTGTTTCCGGTTCCTCAATCGGCACTGTCAATTGACGGTATTCGCATGAAAAAATGTTTGTCAGTTTTAGCGGTCCTTTCGGTCTGTTTCACGATTAGGCAGCCCCTGTCGGCACAGAGTCTGGATTGGGGGAAGATATTCGACGAGGCTGTGATCCCGGACCGCGCAGTCAATGATCGAGCAAGGGACCGGATGTTCAACGAGATCATGCCCAAGCTAACCGCCAACGATGGATCGTTCTTAGCTGCCGAGATCGGGGGAATAGTAGCGCAGCTAAATCGGAAGAACGACGGCGTACGGCAGCAGGCCTCCGGCGTTCTTTCGGTTTTGGCTCAGTTTCGGCCTGACTCTTCGAGTACGCTGGCGCCGGCGTTTTCAGCGCTAATGGTTCATGTACGAGACACAGCGCCAAGAATACGAACCAACTCCTTAAACGCGTTATGTGCGCTGCGACCAGAGATCCCGGAGGAACAGATGCAATTTCTTATTAAGCTAGCGTCGGACAGCGATGAGTCCTTGGCTAGCCGCGCACTGTTCGGCGTCGCGAGGATGGCTAGCTTTCGCATTGCGGCATCCGAAGCAATGAATAAGAGCCTTCTTCAGACCGATCCATATGATCGCCGAATGGCAGCTGTTCGAGCCATTGCGGCTGCGCGAGTGACCTCTCCCGCGTTGGTCCGTAGCTTGGGTAGTCTTTTGGACGATAAGGACGCTACGCTTGTACACACCATTCTTGAGGCGATGGAGGAATTAGGCGGCTCTGCGATTGCGGCAAATATAGATCAACTCAATCATGTCATTAACGCGTCAAGCGACAGCGAGTCCGTGGCTCTTGCGCGACGATTGGTCACTACGCAAATCGGTGGTCGTTAGTAGCTGCCCTGACGACGTTAGTCGCAGCGCAGAGTTGGTGCGTCTTCCTGCACGTTTTTCTCGGTCGTCGGGACAAGCTTTCTCAATCAAGGCATGACACCAAGAGCATGGGGTACCAAGTTTCCGATCGGTCGTGCGTTAATTGCACTCTTGATAGTGCCTCCAGTGACGATAGGATTGTCGGCTATCGCATTCTCCAGCGATCATCGGTGGCCAAGGCCGTTTCCCGGTATAACCGAATGGCTACGCCAAATGTTGGAATTCGCCGCGTTTCTGGTCATTCTTGGCAGTTGGCCGGGATACATTGCTTTTGTGGTGCTTGGCTTGCCTACGTTGTATGTCCTATATCGCCTGAACCAATCGGAATTCTCTCTCTTCGCCTTACTGGGATTGATCTGCACATCCGTTGCATGGATCGCATTTTTTTACATTATTCCTCCCAATGACAACCCACGGATGGCATTGTTATGCAGCACGCCCCAGTGGGCGATTCTTGGGCTTGTAGCGGGCGTATTGACACGGCTGGTCGTTGTAGGCTGGCCTCGATCGCTCAGCAGAGAGCGTTCAGACCGCACAACGGCCGCTGAAAAGGTCTGAGTTGTGATCAATAGTGCAGGCGGAAACGCTTACTTTACAGAAAGGCCGCCCTGTTGCGTCGTTTAACGTCCCCGCGCACTAACCGTTTTGGCACTATCGATCGGAGTTGGCGTCGGCGCTGCATTTTCAGGATCAGGGGTTTTGTTTAGTCCGAGACTTTTGCGCAGTTCGGCATCCACTTTGGCCTTAACGTCCGGATTGTCTTTCATGAATTGCCGCGCATTTTCACGTCCCTGGCCAATACGTTCACCTTTGTAGCTGAACCAGGAGCCGGATTTCTCGATAACGTTATTTGCTACTCCGAGATCGAGGAGGTCGCCTTCGCGGGAAACTCCCTCACCGTAGATGATGTCGAATTCAGCTTCGCGAAACGGTGGCGCTACTTTATTCTTTACGACTTTTACCTTAGTGCGATTGCCGGTGACTGTTTCGCCGTCCTTGATAGCCGCAATGCGCCGAATGTCGACGCGAATTGACGAATAGAATTTCAGGGCCCGGCCGCCTGTGGTGGTTTCCGGGTTGCCGAACATCACGCCGATCTTCTCGCGGATTTGATTGATAAAAATCAGACAGGTGTTCGACTTAGAAACAATTCCGGTCAACTTTCGCATCGCTTGGGACATTAAACGAGCCTGCACGCCCATATGCGAATCGCCCATCTCGCCGTCTAATTCGGCTTTCGGAACAAGAGCTGCGACCGAATCAACGACGAGCACATCGATGGAGCCGGATGTGATCAGGGCAGCGGTGATCTCAAGCGCCTGCTCGGCGAAATCGGGCTGAGACACCAGAAGGTTGTCCACATCGACACCGAGTTGCTTGGCATAGATGGGATCAAGCGCATGCTCAACGTCGATGAAGGCGGCCATGCCGCCCATCTTTTGCGCTTCGGCAACTACCTGGAGCGCGATGGTGGTTTTACCCGACGATTCCGGCCCAAAGATCTCGCAAATCCGTCCTCGCGGGAAGCCGCCGACTCCCAGCGCGGAATCCAGCGAAATGGAGCCAGTAGAAATCGCCGAAACCGGCACGATGGCTTCCTTCGCGCCTAGACGCAGGATGGATCCTTTTCCAAATTGCTTTTCGATTTGGCCTAGCGTGAGGGCTAAAGTACGGTTGCGCTCTTTTTCGTCCATGGGAATCCTTCCTTGAGCTTACGGTGGGGGGAGTTGACTCCAGTATATCTCTAAACAAAACGCTGCAGACTTGTTTTAGGAGCCAATTCAGGTATTTTCGCGGCGCGCGTAATATCCCCTACGGGCGCGAACAACCAGATCTTTTCTACCTTTGACCTTAATCTGAACCGAGTGATAAAGACCGTCATTTTTCAAAGGTTCCGGGCGGTAGAAGAGATTATATTGATGCCGCAGTTCGTTGGCGATGTTTTCAAACGACTGATTGAGATCTTTCGCTTCAAATGGGAAAAAGGAGACGCCGCCGGTCTGCTCGGCAAAATAGCGCATCACTTTATCGCCGTCGGTTTCAACGTGGCTGATGTTGGTTGAAATCGTGTAGATAACGGTGTCTGCGCGCTGCGCCATTTCGAGTGCCTGGTCGCGGCTATACCTGCTCTCATTGTCTTCGCCATCGCTAAGGATAACCATGGCGCGGCGGAACTTGTACATCGGCTGATCCTGCATCAGCTTGTCGCGGCAAGCGAAATAGATAGCGTCGTAAAGAGCCGTTCCAC
Source organism: Bryobacteraceae bacterium (assembly GCA_035652115.1). Classification (GTDB taxonomy): domain Bacteria; phylum Acidobacteriota; class Terriglobia; order Bryobacterales; family Bryobacteraceae; genus Bog-105. Next base: position 3,416 of record DASREJ010000169.1, read on the forward strand.
CACCGGGCCGCAGATCGCGGACGGCGTTTTCGAGCTTGTGCGTGTCGTTGGTGAGATCCGCAACCAGTTCCGCGGCAGTATCAAAGCTGACGATTGTCGCTTTGTCCTGACCGCGCATGACACTGTTGATGAAATTCGTGGCCGCTTCCTGTTGGAAATGAAAACGGTCGCGAATGCTGTTGCTGGTATCGATGAGGATGGCAAGGCGAAGAGGTAAATCCGTTTCGGAAGTGAACTCAAGAATGTTCTGCTCTTTCTTGTTCTCGAAGACTTCGAAGTCTTCACGATTGAGATCCGTTATAAAGCGGCCGTGCTTGTCGGTCACCGTAAAGAGCATGTTCACGCGCGTAACCTCGGCGCGTATCGGTCCGGGCACCGTAGCCGCGGGAGCTTGCGATGGCGTTTGCGGCTGGTTTTGCGATCGCGAAAACGAGACGGCGCCAAGGGCGGCCAAGACCGCGAGCGGGACTACGAACAACTTCATCGAGATGATTCCTATTCTAGCCGCGTTTTTTCGCAGACCGCAGGAAATCCGCGAGTTCCGGCGGTAGCGGGCTCTCGATTATGATGCTATGGCCGCCGGACGGGGAGGAAAAGCGAAGCCGGTGCGCATGAAGAAAAAACCGATTGAGCGAAGGCAAACCGGCGACTTCCGCAGGCGCACCGTAGAGGCGATCACCGACTACGGGATGACGAAGGCTCGACAGGTGAACCCGAATTTGATGAGTGCGGCCGGTCCCAATGCGTACTTCGAGAAAGCTCAAATTCTCGAGTTCCTCCAAAACACGGTATTCGGTTAACGCGCTACGGCCTGTGGCCAGCTTCGTCGTCATGCGAGTACGGCGCAGCGGATCGCGCGCTATAGGTGTGGTGATGCGGTCTTCGGGTGTCTTCATTCGGCCGTGAACCAGCGCCAGGTAGATCTTTTCCACCTCACGATTCCGAAATTGCGATGAGAGCGAATGATGCGCCTTGTCGGTTCTAGCGATGACGAGAACGCCGCTGGTTTCTTTGTCGAGGCGATGAACGATGCCCGGCCGAAGATCCTCGGAGCCCGACGCAAGGCGCTCGAACCGATGCAGAAGCGCATTGACCAACGTGCCGGAGAAGTGTCCCGCGCCTGCATGAACCACCATCCCGGCGGGTTTGTCCACTACGATGACGTCTGCATCTTCATAGAGGATCTTGAGCGGCAGATCTTCAGGAACGGCTTTCAACGACGGAAGGTCCGCCGGATTGACCAGCACATCTTCACCGCCGCGCAGCAGGTAGGAAGGACGAACTTCTCGCCCGCCGATTAAGACTCGCTGGTCCTTGATCCAGGATTGAAGACGCGAGCGGCTGAATTCGGGCAGACGCTCATGCAGGAAAGCGTCGAGGCGCTTGCCGGCATCTATCGCGTCGGCGGTGAGGTTCACGCCTACATCTTACGTTTATGGAGTGGCGTAATCGACGTGGCCTTTGCCATAGCGCATCTCCCCGGCGTTGACAGCAAACGGTAACGTGTTTTCTTTCGGCGGCAGCGGGCAGGTGGCGTACGGGGTAAAGGTGCAGGGCGGGTTATAAGAACGGTTGAAATCCAGATCGACCCTGCCGTTTTCAGGTAAAGGCGTGTTGAGCATGCGGCCTGCCTGATAGGTATTCACCTTATTAGTAGGATCTTTGAACAGGAAGAAAAGAGTTTTGCCCTCGTAGATGGGCCGCAATTGATACTGTTTGCCTTCATACGTAAACTCTACGATCCCGGGGCTCTCTTCCAGATCCGTTTGGCCCAGAATGTTTAAGATTGGAATCTTTTTTGAATCGGGAATGAACTTGGCATCAAAGTGGAGCGATGAATTAACGGGAAAGTATTTCATTCCAGTGAAGTTCTTGAGCGCCGGGCTGGCTGAATCCTTGGCTCGAATTGCGAGTTTGTCGCCACGCTTTATGACAAAAAACGAAACAGACCCAATATGAACCGTGTCCGGCTTTTCTTCGTTTTTATATGCAAGGGTGCGGGAAGATCCATTCGGCTCGATGAAGCTGACCTGATCGCCTTCAAGGCGGATGGTGCCAGCGTGCTCGGGCGAAGAGCCTTTCGGAAGCACACAATCGTTGGAATCGGTCGAACCGATTGTGTTGTTACCTGGCTTTAGCCAAAACAAACCCACTAGCGTGAGCCAGCCGTCCTCCGATCGCAGACCTTTGTCCCGTTTTTGCTGCCATTCATGGATGGAGTTGTCGTAAGTAGAAGAAGCCAGCATCATGAACCCTAGTAAGCCGATCAGCAAACGGTACATAGTAGAATTTTACTCCCGAAGTTCGACAATGGTCGCGCCCGCGCCGCCTTCAGAGGCTGTTGCAGGATAAAAGCGGCTGACGTGCGGATTTTGGCTAAGATGTTCGCCCACGGCTCTTTTCAAAACGCCCATCCCGTGTCCGTGAATAATGCGGACGCGATTTACCGAAGCTAGGGCAGCCGAATCGAGAAATTTGTCAACGTTTTCTACGGCTTCTTCGGCGCGCTGACCTATGATGTTTAGCTCGCGGTAAGAAACGTCCCAACGAGGCCCCGCTTCAAAGCGCACATTCGAGGGCAGATCTCGTTTGGGCGCGTCCGGTGATACGACTTCGACAATTTCATCGCGCGGCACCTGCATCTTCATAAACCCGGCCTCTACTTCGAGCATTCCGTTCTTCAAAAGCCGCCGCACGGTAGCGATTTCGCGAATATCTTTCAGCCGCACTCGCGAACCTTCTTCGATTGCGAGCGGTTGGGGAACAGTTTGGGTGCGGATTTCAGGCGGCGGCGCTAACGCTTCAGCGGCTTCCTCACGAAATTCGCGCCTCGTTTTTGCGATTTGGCGCTGTGCGAGTTCGGCGGCTTTACGTTGCTCACCCGCCTCGATGAGCCGCTCAAGCGTTAGTTGGGCGCGCGCTTCGAAATCCGCAACAATGCCTTCGGATTTTCGCTCCCACTCGCGCTGGCGCTGTTGCTCGCAGCGAACAGCGTCGCGTTCCAGTTCGGCCTGTCTAGCAGCTAGCGAACGAGTTGCCTCTTCCATCTCAGTGGAATGGCGGCGATTTTCTTCAATTTGACGATGAAGGTCTGCCAGCAATTCCTGAAAGTCCGCTTGCATGCGAGGAAGCACGGCGCGGGCGTGGGTCAGCACAGGCCCCGGCATTTGAAGACGCTTAGCAATATCGAGACCTGCGGATTTGCCAGGAATGCCTAGACGTAACTCATAGGTCGGCTGCAGGGTCGCTTCGTCGAAGCCCATCGAGCCATTGAGCACGCCTGGCGTGCGCGTGCCATAAAGTTTGAGCGGCAGAAGATGCGTGGAGGCGAGGCAGAACGCGCCACTTTTCCGGAACTCGTCGAGAATAGCGACTCCCAGAGCGCCACCTTCTTCGGGATCAGTGGCGCGGCCAAGCTCATCGAGCAGAACAAGACTATCGGGCGTAACACGCGCGAGCATGTCTTTGACATGCAGAAGATGACCTGAAAAACTGCTGAGGCTTTCGGCGATGGATTGGGTATCGCCAATGTCGGCGAGAACATCGTCGAGCATCGGAAATTCCGCTTCGGTGCAGGGCACAGGAATGGCCGCGTGAGCCATTAACGCGAGTAATCCCGTGGTTTTCATCGTCACCGTCTTTCCGCCCGTGTTCGGTCCACTGATGAGCAGGCAGCGGCGATCCTCCGTCAGCTCGAAGGAGATGGGAATAATCGGCTTTTTCTGTTTGCGCAAAACAGTTTCGAGCAACGGATGACGCGCTTCGCGCAGAACCAACTTGCGTTCGACACCGCTGAAGCGCGGAACCGTAGCATCATAATCGCGCGCGAAACCCGCTTTTGCAAAGATGCAATCGAACTCAGCCAACACGTCAACGCTGGTTGAAATCTCACCACTGTGTTCGCGGAGAGCGTTCGTGATCTCGGAGAGAATGCGTTCGATTTCGCGCAGCTCATCTTCTCGCAGGCGGACAAGCTGATTATTCAGATTGATAGTTTCGAGTGGCTCCACGAACAGCGTGCGTCCGGTGCCGCTGGAGCCATGAATAACGCCGTCGATGCGGCCTTTCTGACCGGCAACGATGGGCACCACATAGCGATCTTCTCGGATGGTGACGAAATCCTCTTGTAAAGTACCGTCGTTGCGGTGAGCGCGTAGAAACTGTTCGAGTGATTCTTGAATGCTACGCTGCTGGCGCTCGATATCGCGGCGAATGCGGCCGAGCGCGACACTGGCTTCATCCGCAAGACTGCCATCGGGCAAAAAGGCTTTTCCGTAGCGGCGGCCGAGATCCCGTAGATCGGCGAGTTTTGCAGCGCGTCGGGCCAGGCGCGGATAACGGTCGGCGACGTCAAGGAGAATGCCGCGATACTCGCCGGCAATCGCAAGCGTATGGAACAAGTCGAGAATTTCACGGCCGTCGAGGGATGCGCCCTCAACACGAAGGACGCGAACTGCTGCATCAAGATCGCGTACCTGATCGAATCGGAGACGAATAGCGGCGCCTCTGCCAGATTGTTGAAGGCCTGAAAGTTCACGCAGATAGCTGATGGCTTCGCCTGCGTCGGCGAGTCCGTTCTCAAGCTCGATCCGGTCGCGATGCTGGTCGAGGGCAAGAACGAGCGCACGGCCGGCATTACTGCCTGCATAACCGGCAACCAGATCCTTCAATTCGTCAAATTGAAGAAGACCAGTGCTGCTGAACGGCATACCAACCTACGGCCGCGTCACATAAGGATGAGTGACAGCTTGTTTGCAGCAGGCACGAATAACGTCAAGAGTACCGGCTGTAAGCAGAAGATCTTCTAACGAATCCATTTCAAACCAGTCGACACTCTTCGAATCGTCACCCGGGCGGAGTTCGCCGCCCTGAATTGAGCAGTAAAAATCGATGAGCACGTAGTGATATTCGCACGTGCCCGAGTCGTCTGGCATGATGCGCTCGAAGACAGTAGCGATGGAATCAGGGGTAACGCAAAGTCCTGTTTCTTCGAAAACTTCGCGAGCTAGTGCTTCTTCAAGCCGCTCGCCCGTTTCGACCAGTCCTCCGGGCAACGACCAATAGCCGGCAAGAGGCGGCTTGGCACGTTCGACCAGCAAGACGCGAGGACCGTCAAAAATAAGCGCACCCACCCCCAATAATGGGCGCTCCGGGAAACGGCGGCTGTCAGCCACAACTATAGGATGAGCAATCAGCCGATTGCCGCCAAAACTTCTTCGGCGTGGCCGTCCACTTTTACCTTAGGGAAAATTTTTTTTATTTTGCCGTCAGGACCGATGACGAAGGTGGTACGCTCCACGCCCATGTACTTACGGCCGTACATGCTCTTTTCTTTCCAAACGCCGTAATCTTCTGCCGCTTTGTGGTCTACGTCGGCAAGCAAGGTGAAAGGCAGGTCGAACTTATCCTTGAATTTCGCCTGCGCCTTTGAGGCGTCAGGGGAGAGGCCGACTATGACGGTGTTAGACTTCGAGAATTTCTTGGACCTATCCCGAAATTCACAGGCTTCTTTCGTGCAGCCAGGAGTATCGGCCTTGGGATAGAAGTAAAGAACTACATTTTTCCCTTTGAGCGATGCCAGGTCAAAGTGCTCGCCCGAATCGGTCTCAAGCGAAATGGCAGGCGCCGGATCGCCCTCTTTTAAGTTCGACATAGACTTTGAATGTATCTCGCCTGATTCGATTCGACTAACATTTCGCCAGATTCCTGCCGATTTGATCCATAGGCATCGTCAGCGCTCGATGCCACTAACGGTTCTATGGGCCACAAATCCAGATCGACTGCGCAAGTATCTGCCGGACGTAGGCAGCGGCAACGAGGATCTACCTTCGTCGAATTCGGCTTAGTTATGGTTCCGACGTTTGGGCTCATATTTCTGGCGCTGAATTTGGCCTGGATACTCTTCGGGTGGGCTTGTCTGCAGGAAGCGGTGCGCGAGGGCGTACGCTACGGCATAACGGGACCAGTGAATTCGGGGCTCGATGCATCCATCAAAAACTTCGTCACACAGATGTCGATGGGCTTCATCAACACCGTCAACAGCCCCAACATTCAAGTTCAGTATTTTTCCCCTACTACTCTGACTGAAGTCACTGGGCAAGCGGGAGCGACCGACGCGGGCAATGTGCTCAAAGTGACGGCGACCATTTCGATGAAGGCGCTGGTGCCGGTTTGGAAGGCGAATGGAACACCGCTGGGCACCTTTACAGCTTGGACAATTACGCTTGCTGCCGCGTCAGCCGACGTATTAGAAACGTCTCAAACGCCGCCTTCGGAGACCTGACGGATGGCGCACCCCAGGAGAGATCGCCGCAAGGAACGCGGCAATGCGGTGGTCGAGTTTGCCCTCGGCTTTGCCTTATTTTGGATCCCGCTCTTCCTGGGAACAGTCGTGATTGGATTCAACCTGATTCGCGCCGTGCAAGTCACGCAGGTTTCCCGCGACGCCGGACACATGTACGCGAGCGGCATCGATTTTTCGCAGTCAACCTATCAAAATCTGCTCGTGAGTTTGGCGATTGGCCTCAACATGACCACGACTGGAGGGAACGGAGTCGTGTATTTTTCGACCGTAATGTTCGTTACCTCGTCTGCATGCACGGCTGGCGGCTATCAGGCCGATTCAACGCATTGCCCTAACCTCAACACAACGGTGTTTACGCGACGGGTGGTGGTGGGGAATTCCGGACTTTCCTCGACGAGTGCTTTCGGCACTCCACAATCTTCGGACATGGATAGCAGCGGAAACGTGTCTGTAGCCGGTTATTTGACGCACACTAGCAATCAAGTCGCGAATTTCCAGAATGTAATTCCGTGTTTTTCGACCACGAGCTCGGTGAGCTGTACGCAGATCGCCTACATCTCGGAGATGTTTGTGACGTCGCCTGACACGAGCTGGTGGTCGTTCTTATCTACGCCCACTGTGAGCGCCCGCTCCATTTTCTAGAGCCGAGAGCTTATTGCGAAAGCCTCAGAACCTGCGAGGCTACTTCATAGAAGGCTTGATTGAGAGAGCTCGGATTGGCCGCATAAGCGTAGAAGCCGGCCGGTTTGGTGGAATCGTAGATGGGGCTTCGAGGGTCGTTAGCAACGCGCTCCAGAAAAGTGGAATCGATCGCTACATCGGGAGCACCGTCGAGACCGATTGTGTAAATGACGATTGTGTATGTGGAATCGTTGCGGATGGTCGTGGCCTGATTATCGGCGGCGTTGAAGGCGGCGGCAACTACGCCGGGAATCTGCACGTCATCGCGAATTTGACCCGCATATGGCCCGCTCGAAAAAGTATTGGGTGCGCCTTTGTATCCAGTGTTGGTGGAGTTGCCGTAGACGTCGGTAGTCGGAATGTAGGCAACATCCTGACGCACATATTTATTCCCGCTAATTGCAAATTTACAGTTGTTCGCGCTGATCAAACCAGGTGACGTATTGATGGCGACATTCTGACTGGTGTTGTATATTCCACCAGTTTGTCCAGTGCTGGTTGGAGGACCGAGGATGGTAAGCCCACCGGAAAGTGTGGTGCCGTTGTTACAGGTGCTCGCCGACATGCTTACGGACGAAAAAGGAGACGTGAAGTCATTGCGCGTGTCGCTCTGGGTTCTTACGGGCCAGCTACTCTCGACAACTTCATTCGGTTGACCGTCTGTGAAGAGGACAATTACGTTCAGCGCGGTCGCCAATCCGGTGCTCTTAATGGATTGATAGGCCACGTTAAGTGCCTGTGCCGTACTTGTCGCTCCGGTGCAACTGATGTTACCGATGGTGCTGCTGAGTGTCGGACTGCCGGTCTTGAAGTGAGTAGTGGGGGCGTAGTCGATGGGGCCGGTATTTGCCGTTGAGGAGAATGTGACCAGGCCCAGCGTGTCAAATCCGTCAGTAAACATGCTGACGAAGTTTTGCGCAGCCGTTTTCATGGTGGGACAGGCATCGCTGCCCGTGGGAGCTGGCCCCATTGATCCAGAACGGTCGAGGACCAACACCATATTCAGGTTGCGGCGAGCAGACTGGGCTGAGGCGCCTATTGTGATAGAACTCTTTCCTAACAGCCGCATGAAATAGAGCGGAACTACAGCCGAGGCGCTGACGTTGACCTGTTGGGTCATTGTTTGAGTCGGCTGAACAGTAACAGACGGACCGCCGCCCACGATAGAAGTGCCCAGCCAGCCGCTGGGATAATTTGCCGCAAACCATTCTTGCGCCACATTTGCGGCCGTACCAGTGTTTTGGGGTTGGGTCACATAGGCATTGATGGACCGACCGGCGGCGAGTGCGGCTGCGTCCACAGCGGCTGACAACTTTGCCCGAACCCAAAAAACGACAGCACCGTCGATTGCCAGGCCGAGCAGCGGAATGAGCACCAAGGTGACCAGGATGGTAAAGAGGAGCAGGGTGGCGCCACGCTGCCGTTCTCGGTGGGTGCTGGTCCGGGGGGCAAAATCTGCCATGGCTAAGGAGTAGTGCTGGCTGCTCGCGCGGACTCTCATCATCCGGAAGGGGGTGCTCCCTACCTTATCGGCACCTCCTGACAGCAAATTTCTGCGAAACGAAGCCAAAATTTGGCTGGGCGGCAAAATCACCCAATATTGTTAGCAGAATACTTGACAACAACAAACGCATATATTATGATCGAGTTGTATCCAGGAATGGATCGAGGAGATTAAACAATGCCAATGATTCGCTATAACCCATTCAACACAGAAACGGACGAATATCCGGGTCTGCGCCTATTCCAGGATTCGCTGTCCCGTTTGTTTAGCGAGCCGGCGTCCCGCCCGTGGTCGCCTGCGGTGGACATTTTCGAAACCGACAATGAGCTTGTGCTCAAGGCTGATATTCCGGACATCGATCCGAAGAACGTGGCCATTCAGCTTGAGAACGGCACTTTAACCCTGAAGGGCGAGCGCAAATTTGAGGAACAGCAGAACGGAAAGGGCTTCCATCGAATCGAGCGGAGCTACGGTTCGTTTACCCGAGCGTTCAGTCTGCCTGACACCGTCGAAGGTGAGAAGGTGAAGGCCGATTATAAATCGGGCGTATTGACGATCACACTTCCTAAGAAAGAAATGGCAAAGCCGAAAACGATTAACGTCGAAATCAGCAACAACTAAAACTTTTTTAAGGTTCTCCAGACCGTTCTTGGGCGCATACGCGATGCTAAATCGCTACGCGCCCTTTTTGTTTTTTTGTCGATTCGAAACTTGAACCGGTTGCGAGCGGTCGATAGGACAGAAGGCGCATGCTCCGGAGGAACCTTAAAGCTGTTCGCTTGCTTTTTTTGCCGTTATTGCTGCTACTGGAGGGGCACGCCTATCCGTACTCAGTCCTAACACACGAAGCCTTAGTAGATGCGATGTGGGACGTGAAGTTGAAGCCGGTTCTATTGGCGCGTTTTCCGAATGCGACCCCGGAAGAACTGAAGAAGGCGCACGGCTTCGCGTACGGTGGCGCAATCGTTCAAGACATGGGGTACTACCCCCATGGAAGTATGCAATTCAGCGATCTGACCCATTACGTGCGGACCGGTGACTTCATTGTTGCCCTTATTGCCGGCTCAAAAGACCTAAACGAAATGGCCTTTGCACTGGGTGCGCTGTCCCATTACATGGGCGATTTAGATGGGCATCGCTTTGCCACAAATGTGGGTGAACCGATGCTGTACCCGGATCTGCGAAAGAAATACGGGGACTTCATCACCTATGAGCAAAACCCTGCCGGCCATTTGAAGACAGAGTTTGGATTCGACGTGTTGGAAGTGGCTAAGGGAAGATTCGCGCCGCAAGCGTATCACGATTTAATCGGCTTTTACGTATCGAAAACAGTCCTGCAGAAGGGCTTTCGTGACACGTACGGGTTGGATCTACAAGACGTGTTCGATGATTTCGACCGTGCGGTGGAGTCCTACCGCCGCAATGTCAGCAAAACGATTCCTATGGCGACGCGTGTCGCGTGGGCACAGAAGCAGGATGACATTCAGAAGTCGGAACCGGGGATCACCCGAAAACGGTTCGTCTATGTGATGAGCCGCTCAAGCTACGAACGGAACTGGGGCAAGCAATACGACCGGCCCACAATAGCCGACCGGATACTCGCGTTTTTATTGAAGCTGCTGCCGCCGATCGGGCCGCTGAAGGACCTGCGGTTCAAGATGCCGACGCCACCGGTGGAGCAACTGTTCATGGAGAGTTTTGAGCGCGCGACGAAGCAGTATCAAAGCGTACTCGAAGAGTCGCGAAGCCGCCTCGTCTTGGACAATCGGAATTACGACGTGGGTGTGGTTACTCCAGCCGGAACCTATCGCATGGACGACAATATTCACGCTTATTGGCTGCACAAGTTAGCTAAAAAGAATTTCGCGACCATCACGCCGGCTATCAAGTCAGAGATGCTGCAATACTACGCCAACCTGGATGCCCCGATTGCTACGAAGAAAGACAAGAAGGAATGGGCGCAAGTGGTTGGGGAGTTGCAGATGCTGAAGAGCGGGGCGGTGGTAGCCGCTGAGGGCAGCGAGTAGCTCATTTTTCTTTTCCTTCAAATCTGAACAATTGACACGGATGGGCGGTCTTAGTGTGTGAAGATCGCAGGTGAATGTCCGGGATTGTGCAGCAGATTGCCTTACAGGAGCCGAAGCTGGCGGCGAACGACCAGGCGAGCGGCGCTGAAGAGCAATTTGCCGCGCTAGTCCAACGACAGTCGCGTTATGTTTTTCGCGTGGCTTACTCAGTTTTGCGCAATGCGCATGATGCCGAAGACATCGTGCAAGAGACTTTTTTCAAACTGTATCGAACACAAGGGTGGAAAAAGATCGACGATGAACGGGCTTTTCTGGCGCGTGCGGCGTGGCGGCTGGCCCTCAACCGTCTGGGCGAGAGGCGAGGCAAGGACGATTGGCTGGAACAAATTTCCAGGCAGCAGACGCCGGAAGAGGAGTTGATTCGTTTGGACAGAGATGCAGCAGTTCAGCGACTGATCGATGCGCTTCCGGAAGAGCTGCGGCTGCCGCTGGCGTTATCGACTGTTGAAGACTTGAGTTCGTACGAGATCGCGAAGGTGATGTCGATTCCGGATGGCACGGTGCGCAGCAGACTTGCGCGGGCGCGGAAAATCTTGAAGCAAAGGCTGGCTGCACTACTGGAGGGCCGCCGTGCTTAACGATAAGCGACTCGATGAGATTCTTGATCGCGCACTGGCGCACTACTCAGACGTAGAGCCACTGGCTGGCTTGGAAGATCGGGTTCTGCAGCGAATTCTTGCAGGTAGGGTACCCGCAAAAAGGCCAACGGTTTTGGGTTGGGCGGTAGCGGGCTCTTGTCTGGCGTTATTGTTCGCAGTTGTGGTTGTTCTGGGGATGAGACATACAACGCCCACGCCGTGGAACGCGGCGTTGACAAGCGCAGCTCCGCCGCGAAGCACGCCGATACCGAACGTGGCTGCGCCTCCAGTGCTGCGGCGTGTTGCGACGAGCCATGTGGTTGCGGCAAAGCGGTTGCCCAAGCAAGCAGATTTTCCAACACGAACGCCGATGACGGTGGAGGAGAAAGCGTTGGTGAGTTTTGTGACGCGTTCGCCGGAGACGGCGGCGAAGCTGTTTTCGGAATGGCAGCACAATGCGACGGAACC
>DASREJ010000170.1:0-17577 GCA_035652115.1 Bryobacteraceae bacterium
AAGCCGAAGTACGATTTCGAAGGAACCGAGCCCGCCAATAATGCCCCGGCTGGTTACATCTGGGACAACGCCTTGCAGAAAGGTGTTACTGTTCGCGATTACGGCCAATGGGCCACCAACATACCGCTCAAGTCGGTGACCGGGGCGCGCCAGATTGAGAAGGTGAATGATCCCGTTTTGCAGAACCACATCGATATGAACTATCGCGGTTTCGATCTCGAATACTCCGATCTCGACCGTGCGAATGAGTTCATTCGCGAGTGGAAAGAATTCGATGCGAAAGGCGATGCACCCCAGTTGATGATTGTTCGTTTAGGGAACGATCATACGCAGGGCACCAAAGCGGGAACACTCACGCCGTTCGCTTACGTCGCGCAGAACGATCAGGGCGTTGGAATGCTGGTTGACGCTGTATCTCACAGCAAACTTTGGGGCTCAACCGCCATCTTCATCATCGAAGATGATGCGCAGAATGGCCCCGATCACGTGGATTCGCATCGAGCGCCCGCTTACGTAGTTTCGCCCTTCACCCGTCGCGGAATTGTCGATTCCAACATGTACAACCAGACGAGCGTGTTGCGAACTATGGAACTAATCCTCGGCCTCCGGCCCATGACGCACTTCGATGCCGCTGCGCCTCCGATGTTTGCTACCTTCTCCCGTCAACCAGACACTCGGCCATGGAATCTGATTCAGCCGAAAACATCATTAACGGACCGCAACACCACAAACGCACCCGGCGCACAGCAATCCGGTCGCATGGACTTCTCCGATGCCGATCTGATTGATGATGACGAATTGAACGCCGTCCTTTGGCGTGCCGTCAAACACACCGATCCACCGCCACCCACCCGCAGCGCGTTCGCTAAATAACCTGTCTAGAGTCACTCGTTATCTGCGGCCGGCTGAAGTCAGTTCAAATTACTGTTCGATCAACACCCAAGTCTTAGTGGTGTTGGTCATCATCGAAAGCCGTTCTGGCATTTACGCGATAAAACTATTGTTCCGGCTGCAAAATTTTGCCAACATATTTCTTCTTGAAGACGATGGCCGCTATCGGGCCTCTTTGCTTTCTGGAGGAGATAAATGTCTCGAACACAGATCTTGAGAAGTTGCGGATGCTTACTGGTTATCATCCTCCTCGTTTTCTCACCAAGGTCCTTTGCGCAGGACGCGACGTCAGGACAAATCGTGGGCAATCTTTCCGATCCGTCCGGCGCGATGGTTCCGAACGCACAGGTTACTGTCACGAATATCGAAACTGGCCAAACGGTTACAGTTCCCGCGAATTCCCTTGGTCACTATGTCGCGCCCCTGCTGCCGCCCGGCAACTACTCTGTATCGGTCAAGGTCCCCGGATTTGCGCCAATCGTTAAAACTCCGATTAACGTTCCCACCGGAACCACCACAACAGTTAATCTGCAACTTGCGATCAATGCTTCCCGGCAGGCCGTGACCGTAGAAGCCGGCGCAGAGATCCTCCAAACTGAAACGGCATCGAATGGTTCTACGGCAAATCATCTGACCGTTACTAACTTGCCGCTTACCAATCGCAATTACACACAAATCCTTCAGCTTAGCCCTGGTGTCGCGAGTCAGTTGCCAAACGCAGGCTCGCTCGGCCGTGCGACTATCGACGTCAACGTGAACGGAACGCGCGTCGCCGACAACAGCTATCAAATCGATGGTGAAGATGCCTCAAATCTTCAAGAACAAGGCACTGGTGGAGTTTACGCAGAAGCAGGTATTTCCATTCCGAACCCTGATGCGATCGAAGAGTTCCGCATTCAAACCGGTCAATATGATGCGACCTATGGTCGCGGCTCGGGCGCTAACGTCGATGTGGTCACAAAATCCGGCACAAACAAGTTTCATGGCGACGCATTTGAGTTTCTTCGCAATACGGACCTAAACGCGAACAATTATTTTCTCAACCTTGTTGGACAGCCGCGCCCCGTTTTGAACCAGAATCAATACGGCGGCACACTCGGTGGTCCGGTTCTCAAAGATAGATTGTTCTTCTTCATCGCGTATCAAGGAACGCAGCAAAAGAACGGTCAGGGTACTACTTCTCTCGAGAGCTTTCAGATGCCGCTGCTTTCAAATGCGGCGAGTGGCCGAACAGCTCAAGCTCTGGGTGCGGAATTTGCCGGCTTGGCTGGTTTTCGCGGGGGCACAAAAATCGCCGCGAACGGATCCAATATCAACCCGGTCGCACTCGCGCTCTTGAACTATAAATTGCCGAATGGTAATTACCTCTTTCCTGCTCCACAGACCGTGCAAAATGCTTCGAACGTCACCACGGGAGGATTTTCTTCCTTCAGCGTGCCTTCTACATTCCACGAGGACCAGGCAATCGGTAATGTCGATTACTTCCTATCCTCGAAGAACCGGCTCTCCGGAAAATATTTCTGGTCGCGAGACACGCAAACCGCAGCCTTCAGCACCACAGATCTTCCAGGAGCAGCACAAGATTCTCTGTTTGAAAACGCGAATTTTGCTCTTCACGAGACGTACACAATTAGTCCCACGCTCATCAACCAGATCAACCTCGGCTACCACCGTATCTACGGCAACGTCTCCAGCGAATACCCGGTGACCAGTGCTTCCGTCGGCATTACGCCCGGATGTGACAGCATGCCCTACGCGCCTATCATTTCGATCACTGGATTGTTCACCGTGGGTGGAACCTTTAATGACGGTCAATGGGCTGATACGAAGGCGTACCAGGCGGGCGATCAAGTCTCCTGGGTGCATGGTGCGCACAACATTCGCGTGGGCGGTGATGCGGAAATTACCTATCTTCCATTTGCCGATCCGGAAGTAACACGCGGAAACCTTTCCTTTTCCAGTTTTCCGGATTTTTTGCTCGGTTTAAGCGCGGCCCAGAACGGTACTGCGTACAGTAATCTTGCAAGCGCCCAGAGCCTCTGTGGTAATAGCCAGCGAAACTTCAAAGTCAATGACTATGACGGCTATTTCCAAGATGATATTCATCTTTCTCCGACGTTCACTCTCAATGTTGGCTTGCGATGGGATATCTACGGACAAATTTCCGACAGCCAGGGGCGATTCGCAGATTTTTGGCCACAATTAGCTTCGAACGTTTTTCCGCCTAGCGGCCAAACTTACTCAGGATTTATCGTGCCCAGTAACTATCGAGGCACACCGCCGTCCGGCGTTGTAGTTAACGGAAACAAGACCTTTGCTACCGATCCGATCGCATGGAAAAATTTCGGGCCTCGAGTTGGGTTCAGTTGGCAAGCTCCGGGGTTCCGGAACAAGCTCGTCATACGAGGGGGATACGGAATCTATTACGGACGTACGTCCATCAGCGATTCCTATCAGTTCATTCTCGATGAGCCTTTCGAAATTTCGCAGACTAATTCGGGAACCTTGGCGGCGCTCGGAACATTTCAAAATCCCTGGACTCCTGGCGCACCGTCCGCCCTTAGCTCTTACCCGAACTGGGTTGCGCGCACACCGGCTTCCACTATTACTCTGAACCTGCCAGGGCCCTTGTTCCAAGCTCCAAAAGTGCAACAATATTCGGGCAACATCCAATATGCGCTAACTAACTCCACAATGCTTCAGGTTGGTTACGTCGGCACGAGCGGATCGCGCATCGAAGTCACGCGTAACATCAACCAGCCGACGCTGACCGTCAATCCGAACGCCGCGGATGCCAGTTCGTTCACTGGCCCGACCATCGCGCCCGCGAATATTCAGGATCGCCGCCGTTATCTCGGAATGAGCACCATCACACAAGCGGCGGAAATCGCGATCTCCAATTACAATTCCTTGCAAGTGAGTTTGCAAAAGCGTTTGGACCACGGCCTCCAATATGGCGTCTCTTACACCTACAGCAAAACGCTCACAAACGCCTCCGGCAACGGAACTTTTCCAGGCAAGGGAAGCATTACAGGCGATGCCTATAACCTGCGAGAGAACTATGGACCGGCCGACTTTTCTACCCCTCAACGCCTGGTGGCGAATATTGTTTGGAATATCCCGTACAGCATCAAAGGATTCTCTCAAGCTATTCTGGGCGGCTGGAGCGCATCGGGAGTTCTCACACTTCAGAGCGGCACGCCTCTCACACTGACTAGCGCGAATTCTGGCACTATTTATTCGACCAGCGGCAATGCGCAGATTTGTCCAGGCTACACGTATTCCAATATAGTTAGGCCTGGACCGACGCAGTCAAAGATAAGTAATTACTTTGTAGCTAATGCAGTTAACTGTCTCCCGAATGTAATCGGCAACGGTTACGATTGGGGTGATATGGGGCACGGAGTGGTCCTTGGTCCGGGCATCCATAACTTCGACATGTCCCTCATGAAGTCATTTAGGGCGCCCCTGCTTTCAGAAACAAATACAGTGCAATTTCGTGCCGAATTCTATAACACCTTCAATAAGGCGCAATTCAGCAATCCGACCACTACAGTTACTAGTTCTGCGTTTGGCGCCATTACATCTACTAGTGTGAACTCACGCCTGATCCAGTTCGGATTGAAGTATCTGTTTTAGAAACGCATCATTATGTTTTATTCGGTAACTACATGAATTTCATCAAGAAAAGCGGTCGTCTGGCCGTTCTCCTCATTGCACTCGGGCCCACTCTCGCCGCCACAGATGTCAACAACGCTCTTGATCTGATTCAGTCGACCGACCTTGAAGCCGATCTCGCGTTTCTTGCTTCGACCGACTTGAAAGGCCGCAATGCCGGCAGCGCCGAAGATCACATCGCCACCGATTACATCGCAGCCGAATTCATGCGTCTTGGCCTCAAACCGGTTGGCGACAACGGAACTTATTTCCAGAACATGGAAATCTATACGGCGAATATTGACCGTAACGCCATGACTCTGACCGCAAAAATCTCAGGTGTTGAACATACTTACAAGTTCAACCAGGATTTTCATTGGTCGCGGCAGAGTTTGCATCCTGCTTCGGCGTGCGGCAGCATCGTGTTCGCTGGATACGGCATAGATGCTCCTGAATACAGCTACAACGATTTTTCGGATATCGACCTAAAAGGCAAAGTGGTTCTGGTGCTTGGCCGGGAGCCGCAAGCGAACGACGCTAACTCTAAGTTTGCCGGCACTTGGGACACCTATCACGCGTTCTTCTGGGAAAAAGCGGAAGAGGTCCGCAAGCGCGGGGCAGCGGGTCTGCTACTTGTGCAAGATCGTGTTCGCCGTGATGTCAAGCAAACGCCGGCCAGTTCTCCCCGGCCCAGCGGGGGCCCTAGTTTTGCGCTCGCTGGCGAGATGTGGGATATTCCAACCTTCACCATTTCGCGAGACGTAGCCGATCAGCTTCTTGCCCCAACCGGCAAGACAACGGACAACTTGCAAGCTGCCATTGACGGCACGCTGCGTCCCGCCTCCCTTGACGTTCCTGCCAGTTCAGCTTGTCTGTCGAAAAACTTCACCGATCTTCAGACTCACAACGGCCGCAACGTGGTCGCGCTGCTCGAAGGATCAGATCCTAATCTGAAATCGCAAGCGATTATCGTAACCGCCCATCACGACCACATGGGCGAAGCGAATGGCCACATCTACAACGGCGCTGATGATGACGCCTCAGGTGTCGCGGCGCTGCTCGAAATCGCAAAAGCATTTGTCGCAGGTAAGGTTCATCCTAAGCGCAGCATCCTCTTTGTTGCCTACGACGGCGAGGAGCGAATCTTTCTTGGTTCTTACTACTATGTGACGCATCCCATCGTTCCGCTCGACAAAACAATCGCCAATATCAACATGGACATGATTGGCCGGAACGAAAATGATGCCAATTGGGCCGTGCCGCCGGACGGCAACGTCAACATGGTCAATGTGCTCGGTACTCGCTACAATCCGGATCTTCGCAAGGTCATCGACGACGAAAACGATCGCATCGGTCTCAAGCTCGATTACAAGATGGACGTCGTCGACCCAGATTCGTTGTGGTCCCGCAGCGATCATTTTTGGTTTGCGACATTGCACATCCCTCAGGTGGAATTCCAGACGGGCTTGCACCCGGACTATCACACCGACCACGATACATGGGATCGGATCAATTATCCGAAGCTGACCAAAATCGCTCGTCTCGTATTTTTATCGATCGACGAACTTGCCGATGCTCCTCAAAATCCCGCGTTCGTGCCGGCCACCGTCCCGGCACACTAACTGCGCAAATGTTGCCTTGAAGTTATTGCTGATTTAATACGCGATACGCCACGATTTCCGAACTTTTTGGAGCGCCTGCCAGCACGTCGGATCTAAGCAGTATCTCGAAGTAAGGTATTTTGCCTTTGTTCTTTTCAATAAGAGATGTGAGGAAGCGTTGAAAACCCGTTCCGCCCATCACATACTCGCCCGCTGCTTCGGTTCCGATCAGTGATGTGCCCGCAATCATCAAAACATTCCCTGTGTGGCCCAAATTGGGCATGTACGCTACAACATCGTATGTCTTAGTCGCGCTGTATGCTCGTCCGATAGGGAAATAGATTGCTTGCTCTCCTGCCTTGGGATGGGCGTTGCGAATGTAAGGCGCTTCGCCGGCGGGAAATTCCCAAATGAAGTTCAACTGCGGCTCAAATAATTCGCCCCACGGATTTGCGCGCGAACTTCCAAGAAGGATGAAATTGTTACTCTTGAAATCCTCCATGCTGAGACTTCGCGCTGTGCGCACCGAAACTCGATCGTCCGCATTGCCCGATATTTTGAGAAGCTTTGCAACCAGATAAATATCCGCGACACTCGTGTACTGCTTTTCAGGAAGTACGCTGGCTAATAACTGCGTATCCGGAGCAATCGCCCGATCCGCTGTGCCGTATCGTCTGCTGATGTAATCGGCTAATGAAACATGTGTCCGCGTCAAATCTTGCAAAAGTGCGAGCGCGGAATCGCCGCAAACGATATACGTCCGGTTTCGTCCGTCAAAGATCGTTCGCCAGAATGGAGAAGTAGTGCTTGTCGAACCAATTTCTGGCGCTGAGTGATGCCGCTGTTCTACCAGCGCGAGAGAAACCAAAACTGTGGCGAGCGCTAGTCCGCACGCCAACACTCGCCACAAGAGCAACGACTGTAAAAAGTTCCGGTGGTCTGAAGATACCGCCTCCGACTGGCTTCCGCCGTCGGCCGTGCCAGTTGACACTGTCAACTCCCGGCTCTGGAAAACCGGCAGGTACGATCCCTTAGGAACGGTTAGCGTCAGCCGTTCATTCTGTCCTTCTTCGGAAAAGTATTCTGCAAGCCTCCGACGCAGCAGCCGGGCTTCTACCCGGACGATATTATCTTCCGCCGGATTGTATTCAGGCGAGCGGCGAAAAACCTCACACCCGATCCGCTGCTCCTTCAAGTCATCGACGGCGTTCTCGAGAGTACGGCAACAAATATAAAGAAGAAACTCGCGCAATCGGCGTGAGCGACAGAAATGTGGGCTGTCTGCGATTCGGAGAACTAATTCCCACCGTTCATCGCGGACAGGCGGATTCCATTCCGTTGCTTCTTCACACGCCTGACTCAACACGGGTCATCACCAGTGTACGAAATTTACTGTAAATTCTCGGTAAATGCTTACTTGCAGACGTGAAGATTGACCGTCAAACTTAAATTACCGCCATCCTAGGGAGTGTGTGTCTATGAGAACCGTCGTAGTCTGTTTAGTCGCGCTTGCCCCTCTAGTACTGTTAGGCCAAGTCTTGCCGACCGCTAGCTTGAACGGAACCATTACGGATCCATCGGGCGCCGTCGTGCCATCGGCTCAGGTCCAACTGATAAATTCCGCGACGAACGTTGCCAAAGAAGTCGCCTCCGATACGCAAGGTAGATTTCTGTTCAACTTCTTACCGCCCGGCACCTATGGGCTGAATGTCTCCGCCAACGGGTTCAATACGTACCATCAGACTGGAATAACCCTCGATGTGAACTCGCCTGCCACCGTAAACGTGCATTTAGCCGTGCAATCGACCTCCCAGCAGATGACGGTGAATGCGAATGCCGAAATGGTCGACACCGAATCGGGAACGCTTCACCAGATAGTCGGTCAACAGTATGTTGAAAATCTGCCTCTGAACGGTCGAAATGCTGCGACGCTGGTCTACATGGCTCCCGGAACAGTTCCAGGCAAGGGAGAAGATACCGCGACCTACGCGAGCACCAGCAATTCCATTGCAATCTCCGTCAATGGCACCTACGGCGATCAAGTGGCTTACAAGCTGGACGGCGCAACACACGAAGATCTCATTACGAACGTGAATGCTACCTTTCCGAATCCCGACGCCCTGGCGGAATTCAGTGTTCAGACCAACAACTTTGATGCCCGTTATGGCGGTGCCGGAGGAGCCATCGTCAACATCGTCACCAAGTCAGGCACGAACCAGATTCACGGCTCGTTATTCGAATATGTTCGTAACGGCGACCTGAACGCCAGAAACTTCTTCGCCGCTCAGCAGGACGGTCTGAAACGCAATCAATTTGGCGGCACCATCGGCGGTCCTATCATGAAGAACAAACTGTTCTATTTCGCCAGTTATCAGGGAACCACCATCAACAACGTCACATACGGAAACACGGCATTTGTCCCCACAGCCGCCGAGCGTCAAGGCAACTTTGCGGGAATGAAAGCCATCACCAACCCCGCGACTGGCAAGCCATTCTTCGGCAACATCATCCCGCCAAATCTTTTCAATTCTCTCAGCGCCAATATTCTTCCAAAAATTCCTACGTCTTCCGATCCCACCGGCCTCCTGCAGTATTCGCAGCCAAGCGCTACTCGCAATCACGAAGGCCTCGGAAAAATCGACTACACTTTAGGCCGTCATCAGCTTTCGGCCAGCGCGTTCTTCGTGAATTACACAGATCCTGGCTGGAACGGAAACAATACATTGCTGAACTACCGTCTCGGTCAGCTTCAGACGACGAGCGAAGGAAAAATAAGCGACACGTTCAGCATTACGCCTAATCTCGTGAACTCGTTTGTCATCGACGGCCTGGCTCTGAACTCCATACAGACGCGCACTGCTCCGTTCTCCATATTTAGTTTTGGCAATCCAAACGTGGCCGAGCCCGCGCCGCAGTTCCTCGAAACAGGTATCAGCGTGACGGGATTTCCGGGGTGGGGAAGCGGTTCGCCCCAACCGCCCGGTAAGTGGCTGCGTGAAGATCTCGAAGCATCGGAGTTACTGAACTACGTCCACGGAAGCCATTCGATCTTCATCGGAGCGGAGCTTGATCCGTATATCCGCTTCGATTCACAAACGGGCTATCAGGAAGAGCCGATCTATGCTTTCAACGGAAGCGCAACGGGTAATGCTTTGGCCGACTTTCTTTTGGGAGACGTTTCGACCTTCACCCAGACGGCTGGTAAAGCAAAGTACACGCGCGGCCAGCAATACTCCGCGTTTGTGCAAGATGAATGGAAGGTTCGCTCCAATCTGACTCTAAGCCTCGGCTTGCGATGGGAGCCCTTCCTTCCTTATACAGATCCTGATGCACAGCAGGTCGGAGGCTACATTCCGGGTGCTCATTCGCAGCGGTTTCCGAATGCGCCTCCCGGACTCGTCTTCGCTGGCGATCCCGGTTTCCCTGCGGGCGGCATGCACGACAATCTTGGCAACTTCGCGCCGCGTATCGGGTTTTCATACGCAGTCCGGTCCGGCCCTCATTCAACAGTGCTGCGCGGCGGCGCCGGAATCTTCTTCATTCAGCCGTTCATGAAGCTGTATAACAACTTCGTTCAGAACGCACCGTTCAGTCCGTCAGTTCAGTTATTCGGAGTGTCGTTCTCGAATCCGTATGCGAACGCGCAGAACCCGTTCCCGCCGTTTGCGCCCATCAATCCCGGGGCCAACGCCACCTTCGCTCTGCCGCTGACATTTCAATACTTCAATCCGAATTGGCGGCTAGGCCATCTCGAATCGGCTAACTTCACAATTGAACAGCAGCTCGCAAATGACTTAGTGGCCCACATTTCCTATGTGGGTGATCGAGGCGTTCATCTGCAGTACTTCGAAGAGCAAAACCCTGCTATCTACAGTCCTGGCGCAACCGTCGCGAACACGAACCTGAGAAGACCTCTTTATCCCAACTACGCCTCACTGATTGAAATGACCAGCGGCGGCCTGTCCAATTACAACGCCGTGCAGCTATCGCTCGAAAAAAGAATGAGTCACGGCTTCACCTTCGTCGCCAATTACACCCGTTCCAAATCGATGGACAATCAATCGGTCGATCAGCAATTCGTATTGTCGTCTCCCGATCCCTTCAATCGCGCGTTCAATTACGGGCTCTCCGATTTCGACACGCCTAATAACTTCTCCATTTACGGACTCTGGGAATTACCGAAGCTGCAATCCGCGCCGAGCTGGCTGCGCGCAATTGCCGGGGGTTGGGGAGTTACCGGCATACTCACCTGGAGAAGTGGCACGCCGTTCACAATCGTTTCTGGTCAGGATCGCTCTTTCAGCGGCGTGGGCTTGGACAGAGCCGACCTCAACGGCAATCCGTTCCTCCCGGCGGATCGCGCTACGTCGCAGTTGATCAGCCAATACTTCAATACGTCCGCCTTTCTCCTGAATGCGCCCGGAACTTTCGGAACGTCGCCCCGGAATCTACTGCGTAATCTGACCTATTTCGATCTCGATAGCGGCTTGCAACGCAACTTCTCAATCGCGGAGAGGTGGAAGTTCCAATTCCGCGCCGAAGCCTTCAATCTGACGAATCACGTAAACTTCAGCCAACCGGGAAACAACGTCAGCAGCGCAAATACATTTGGCCGGATCACTGCAGCAGGCGATCCTCGAATCCTGCAACTGGTTGGCCGGTTCGAGTTCTAGATGCGTCCGTGGCGGCTCCTCTTCTGCCTAGCTTCGCTATCCCTTGCGGCTGCCGCCCAACAGCCCTGGTTTTTCGCCGTCATGTCCGATCCGCAATTCGGCATGTACGCCAAGGATCAAAACTTCACCCAGGAAACGGCAAACTTCGAATTCGCCATCGCGAATATCAATCGACTGCATCCACGCTTCATCGTGATCTGCGGCGATCTTGTTAACCACGCCGGAGATCGCGCCCAGATTGCCGAATACAAACGTATTCTGCAGAAGCTCGATCCGGCAATTCCGGTTTACAGCGTTGCTGGAAATCACGACGTCGGCAATACTCCCTCGCCGCAAACGCTCGACGCATTCCGCGGCGCAATCGGTCGGGACTATTACACATTCACTGCGGACAACATCTTCGGAATCGTGCTCGATTCCAATCTCATTCGCGCTCCGGAAGGTGCTCCCGATGCCGCAAAACGCCAGGACGAATGGCTCAAAACTACGCTCGCAACTGCGAAATCAAATTCTAATCAGCAGATTGTTGTCTTTCAGCACATTCCGTACTTTCTCAAGACCTCCGACGAAGCCGATGATTATTTCAACATCTCTAAACCAATTCGCCGGAAGTATCTTGATGAACTCGAACAGGCAGGCGTCCGATATGTATTCGCGGGTCACTATCACCGAAACGCTGGCGGCACAGACGGTCCGTTAACAGAAATAGTAACGGGCGCGGTCGGAATGCCGCTCGGGGGCTCACTCTCCGGATTTCGAATCGTCACCGTGCGCGGACAAACGCTCAGCTCCCAATGGTTCTGCTACGGGGGAATACCAAATCAAATTGATTTGACGGCGCTATCAAAAACGCGCTGTCCGCAATAGCAACTGGTCCTTCTCCGGCAACCCGCTCTCATGCCATCCTGGTCTCCAGACCTTTATGAGAGAGGACAAAATTCTAATCCGGCAAATCGCGCCCGCCGACGCGGAGGCAGCAGCCGGCTTAAGCGCGCAACTTGGCTATCCCGTTGACACCGGCATCCTCAAGAAGCGAATCGAAGACACCATCGCTGCTACAGACCACACCGTCTTCGTCGCATGCCTTGAAAACACCGTAGTTGGCTGGATAGACGTCGGTATCGTTTACCATCTCGCAACGGGCGTTCACGGAGAGATCTGCGGCCTGGTTGTTTCTAGCCAGTGTCGAAGCCGAGGTATCGGTCGAAAGCTCGTTAGGGAAGCGGAGCGCTGGATCATGAATTGCGGTATCTCGACCGCTGTCGTACGGTCGCGAATCACGCGCGAAGCTGCGCATCGCTTTTATCTTCGCGAAGGCTATTCGCTAACAAAAACCTCAGCCGTATTTACCAAGCAATTAAGCCTGTAAAGTCACTTAGGTACTGAGTCATCGACAAACTTCACCAGATCGGCATGATACTTCGCAGCCGACGGCTGATCGATATAGACCATGTGGCCGGATTCGTAATAGCCCTTTTCGATGTTATTCTTCTTGATCTCCTCCGAGACCTTCAGGTGATTTACCATCCACTCGTTCGGATAGAACGGGCAAGCGAAATCGTAGTAACCCATCCCGAGGAATAAGTGCATATGCGGATTCTTCGCGAACGCATTCTCGAGATTGACAACCGTGTTGTACTCGCCTGACCACTGCGGCGCATTGCCCGCGACATAGTAGATGTTATCGTTCTCATATTTGAGATCGTTGCGAATATACGCCTCGAAAGCTGTCAGAAAACAATTTTCGATATTGGCGTTGCTGTAATCGAAGCTCGTGTTCGTAGAGCCGGCATCAAGCTGATAGCCGGCGAAGCGGGAATCCAGACGCGAAGTCATCATGTGCTGATCGCGCAGCAACTCGGTGCTGAATGGTCCCAGTGGAACTCGCAGATCCATCGAATTGACGAACGGTTTCGAAAGCCCGGTAAGACGCGCAAAATCCGTCAGCACTTTATCGTGCTCGGCCTGGGTCGCGCGGGCTCCGTCAAATAAATACTCCAGATACTCGCCCGATGCGAACTCACGCGCCCTGTTGGCGATCTGCTCCACGCTGAGTTTCTGCAGATCGGGCGGCAGCTTCTTGTGATAGTGCGCCGTCATGACTTCCGTCGGTAGCGTCTGCAATTGCCGCTGCTCGCCCGCGGATTCATCGGAGTCGATAATCGCCGATAACAACATGACACCGTTGATCGGCATGTCGTGATCGGTAAGGTATCCTGCAAGCCCCGCCGCGCGCGTCGTCCCATAGCTCTCACCGCCGACAAAGAGCGGCGAACCCCAAAGGTTGTACTGGTTGACGAAACTGCGGATAAATTCGCCGAACGCGGCTAAGTCGTTTTCCACACCGCCGAAATCCGTCCCATAGCTTGGCTTATCAGGACGGCTGAAACCCGTGCCCATCGCATCGATGAACACCAGGTCGCCGGTGTCCAGCAAGCAATTCGGATTGTCGACATACGTGTACGGCGGCGGAAGCGCCAGCCCGTTCGGCTGCATCTTCACCATCTTCGGACCAAACGCGCCCATGTGCAGCCAAACAGTCGCCGCGCCCGGCCCGCCATTAAACAAAAACCAGACGGGCCGCTTCGACTTATCTGTCACATTGTTCTTTGAATAGTAGACATAGAACATGTGGCCTTGCACCACGCCGCTTGTTGCTTGCTTAATCGGCATGAAGCCGACGTGCGCACTGTACTGAATGGTTTGGCCGTGCAGAGTAATTTCATGCTGCGTGACAATTGGTTGCGCCGGATACTTAATCGGCTGCAAATCCTCGCCGTTATATGCGTAATTAAAGCGATAAAAGTCATTACTAACAACCGCCGGCCCGCGGCCTCCTTGAGCAAACGCTCCCACGCTTGTAGCCGCGGTAAGAACTAAGAAGGCGCTCAGCCTTTGCGTCAGTGAATGGAAATTATTCATGAATGGAATCCTTGTTCGCCCCGTGTTACTTGGTTTCGGCCGTCTCCGTCACAAAGTTGGCTAAGTCCCTCTCTAACTTCACTACCGCCTTGTTGTCCATGTATGGCATCTGGCCTGCCTCATGATGACTTACCGCGATGTTGTGCGCGCGCACTTCCGGCGAAACGTTCAGGTGCGCCAACGTATACTCCGTCGCATAGAACGGCGCGCCTATATCGAAGTAGTTCACGCTGACAAACAAGTGCAATTTAGGATTGTGAGCAAATGCTGTCGAAAGGCTGGTCTCATCGTTACCGGTTGAGTTGAACGTGCCCACGCCGCCGGTAGTCAGATAAAAAATTCCTTCCTTGTCGCCCGTGAAAGTAAGTTCCCGCCGCAGATAACTCGTGTACGTCGCCGCGAACGGTCCGCTTGTCTCGCTCATATAAAAATCCACCGTCGGAGGTGGACCTCCGAAGCGTCCGCCACCGCCACCAAAACCGAATCCAACGGCCATCGGTTGGAATCCGGCAACGCGCGTATCTGACCGGGAGACACCCCGATGCTCATCGCGCATCACTTCCGCGTTGTAGCGGTCGAACGTGATGCGCAGATTATTGTTCACAATGAACGCCTTCGACAAACCAGTCAATCGCGATAGATCCGCAATCACCTTCGTGCGTTCTTCCGGCGTCATGCGGTCGCCCTTATACAGCGCGTGCAGATATTCGCGCGAGGCAAATTGCCGCGCCTGCCCGGTGATCTGTTCTTCGGACATCGCATTCAGCTCCGGCGACAGTTTCTTGTGATACCAGGAAGAAATAACCAGGCTGGGCAGCAGCGTGATGTATTGTGTATCGCCCGCCACCGCATCGGGTGCATTCGCCATGGAAAGCAGAATCACGCCGCGCACCGGAATCATGTGTTCGTCCAAATAGGCCGCCAGTCCCCCCACGCGTCCTGTCGCGGCATCCTCGCCCGCCACAAACAGCGGCGAAGCCAACCGATTGTTTCGGCTCACATACAGCCGTACGAACTCGCCGAGTGAGGCGATGTCGCCCTGTGTGTTCCAGAAAATCGACCCACGGTTCGGATGCACGGGAAAGCTGAAGCCTGTCCCAACTGGATTGACAAACACCAGGTCCGCTTCGCCCAAAATCGTGTTCGGATTGTCGGTCCACGCGCCTTCCGATTTCATTCGCTTCGGGCCGAAGCCTCCGAAATCCTGCCACGCCGCCGATACTCCCGGCGCTCCGCCGAAGAAAAACATGATCGGGCGGCGCGATTCGTCTCCCAGACCCTCTTTTGAATAAGAGGTATAGAAAACATGCGCCTCAGGGGATCCCGTCGTTGCGTTCATCAACGGCAGGAAACCTGCCCGGGCTGTATACGCAAGCGTCTGTCCGTTGACTGTAATTTTCTGGTGCGTCTCGACAGGGGCTGCGTCGATGTTCGCGCCCAATCGAGGTTGACTCGCATTCGGATCGAAATTATAGAACTCGTTCGTGGTTGCTTCGCCTCCGCGTCCGCCCGGACCCCCGCGTTCCTGTGTGCCCGGCTGCTGTTGTGCCGCCGGCTGCGTAGGCTGTGGCGCTGCGGTTTGCGGCGCTCCCGGCTGTGTGCCAGTCTGCGCGCCCGGTTGCTGTTGGGCCGCCGCGTTTCCACGGCGATTGCCGCCGCCCTGCCCCCACGCCATCGATGAAAGGCCCACGGTGATCGCCAACAGGATCTTTCCACTACGTGCACATAGGTATCGCATTCTGTTTATGAGTTCGCTCCTGGCCGGCGGAAAAGAGACCTCAATAAGCTCACAAGGACGAGGCCAACTGCTAATGCCGCAGAGGCGTTTCGCTGCCGAACCTCATCGTGACTGCGGAAACGCTGCTTTTATGCCGGTTTCAAGTTATGATACACCGCGCGCGGCCGGCAACCGCCTCTGAACAGCTTCCCCCGCCGTATCCTTAATAACTGTCCCGCGAATTTGCCAAATCTCATAACGATTTTCACGAAGATCGGTTATATGATTGCTTAACCTCCTATCGAAAAAGGAACAAATTCATAGCATGCCCGCCTCGAAATCTTCTAACTCTGCTTTGCCCTTCGCGCCTAGAATGCCCGCGCGGCCTTTTGTTGATCCCGAAGCGGTCTCTAAAACCGCGCACAGGCCGCCCACCTTAAAGGACGTGCAGACTCACTACAAAGCGCCTCCCAAGCAGAGCCCAAGCAATGTGCTGGGCGATCCTACGCAAAACCTGCAAACCTTCACCCTGAACGATCTGGCCAAGTTCACGAAAGAAGGCTCCTATTCCACCAATGCGAGCAAAGACGTTCACCTGTTTTTCGTTGGCCGTGACGATGTTCACGAGCTTCTGAAGTACATTCTGTCTCGAGTAACCGTGTCTCTCTATCTGAATATGTTTGGCTATGATGATGCCGAACTGAACAACATCCTGATGGAGAAGGCGTTGAACCCCGCTGTCACCATGCTGATTACGCTCGACAAGAGCCAGGCGGGCGGCGTACACGAAAAAGCCTTGCTGGAAGCTGACCAGAAGTACAATCTGGCGGCTTACAACACGCACTTTGTCACCGGCCAATCGGCAACCCACCAGATCAGTCATACAAAGGGTTTTGTGGCGGATGGCAGGGTAGCGGCCGAAGGTTCGACAAACTGGTCCGACACAGGCGAAGGAACCTTCGTGGTCGCTGGGCAGCCCGGCGGTAAAGGCTACAAGGCGCAGAATAATACGCAGTCGGTCATTACCGATCCCGATACCATCGTTCGATTTCAGACCGAACTGATTGCCGAGCACATGATCGCGCAGTCGGCTACAAAGGGAACTAGCACCAAAAACACCAACAAGCCACTAACCCTGACACCCGCGACGGCAGCTCTTCAAAACCGCGAAATCGCTGCTGCAAGTGCCGTCAAAAAAGCCAAAGCCAAAGCCGCCAAATAAGCGACCGCCGATCTAATCTTTCTCGTGCGTATCATTAACAAATTAGTTAATGCGGACTGCCTTTATCCGGGCTAAGATACAACGGCCCGGTTAGACGCCTGGTAGTAGCCGGCATGTAAAAGTCCGAAGAGCATCGTTTTGCTCATAACTTTGCTGTAGGAATCGAAACCGGCCTGACGCATCATCGCGAGAATCTGCCGCTCCGAATTGTCGTTCAGGTGCGTGCTCTTAGAAGCCATCCGTTCTCGCAATCCCTGCGCGGACTTTTCGGGCTGTTCAAAATCCAGCAAATGAAGAGACCCGCCCGGAGCCAGAACCCGCCGGACCTCTCGCAGCGTTTGCTCCTTGCCGGTCGATTTCAAGTGATGAAGCATCAACGAAGACAGCACGCGATCGAAGGACCCGTCGGGATACGGCAATTCTTCCGAAAAACCTTGATCGAAGCGAATCGACACGCGCGCCCGCCGAGCTTTCTCTTTGCTTCGAGCCAGCGCCTTCGGATCGGGATCGAGCCCCGTAACTTCGACGTCGGGATGTAGCTTCTTGACCAATATCGCGAGCGTCCCCGTTCCGCAGCCAATGTCTAGCACTCGCTGCTTGGGCCGAATGCCCGCCTGCTTAAGCAACACGCGTTTCGCAGCCTCGGCTCCAAGGAGCTTGATTAGCGGATCGTAGAGCGGCAACGCCCAGTCGCGGCCCGCCGCAGGGAGATAGTTGCCGTCGACATGTTCCATGTACTAAATCCCTACCATTATTATTCGGTCGAGTAGCAGGGTTAGACGGCGAAACGAGGCGTCGAAACTCATCCAATCAGCACTTCCCGTGCTGATTGGACCAAGTTGTAGTAAGGCTGCGAGGAGTTGATCGGCTTTAGTGAACAGTGAAATTGGTGTT
>DASREJ010000171.1:0-16453 GCA_035652115.1 Bryobacteraceae bacterium
ACATGGCGCCACCACAAACGGCAACGATCGTTGGCCCGACATTCTCGCGCAGCATCTGCAATCGGTGGCCGCGACACGAATGATCGGTGTGCTGAATCAAGGAATAGGCGGCAATCGCGTTCTGCTTAATGGTTTGGGACCCAATGCGTTGGCCAGGTTCGATCGCGATGTCTTAGCCCAAACCGGCGTGCGTTACCTGGTCGTCCTCGAAGGAGTGAATGACTTAGGGACATTGGCGCGAACGGCCGAGGTGCCGCAGGCCGAACATGACGAATTGGTGCATAGACTCATTTCGGCCTACGCGCAAATGGTGGCACGCGCCCACGCGCACGGCATTCGCGTAATCGGCGCCACCATCCTTCCCTATGGGGGCTCCGGCTACTACCATCCCGGTCCGGCCAGCGAAGCCGACCGGCAGGCAATCAATCAGTGGATTCGAGCCCCAGGAAATTTCGACGCTGTCGTCGATTTTGATCGGATCATGCGAGATCCTATGCACCCGGAGCTTCTATTGCCTGCTTATGATTCGGGTGATCATCTTCATCCAGGACCGGCAGGTTATAAAGCAATGGCCGACGGAATGTCCCCGGCTCTTTTTACACATTGAGTTCTAGGCGCGTTTGTGAACCGTGCGCTTTTTGGGTTTTGTTTTAGGCGCTGGTTTGGCCCGATACGCGGGCACGTCTGGAATCGTACTGCCGTACAGTCTTTTGTAGACGTCGGCATTGCGAATCACGATTTGAATATAACCGCGAGTTTGATGGAAGGGTACCACTTCGACAAATTCCGCCGGTTCACGGAACGGCCCCCACGTCTTCCACAGGTTGGCGCGGCCTGGACCTGCGTTGTACGAGGCCAAAGCGATCTCTGGTTGTCCATCGTAGGAGCTCAGTAGATTGTGGAAATAATAGGTGCCTAACTGAAGGTTACGATCCGCTATGAGCAATTGTTTGGAATCGAAACGGCGTATCCCGAAATGCCTTGCGAGTTGTCTGCCGGTCGTTGGTAACAACTGCATCAAACCGTAAGCATTCGCGTAGGAGATTACGCTTACACTGAATTCGGACTCCTGCCGTATCAACGCCGCAACCAGATACGGATCGAGATTCTCGTTGTGGCTGTACTGCACGATTGCCCCACGATACGGAATAGGAAACGCCAGGCGCCAATATTCAAGTGGCGCCTCATCCAGAGGCATGTATAGATACCCGGGCGTAAACGCCTTTATGTAGCGGAGCGCCTGATCGGGCGCATTCCGTTCCGATGCGTATCTTGCAAGCTCCAGCGCGTAGACGTTTTCCTGTTCTCCGTCATTGCGGGCGCCGAATTTCAGCTCGTTTTCCGCGAAATCGTTCAGCCCAGTTAGCCGCAGCAATTGCGCCCGCGTGAGGCGGGTGCGCGCGAGCGGCCCGGCCTCAAAGCTTGGGAATTCCGGCTTGGCAGGCCATTTCAATGCGTGAAGAGATTCCACCAGGCTCGGCGTTGCGGTCGCAGCCTGCAACGCCGTACTCTTTAAGCGCTCTCTAGCCTGAATCGCGAAATAAGTGTTCGGAAAATGTTCCGACAGTTCCTGATAGCAGGCCTTCGCACCCGCGGTGTCGTTCTTGTGTTCAAGAAGCCGGCCAAGGAAGTACAGAGCGTTGTTGGCGTCAGTGGAGTCGGGATATTGCTCCACGTGAGCACGCAGCAGATCATATGCGTCGGTTGCATCAGTCCTATAGCTCTCGAAGGCAACGCGCCAGTGGCACCAGGCCGAACGCGGATCTTTTGAGAATGTCGTGGCGCAAGCCTGATAAAGAGGCAAATACGTCTGCGCATCGTTATCTGTCCGAGCCTGATCGGCCACATTGATGAGAGTGTCCAGACGCCACGGCGAATTCGGGTGCTGCGTCTCTAGCTGGGTCAGATAAGGCTTGACATCGCCATGCCGGTCATTCTTGCGGACGCACCGGACAATGTAGCTGAGACGCTCGGCATCGGCCTCGGGATCGTCAACCTTGAGCGCCAGCAAATAGTCGAAAGCGGCTTGCGTGTGATTGCTGAGGAAATCGGCTTCGCCAAGACGGACACGCGCAAGGTCCCGTTGCGCGCCATCGAGTTGCGGAATAGCGGCCGCCAATTCTATGCGTGCGGCAGCCGGATTCTTGGCCTCCAGCAACTTTTCAGCCCGGCCCAGGATCGCCTTGGCCGTAGGCATTGGATATTGCTCACCCATCTTCTGCTTAACGTCGACCAACGCGTTAGCGGCGTCGATAACTTCCTTGGTCGCTGCCGGATAACCGTAATAGACGCTCTGATAGTATTGAGCCGCCTTGTGCAGATCGCCGGTGCCGGCGAAACATCTGGCTAACAGCAGATCCGATTGCGGCTGTGGGATCACGTCGGCGTACTTGCCGATTAGTTCCAGCGCTTCTTTGGGCCGGTCGCCATCGAGATCGGCTCGAACGGCAAGCGCCGCGGCCGCACCGACAAACGGTGATTTCGGGTCTTGGTCAAAGACCTGCACAGCCGCGGTATTGACATCAGAATAGTTTTTGAGCCCATATTCAGCCTGTTCGCGAATGTAATACGCGTAATCTTTGAGAACTGGCGCTTTGCCGGCTGCGGCTGTGGCATACGTCGCCGCCTCCGTAAAATGCGCTGAATCCAGCTCGTGCTGCGCAACGGCAATCAAACCCGCCGCTCCGACTACTTTAGGAGGTTGCGGCTTGGGCGGCTGCGGTTTCTTTTTGGGCGCCGTGGATGCCGATGCAAAGGCAAGTGCAAGAGCAGTCAGGCAGACGCAGAAGGTACCTGTGCGCCCCAAACTAAACCAACTGCCCTGGATATTCTGCTCCTAACTTCATTTCATCACCCCCGGCGGCGGTGTTGACCAATTCGAGGTGAAGATAATCCACCATCGAAGGAATAGTCAGGAATTGCTTTCGATAACTCTCACGCGCCTTATCGATTTCTGTTTGAAGGAAAAGGTAAAGATTATTTTGCTCGCGCCCGGCTCGGCAGGCTTCCGGCTTCGCAAGCTGCATCTCCGCGACGGCAACTCGCGAAAACCGCTGCGCGCGAATATGAAGGGCGCGCTGCTCTTCGCCCAAGTCAGCCCAGGTTGCTAGCGCGGGCTTTGCTGCCGGAGCGGCCACTTCCGCGCGAACGGCGGTTGCGGATTCCGTCTTCGCCGGCAGCGGCGCAATCCGCGCGTGGAGGACCGCATTTGACTGCCTTTCGAGCACTGCGGATGCAAGGCCGGCTATCAATTCGAGCGCATTCAAATCCATGTACTCTTGATCTGCAGCGAATAGAATCGCCACCGCCCGAGCGCCATTCATAACCGGGATGAGATGAGCACGCTCGTTTGCATCAGTGCCTGCAAGCTCTTGTGTGACTTCCGATGCCGTGCGCAACGCTACAACAGGATCGCGCGTTGCTACCGCGCTGGCAAATGCCGCGGCGGAGCTGAGCGGAAACTCCAAATTCTGCGGCAAATCCAGTTTGGATTGCGCGCGCAACCGGAACACCTCGTTTTGCAGCGAAAAAATAGCCACCTGTTGCGCGAATCGGGATGCGCCGTCGAGCAGCGCGGATATCCACTCCGACTCATTCCGGTAATGCCGGAAGCGCCGCAAGAGCTGGTTTAACTCATTAGTTAATTGGTAACGCGCCGCGCGCGCTGTCTGCGCACAGGAGGCATCGAATTCGCGCCGAATAGTCTCCCAGGCCTGGTCGAGTGCATGCACGTGTTTCTGATTTTAACTAAGCCGTCGATAACTGCAGGGAACTATCGTCCATCTGTCCGCGCAGGCGCAAGGGAGGACACGGTAGATACTGTTTCTGGCAGCAACGTGCTGATCACGCGGCGCTGGCGACCCGCGTGTTCAAGATCGAGAATCAATTTGCCGTCGCTCTGACTCGCTCCGGTTCCATTCCAGGCATCCAGTCCATCGGAGGCCTGAATACGTGAAATCTTCAGATCCGGCCAGCCTTCCATAAATGAGAAATCAAATTGACCGGAGATCTTGCGGAACTCGTCGTCGGCTGAGAAATTGAGGTCGGCTCCGGCGAAAGAGCCGGTTGCGTGCAGATTCTCCAGACTGTCGGTTCCCATGCCGGTCGTCTCGAATTCACCGTCCGCGCTGAGCACTCCGCCGCGCCAGGGGAAGCCAGACACACGCGCATTGAAGCGATACCGGGGCGCGTAGGAAGCCAGATTCACTGAGCCGCGGCCGCGAATCAAACCTTCAGGCAAATTGATCTGAATCGGCGCAAGCTGCAGATTTGCGCCTCGCCAAATGAAATGCGATGTCATCGGCCCCAGGGCTGTGCCATTGATGGAAAAAGCATTCACGGCAATGTCACCTTCCAGATTTCGGCCGGCCAGCCAAACAGGAATTTTTCGCTTGGTCACATGCCAGCGCGCAAGCAAATCCTGTGCGGTCAGCGCCGGTGCCAACGCCTTTTCTAGATCGCTTAAATCGCCGGCAGCCATTTCGATGCGCAATCTCTCCGGACGCTTGGAATTCATTAAGTACCGATAACTTCCGCGTATATCCTGCTCGCCGAGTTTGGCTGCGAAGCGTGTAAGTTCCAGGTTCGCCGCGTCAAACGTGACTTGGCCTTGCGCCTGCTCCAGGGGAATGGCGATGCCCTCGGGTTGCAGCGTGGAATCTGTAAATTGAAACTGTCCGGACCAGTTTGGCGGTCCGGACTGCTGATGCGCATAATTGAATGTGCCGTTAATGCGGCCGCCGCTGAGCAGCGCCAGTTCTGTTGGCGTGCCGAACCATGCATTTATCGTGCTCTTCAGCGCGTCAACCGAAAAGCCGGTCGCTTTTAATGCGGCGACAGATTGCGGAGCGGACAAATAATAATCTCCACCCGCGCTCAAATTTCCTTCGGGCGTATCGATTACCGCCGGATCGAAATGGATTCGGTCCGGAAAAATGGTCGCGCTCACCATCTGTGTATGCAGGGGAGGAACATTCGGCATCGTTGCCGTTGCATCGCTGATGGAGATGGCCCCTCCCAAACCTCCCCTATTCGAATAGCCAAGGGTGCCTTGCACTGCGCCGGTCACTTTAAGATCTTGCGGCAGAGACAACCCCATGCGCCGGCCCAATGGAAGCAGATTTTCGACCGGCGTATGGTCAAGGCGCGCCGACAGCGTCCACTCCGGATGCGTGAGAAAGTCTTCGGCCCTCAACTCAACTGAGATTGGATTCGTTTCGCCTTCGCGCGCGGAAACCGTGTGCACGTTCAGCCGGTGAGCCGCCCAATCGATATCGCCTGAATACTTGATGCGCCAATCCTCGCCACTCGAAGGCAGAAGGTCCCAACGGTGTACGTCACCCACTTGCAGATCGCCTGATACTCGCAGCGCATCCAGCGGGCCGGCCACGCGGGCGTTCCCGCTGATGGAACCATGAACGCCGATGTCCTCTCCTTCGAAAAGAGTGGTTAATTCGCTTAAGTTGCTGGGGTCGAGCGTAATATCCGATTCAAGCCTATTCGCTTGCGCACTGGGCGGCTTCAAATACCAATTGGCAGTTCCGCGCAGGTGGCCGAAGCCGTTGCCCGCCCGATCGGTCCGGGCCGGCGAGCCGGAAAATTGCAGATACAATTTGCCAGACCGTTCCGGGTATATCGAGAGATCTGCCTCCAGAACATAAAACGTACTTTTGCGGGTGCCAAATTTAAAGTCGATTCGGCCGTCCGCGACTTCGAAAGCCGGAAAGAGGTTCAACGGCATGCGCCGTGGTGCGCTCAGCCGTTGCACCAACTCTACGACGTTCCAAGTGCCGTCGGAGCGCTTGACCAGATTCAGCGATGGATCTTCCAGCCGTAAGCTCGACAAGCGAAACTCTCCTCGCAACAACTTGTCGATTCGCAATCGGGCATGCAGAGTGGGTACCCACGCAAAGGGCTCAAGCCCATAACGCGGATCTTCGGCGATACTTACATCTTCGAGTGAAAAGCCGGGGCCCGAGAACAATGTCAGATGAACTTTACTAAATTGAATCTTGCGTCCAAGAGCGTCTTCCACTGCGCGCTGAATGGGGCCGCTAAAGCCGGTGGCATCGATAAGAGGCGCTATTAGCCCCAACACCACAATCGCGGCGGCTAACGCCAAACCGGCGGCCCAAACGCGCCGGACGCGCGAGGTTCGCTCGTTTGGCTTTTCTGTTTGAGTCAAGATACACGTGCGGCACAAATTTATTGCCGCGTGCCCTGATTATAACGTCGCCGTCGCCATTTCCGCTCGCCAGAATGCGATCAGCACAGATCTTCCGCATGCTATTCTCAACGCCGTGAATGAAGTAAATGGCCGTTCTTTGGCTCTGATTTTTGATTTGGATGGTGTTCTGGTGCATTCAATGCCGCTGCATACAGCATCATGGGAACGTTATCTGGAAGACTTGGGGATTCGCATTGATGATCTGGAAAGGCGAATGCATGGAAAGCGCAATTCTGAGTTGGTCCGGGATCTGATTGACGGCAATCTCTCAGAGGACGTAATTTTCGAGCACGGCGCTGCAAAGGAGCGGCTGTTTCGAAAAATGCTGCTCGAATCGGACATCGGGCAATATCGTGTTCCCGGAATCGTCGATTTTTTGCAACGTCACAATGATCTTCCTAAAGCAGTGGGCTCCAACGCGGAATTGGCAAACATTGACTTCGTCTTAGATCGCCTCAATCTCCGGCCGTTTTTCAGTGTGATCGTCAATGGTATGCAGGTGCAGCGCCCAAAGCCGTTTCCGGACATTTATTTGAATGCAGCCGAACAACTACAGGTCGCTCCGGAAAATTGCATTGTTTTTGAAGACTCTCCAACCGGTGTCGAAGCGGCACGTGCGGCGGGCATGCGAATCGTCGGAGTAGAGACTACGCCTACTGACTTCCAGGGTGTCCATCTGCGCATCCATGATTTTCTCGATCCACAATTGGAACCGTGGCTTGCGGCGCAGCATCCGAAATAAAGATCGGTATGCACCGGCGAACTCTGCTAAAAACCCTTTTGGCTGTGACTGCCCGAAGCGTAATGGCACAGCAAAAGAGCGCCGGACCGAAGCCGCCGAAGAACGATCTGCCCTATCTTCTCGAAGCCCAGAAGCTGATTCCTACAGAGATCCAGACCCTCAGCAGATCCGGTTCAAAGGACGACACAACAATCACAGTCTCTGGCACTACTTCCCCCGCCCGCACTCCACTGCCGGAGCCCATCTTTCTGTTTTCGCCGGGGCAGATTAATGCGGCGCAATTCGAATTATTTCGTTTCCACGTTACGAACGGTCACCGCGAGTGGTCGAAGAATAAGCAACAGAACCCGCAAGACGAGGAGCCCGAAGAGATCTTGCGTCTGACATTGCGCCCGGTGGCCGAAGGCGTAATTCGCATTGAAGCTGCTGAGATGTTGAATCCGGGCGAATATGCGTTAATTCCAAAGGATCAAAAAACAGCATTCTGCTTTACTGTGTTTTGACGGACTTCCTATGTTCACTGGAATAGAACACTTTGCTATCGCATCTCCGAACCCCAAGCGTCTCGCCGAGTGGTACGTGGCCAACTTGGAATTTGAGATCACGTTTGAATACGCGGGTAATTATTTCGTCGAGGCGAAAGACGGCGCTCTGATCGAAATTATTCCCGCTGAAGGCGAAGCGCCGGTCACCCAGGTTCGCACGCCCGGCATGCGACACATCGCAATCGCAGTAGACGACTTCGATTCCGGCTACCAGCGTCTGCGCGCGCAAGGTGTGACGCTCGAAGGCGAGCCCTATAACAACGAAGGCAATCGTTTGGCGTTCTTTCGCGACGTGGACGGCAATCTCCTGCATTTGATTCATCGCGCCAAGCCGCTTCGATAGCGGCCGGTCTCTCGATACATTCCTGCTCCGTTCGGGCACTCAAGCTGCGCATGCTACAAAGAGCATTGCTGCAGCGGCTCTTCAAAGCATTCGAATATCCAGATTTCCGACTGATGTGGATCGGAGCCTGCATCTCAACCGTTGGCACGTGGATGCAGATTTTAGCGCAGAGCTGGTTGGTCTATAGCCTTTCGAAATCGGCTGTCTACCTCGGGCTCGATGCGTTCTTCGGACAGATTCCCATCTTTCTTTTTTCGTTATTCGGCGGCGTTTTTGCAGACCGGCGTAGCCGTCAAGCTCTGCTTCTGATGTCGCAATTTATTCAGATGGGTTGCGCATTCATACTCGCGGCCCTCGTGATCACGGGATTCGTTCGCGTCTGGCACATTTGGTGCTTGTCGTTTACGGTCGGTGTGGCGCAATCCTTTGGAGGGCCCGCATACTCGGCGCTGATCCCGTCGCTTGTCGAGAAGAAAGACCTGCAAAACGCAATCGCGCTCAATTCCATTCAATTCAATCTGGCGCGCGTTGTCGGGCCGGCGCTGGGTGGCATCGCGCTCGCTAAATTAGGCGCATCCTGGTGTTTTTCCCTCAACGGAATTTCCTACATCGCCGTCGTTATCACGCTGCTGATAATCAAACCCAAATTCGTGCCGCAAGCGACTTCGGAAACCGTCTTGCACAGCATGTTGGAAGCGATAAATTTCCTGCGTTGCCGGGAAGGAATGACGGCTTTGGTGTTCCTGGCTTTTTTTCTTACGCTGCTTTCTTATCCGCTAATCACATTTTTGCCTGTTATGGCCACCACCGTTTTCCATGGCGGCCCAAATACATTTACGCTGTTTCTCTGCCTATCCGGAGTGGGCTCTATCACCGGGGCACTTGTCATTGCGGGTATGCAGGCTCGTCCCGGTCAGGCAAAAGCTGCGCTCTTCGTAATGTTGCTACTTGGTTCGCTGATGTTCGGATTCGGCTTATCAAGAGTTTTGCCGCTAAGTACGGTGCTCGTGTTCGGCGCCGGAGCATGCCTGATGATCGTGTTCGCTTTGAACTCCTCGTTAGTGCAGTTGCATGTTGATGACAGAATGCGCGGCCGCGTCATGAGCGTCTACAACGTCGCCTTTCGCGGCGGCATGCCGATGGGCAGTTTAATCTCCGGATTTCTCATTAAGAGTATTTCGGCGCCCGCCATTATGGCCGGGAATGGCGTGTTAGTCGTCCTGCTGGGCCTCTATTTTTTAGTGGTGCAACGGAAGGTCGCGAAACTCTAATTTCCTAGAGTTGCGAAACTCTAAATCTTTAGATACGTCACTTTTTAAGATGAAAGTGTATGTCGGAGGAAAAGAGTTGAGCCGCCTATTGACAGGGGCGAGCTGCATTCTGATTGCAATTTGGTGCTTCGCTGCTGTAACCGGGGTCACTGAACTCACTAACGCGCGCGATCGTCAGGACTTGAACGCGCTAAATCAAATCATCCAGAACTACCAGCAGAATGCGAACACAGCAGATGGACAATATCGCTTGGCCCTGGCTTATTCATATGCTGCGGAAGTAGCCATGGAGACCCATGATAAACGCAAATCGGAAGCTTTTGCGGAATCCGGTCTGGATCAAATCAAGAAAGCCGTCGCAACGAATAACGATAATGCCGAATACCACCGTCTTTTAGGAGAATTGTGCGGGCAGGTCATACCGGCAAATCCATTGATGGGAACGCTCAAATATGGCCAATGCGCGCGCGATGAAATCGAAAAAGCAATCCAGCTTGATCCGAAATTGGCGATCGCGTATGTAAGCAGGGGAGTCGGAAATTACTACCTGCCTGCGCAAATGGGTGGTGGGCCAGACCTGGCAATTAAAGATTTTGATAAGGCCATCGCACTCGATCCGAAGCTTGCAGAAGCGTACTTGTGGAAGGGCGTGGCGTTGCGCAAAATGAACAAAGATCCTGAAGCCAGAGAAGCCCTGCAGCGCGCGCAACAGCTCGACCCCAACCGGCTCTGGGTCAAAGAGCAATTGGAAAAAACTCCCGCGCACTAGACGCGCTCTCACAATCTCATAAACGCGTGCAGCATTCAATACAAGAAAAGAATCGGCTCGGTTTTCCGCAATAGACATGCGGCGTGTCCTACTTCGCTTGCTTGGTGTTGCCGTTTTCACCTGGTTGGAGTTTGTCGTTTTTCCCGGTCACACATATCTTCAGGCAGATACGCAACTTAGCGTGCCCATGTTGGAGCGCTTGGTGAATCCCGGCTTTTTGTCCCGTGACCTGGTCGCTGTTCATCCGAATTTGCAATACACGGTGTACGACGAGGCGACGCTGTTTCTACATCAAGCGGGCGTCAGCATTGAGAACGCTCTATTGGCGCAACAGATCGCCTGCCGCGCGGCATGCATGCTGGGTATTCTGCTGCTCTCGCTGTCCGCTGGCATGACGGAAGTTTTTGCGTTGTTGATTGCGGCATGCGTCAATTTGGGCGCAAATCTGACCGGTCCGGCCGTGATGCTCGTCGAAATGGAATCCATCCCGCGGGCGCTCGCGTGGGGCCTTATTGTGCTGGCGATAGGGTTACTTGCAAGAGAAAAGCCGTTGCTTACAGGCCTCGCCGCTGGCTTCGCATTGATTTATTCGCCGACCATTGCTGGCCCGTTCTGGCTTTTACTGATCGTGGTGCTGATCGTTGATCGGCGATTAAGACGGCTGCTGCGGCCAACCATGACTGCCTTGGGAATTTTTGTCCTGCTTTTGGCGAATCTGGCCCAATTGCAGCCGGGCGTCGCGGATAACCAGGCATTCTTTTCGAAGATCTCCGCATCCTATGCCGCTTTGCAGCAATTCCGCACGCCGTACCAATGGGTTTCGTTGTGGACCGCGGGCCAATTGTGGAGCTACCTAGCTATTTGGGTCTGCGGCATGTGGGCTATCAGCCGCATCTGGCCGGCGTTGAACCGGCAGGCAAGATGGTTTTTTATAGCGCTTCCCGCGTGCGGTGTGTTGAGCATTCCCGTTTCTTACCTGCTCCTCGACCGCTTGCATTGGTCTTTTATTCCGCAAATTGAGCCCACACGCTGGTTGCTGTTCGCCGTTTGCTTGTCGTCAGTGGCGTGTTTGATTGCTGGAATACGTGCCGCAACGGCTCGGAAATCTTGGGAAGGCGCACTTTGGTTCCTGGTCGCGTTAGCTCTTCCGTTTCGCACCGAGGTGCTTGAACTCCTCCGGCTTACTCGCCTTGACGCGCTCGAACGCCTTGCCGCTGCAGTTCTTTTGGCGTGTACGCTTGCGTTGTTGCTTCGCGCCGACCGAAAGTTGATGCCCGTCTCGCTTTTGACTCCGCTACTTGCGATCGCGCTCTTGCAACTGCCGCGTTTCGAAAAGGCCGACGAGCATCAACAACAGACAGTTCTTGACTTGGCGGAATGGGCCAAGGCAAATACCTGGGGTAGTTCCATGTTCTTGTTCCCGGATCTGGGGCGCAGCCGCGCCCCTGGCCTATTTAGAGCGCGTTCCGAACGGGCCCTTTGGGTGGATTGGAACAGCGGCGCCTTGGTTCCGTATTTTCAATCGTTCGCCGCGATGTGGTGGGACCGGTGGCAGCAAACCATGCAAGATGGGTATTCTGTCCAGCGTTTGGGCGCCGCCCTATCTCAGCCCATCGATTATTACGTGCTGACCCGCGCAAACCGGATTGAGGCTATAAAGCCAGTATTCGCGAATGAAGAATTCGAGGTGTACGACGCCAACGATCTTCGGAACGCGCCCAGTCCGCTGCGTAGCGTGCGCCGCGATTAGCCGTTCAGGTTGATCCCCAACTTTTTCAGTTCTTCTGCGTAGTAGCGCCGGTGCAGCAGATCGTACTCGTCTCCGCCTTCGGTGATTTCACGCTTTTGTGTCCGAATCTTCTGGCGCGCAGCCTTGTCGATGCGCTCTTCCAGTTGCAATAAGTCGGTCATCTCCCTGACAAGCGCCAGACGCAGTTCATTCGGATCTTTGCGTACCCGAAAATCGCGCGACTTTCGCATGCCGGTAACCAACTTGTGGGAGATTTCATTCACGCGATCACGCGAGAGCTTCATCGCGTCACCGGTATCTCGTCCCGAGGCACGCGTCAGCTTGCGTTGGGCGAGCAATTGATTTTTGATCTTGCGAAACATCTCCTGATAGGAGATATTTTCGCGGCGCATATAATCGCTGTAATCTTCCAGCAGATCCCGCACTTCATCGTTCAGCTTGTCTTCGGTAGACAAGTCATCGTCGATAATTCGGGCGATCGCCTCCGCCGCGACGGCTGGATTCGACGTCTCGAACATAACGGGACTAAGACGTTGGACCAACTGCCGCGAGAGGTAACCGATAAATTCTCGGGCCAATAGCATTCGAGCGCTAGTTTAACAATCCACTGCAAAATTTCCCTTGAAAATTGCGCAAAATGCCTGGGTTACTCTCCGCCCTTGTGATTAGACAGAAATTCGCTGTCAATCGGCTTGCGTCCTGGAAAACCGTCTTCCACCCGATGCCAGAAGGTAATTCCCGGTTCGCCCGACTTCCAGCAAAGGTAAACTTCCTGGCCTCGATAAAGAGTCGGAAAATCAACTAGTCCTGTATCGAGGTCTTTTAAGAGGCATCCAAGCTGTTCGAACTGCTCGATAGAACGCTTCAGCCCGCCGGCGGAAGCATGCTTCCGAGCGCGCAGTTCCATGATGCGATCGCGCGGCGGCACCATTCCGCCCGCCAGCGAGACCCGTTGCGCAATTTGGCTTAACTCGGCATCGCTGCTCTCGTATGAAAGTTTGTAGTCCTGCAAATCCTGCAGAAGCCGCTCTACTTTGGGCAGAAGCGCTTCGGCTTCCAGTAGGTTGAAGTAGCGTGGCACGGTGCGACTGAGTATACCAACGGACCGGTATCCTGAAATCTTGCGTATCGGCATTCATTGTTCAACCGCCGGAGCACTTGATCGAGCCGCTCTGAAGGCGATCGAGCTGGGCGCAAACACTTTTCAAATTTTCTCCGCGAGCCCCCGCATGTGGCGCGCTAAAGCTCCCGACCCCGAGTGCGTGAAACGCATGAAGGACTTGCGCGCGCGGCATGATCTCGCGCCGCTCGTCATTCACGATAGCTATCTGATCAATTTGGCGGCGCCACCCTCGATAGTGCGTGAAAAGTCCATTGATGCCTTTTGTGGAGAGATCGAACGCGCACTCATTATTGGCGCTGAATATCTGGTTACGCATCCGGGAAACTACAAAGGTCTCAGCGTTGAACAAGGAATTCTGAATGTCGCTGAAGCCACGGCCCTGGCTTGGCATTCCGTAAACGACGAGTTGAAACGCGGCGCCAAGCTCACGATTCTGCTCGAGAACACGGCCGGTGCGGGAGCCCAGCTCGGCGGCGACTTGGCCGAACTGGCGACGATTCGTCATCTCGTGTCGCCTTATCTCGATATTCCAATCGCCTACTGCCTCGACACCTGTCATTGCTATGTCAGCGGGTACGACATAGCCACTGAGCAGGGTCTTACAAAATTGCTGCAGGCCGCGAATGAGCATCTCGGTCTCGAGAACGTTCCGGTCATGCATGCGAATGATGCAAAGACGAAGCTCAACTCGCATCTGGACAGGCACGCGAATATCGGCGCTGGTTATATTGGTTTTGAAGGCTTTCGGCGCATTCTGAACC
The DNA here is from genome assembly GCA_035652115.1 of Bryobacteraceae bacterium. Classification (GTDB taxonomy): domain Bacteria; phylum Acidobacteriota; class Terriglobia; order Bryobacterales; family Bryobacteraceae; genus Bog-105. The sequence goes on from DASREJ010000171.1 coordinate 13,531, forward strand.
ATCCAAAGCTGTGCGAAAAAGCCTTCATCCTCGAAACTCCCGTCGACAAGCCGGGTGACGATCTTCGTAACGTTCAGGCATTGAAGGAGCTGGTATTCCCGAAAAGGGCTTCGACCCCAAAGAAATCGAGCCGAAGTGGCACCAACGGTGGTCGCAAGATGCGTCGCTCTACGTAGCTGACGCTCCCGACAGTCGTAAGTACTACGTGCTCGAGATGCTGCCGTATCCCAGCGGCAAGCTGCACATGGGACACGTACGCAATTACGCCATCGGTGACGCACTGGCGCGCTACATGTGGATGCGCGGCTATAACGTCCTGCATCCCATGGGGTGGGACGCCTTTGGCCTTCCCGCGGAAAATGCCGCACTCAAGGCAGGCCGCGAACCGCGCGAGTGGACCTTAAGCAACATCGCTCACATGAAAGCGCAGATGCAGCGCTTGGGCTTCGCCATTGATTGGAACCGCGAAATCGCAACCTGCGACCCCGAATACTACCGATGGAATCAATGGTTCTTCGTCAAGATGTTCGAGCGCGGGCTGGCCTACCGCAAAGAAGCGCTGTTGAACTGGTGTCCGGAGTGTGGCACTGTCCTCGCGAATGAACAAGTGGTGAACGGCTGCTGCTGGCGCCACGAAACTACGCCTGTCGAACAGCGCGCCATGCAGCAATGGTTCCTGAAAATCACCAACTACGCTGGTGAGCTGCTCGATGCCTTAAACGATCTTGAAACCGGCTGGCCGGAACGCGTTGTAGCCATGCAACGCAACTGGATTGGACGGTCCGATGGCGCTGAGGTCGATTTCCGGCTCGAAAACTCGAATGAAAAGATTCGCGTTTTCACTACGCGCATCGACACGATTTACGGCGCGACTGCGTTAATCCTGGCGCCGGAGCATCCGCTCGTCGCTCAACTGGTCACAGGCGATGAAGAGCGCCTGAAGATCAAAGAAATGATTGACGCAGCGGCGCGTCAGGATCCGGGCAATCTCGAAAAGGTTGGTCTGTTCACCGGGCGTTACGCAACCCATCCGTTCCACGGCGGCAAAATCCCCATCTGGGTCGGTAACTTCGTCTTAATTGGATACGGCACCGGAGCGATCATGGCCGTTCCCGCGCACGACCAGCGTGATTTCGAATTCTGCCGCGCTCATGACATTCCGATTGTTCCGGTAATTCGTCCGGTCGATGGTGATCTCGGCCATGGCGAGACCATGAAGGAACCCTTCGTTGAATACGGTGTCGTGGAAGCATCCGGCCAATGGTCGGGTTTGCCGAGTGCCGAAGCGCGTCGGAAAATGGCAGCCTTTGCGGATGCCAACGGTTTCGGCGAGGCATCCACCACCTATCGCATTAAGGATTGGGGCATCTCTCGCCAGCGCTATTGGGGCACTCCCATCCCCATCATCTATTGCCCGCAATGTGGCGCCGTTCCGGTTCCCGAAAAAAATCTACCGGTTCTGCTTCCCCCAAATGTCAAGATCACGGGCAAAGGGCGCTCACCCCTTGAATCAGTTCCGGATTTCATGAATGTGCCGTGTCCGCGCTGCGGAACCGCCGCAAAGCGCGAAAGCGACACCATGGATACGTTCATCGATTCATCTTGGTACTTCTATCGCTACTGTGATCCGCACAATGACAGCGCTCCGTTCGATTCGCAGATCATCGCCCACTGGTTTCCGATTGATCAATATATTGGCGGCATCACGCACGCGATTTTGCACCTCATCTACTCGCGCTTCTGGACCAAGGTGATGCGCGATCTCAATCTGGTTGCCAACAATGAACCGGCCAAAAACCTGTTCACGCAGGGGATGGTTCTTATGGGTGGTAGCGCCATGTCGAAATCCAAGGGCAACGTGGTCGATCCCGACGAGATGGTGGAGAAATATGGAGCTGACACGTGCCGCCTTTATACGTTGTTTGCCGCGCCTCCGGAAAAGGATATGGACTGGAACGAATCGAGCGTGGAGGGCCAGCACCGATTCCTGGGGCGCGTTTATCGCTTCGTCACCCGCAACGCTGATCGCGCCGGAGACGGGCAGCCGGATTCGAGCCGCAAAGCGTTAAGAAAACTTCACCAGACCATCCGTAAAGTCACGAGCGATTTCGATAGCCGCTGGCATTTCAATACTTCGATCGCATCGCTGATGGAATTGCTGAATGAGCTGTATCAACAGGAACCCGGCCTGTCCGGTTCCGCCGCGCGTGAAATCTGCGAAAAACTGACACTCATGCTGGCGCCATTTGCCCCTTATTGCGCTCAGGATCTCTGGGAGGCTTTGGGTCATGCCGGACCCGTCTTCCGGCATTCGTGGCCGGAATTCGATCCCGAACTAGCTAAAGAAGAGCTGGCTGAGATTCCGGTTCAGGTGAACGGCAAGCTGCGCGGCCATGTGCGCACAGTGTTCGGAACGCCCAAGGACGAACTACAGAGGCTGGCTCTCGCACTCGATAAAGTGAAGCCGTTTGTCGATGGAAAACAGATTGCCAAAGTGATCGTCGTTCCCGACAAGCTTATAAACCTCGTGGTTAAATGAACGCTGCCTTAGCGATATAGCCCAAGGACATCCGGTCCGCGGCACTGACACTCAATAGATACCGTAGGGGCCGCATTAATCCCAGAGAGCCAAAGTACTAGCGGCCCACATCCAAACAAGTGACCAGCAGTACTCTTCTGGTGATGGAGTTGAAAGAGCCGTTCGGAAGGGCTGTTCTAATCTGGTATTAAAGGCGGAAGTTTGGACGCTGATTATGCGATCCGGGCGCAGTCTCTAAGCAGGATTTATCGCTCCGGGGGCACTGAAGTTGTTGTATTTAAGAGTCTTTCGTTGAAAGTGCGCCAGGGTGAGCGGCTGGCCATCATTGGCGAGTCGGGTGCGGGGAAATCGACGTTACTTCATCTGCTGGGCGGACTTGATCGG
>DASREJ010000172.1:0-5709 GCA_035652115.1 Bryobacteraceae bacterium
CCGTATGCTCAAGGCGGGCGACGGCATCCAGATTCCGCCCAATACGGCGCATGCGGGCGGCAAGCCCAGCGATGTCAAAGTCCGGATCCTCAGCGTCTATGTGGTGGAGAAGGGAAAGCCGCTCGCGAGCCCGGCCTAGACCGCGGCCGGCATTGGTCCGACGTTCGCCGTCTGCACCGCGCAACCGACGGCGGGAGGCGCAGGTCGAGGGCGAGCAGCCGGGTCAGGACGAGCCACTCGCGGCGCGAGCGAAATACGGCGACATCATCACGATGAGGAAGCGCCGGTGCTCGGCCGGGGCCTCTTTTCAAGAGTTCGATGCGCTTTGAGGCAGCGATCTGGTCGCCGCCGCGAACCCTTGCTAGTATGCACACCGCATACCAGCAGGGCTCGTCCCCATGCGCAACAATGCGCCGGAGCGTTCGACAGCGTGGAAGTCCTCAAAATGACGCGCCACCATCCTGATGCGCCCGTCGAAGCCGTCGAAGGCGACACCGCCAGGCTGGCGTAGCAATGTTGAGTTTTCACACGAATTGCAACGGCAATAACGGTTCATAGACGCCGACCTTTAGCACAAGAACGCGCAACGAATAAAAACCTGTCAGCACACCACCAATCGCAACCAAATCAGCATAGAAATTGCGACCGCCAACCGCGAGCGCCAGCAATGGAACAAGGATCCCAAGCCCGATTGTTATTCCGTAAAACCATTTTGCATAGCGGTACTTGGTTAGCTGTTCTACCGATACTCGACCGCCGGAGGAACTATGAAACGCCGAATTGAGCGTCGCAGCAATCGTCAGTAGATCCACGATAAGAGCCACCACCGCAGTTTCGTATAGAATTCGCGCCGTCTCCAAGTCCAGATAATCGGCTCGCGCCAACATAATGATGACACCGCTCGTCAGGCCGTAAATTACCCCGATAAACGGCATCATGCCGATCGTCCACAGCGAAATGGCCGATGAACTTGCCATCGCCAGGCCCTGATAGACCATTATAACCGCCGCGCATACCGCAGACACCGCCAACAGCAACAGGCTTGTGGTCGGCGGAAGCATTCGCCCCATTGCGAGATCGGCCGTGTACAGGATTCCTGTGCCGCAAAAGCCGATGATCGCGATTAGTCCACGGCTGACCCACGACCGATCCGGGCGAATGATAGCTCGCCACGATTTTCTTGGCACTCCCATATGGGTCAGGTGAAAAAATGACTTTCCGATCCCGACGATCGCCAATCCGACGGCAAGGCCCCATACAGAATTAAAAGCCAATGAAGCGAGATAGAGTCCGGCTCCCAATTCGCCACAAAAAAAAGCACTGGCCATGGAAACATCCCAGTGTCTTTGAAAGCGATAGCCAAGTCGGAACGTGTCTCCGGCTATGTCAAATTCTTTCATCTTTTTTCCTCCTGCACTCCCGCACACGAGGCAGATCCGGCTTCGCCCCCGCTAATCGACATAAAACACTTTCGGGCGCGTATTTTTCTCCGGCAGCGGCGGCTTTCCATTGCGTTGGTGGATTAACTTGTTCGGTGCACTTTCGGGGTCGTCGAGATCGCCGAAAATCCTCGCTTCGGTCGGGCACGCGCCGACGCAGGCCGGTTGCAAACCCTTATCGATCCGGCGACTGCAGAAATCGCACTTGGTGACTGTGCCGGCGATCCAACGCTCGAGGCGCGGCTCTTCAAAGCTCGCCAATTCGCCACCACCGTAATAGCTGTGTTCCAGCTTCTCTTCCGTTAGCTGGGTACGGTTGTCATAAGGGCAAGCAACGGCACAGGCGGAACAACCGATACATTTATCTTGATCGACCATCACAATCCCGTCACTGCGGGTATAGGTCGCGCCGCTCGGGCAGGCCTTCTCGCAGGGCGCGTCTTCGCAATGGTTGCACAAGCTTGGAATGTAAACGCGCCTGACGTTTGGGAACGCTCCTAGTTCCGCCACGAAAGTGCGCGTAAAAAACGTATCCTCAGGCAACATGTTTTCCGTCTTGCAAGCAACCACGCAGGCATTGCACCCGATGCAACGCTTCAGATCGAAAACCATTCCCCATCTTGGCATCGTAAACTCCTTCCCACGGGTCGGTCAGCCGTTGCATTTGTAGATGCTCACGCGGCCAATGGTTTCCATCGATCCGCTCATGAAGCCGGAATGCTCGAGGTCGATGGCCAGGTGCGCGTTTTGACTAATACCCAATCCTTGACCTACTGGATGTTTTGTCCATCGCCCGAAGCCGCCGGAAACTGCCGCAGTCTCCGGGTGAATTCCTTCGCTCAACCCTACGATGCCTTTGACCTTGGCGAAGCGTGATTCAACCCATACAAAGTCGCCGTTTTTAAGCCCTTTGCGCTTTCCGGTTTCGGAATTGATGATCACTTTCGTCAGATAGGGATCTCGCTTGGCAACATCGATCAATATGGGATTCGTCGCCGTATCGGCATAGGTCGTCATGTAGTTCTTGTATGAAATAATATAAAAGTCGAATTTCTCGTCGGGCGCGTGGACTGGGCTGGGTTCCCAATAGGGCAAACCTTTATAGATATCGGTCTTGATCTTCAGCCCGTGTCTGGCCTCGATCTGATACTTCTCCAGATTTCTTTTCAGCTCCTCACCCACGGTTTTAATGTAGTTGAAAAATATGGGAAGGCGCGCACCACCATAATTCCGGTACAGCTGATTGGTCGGAATTCTCCGAAAATCATTACCGTGCTCGCAATACCAAGCGAGGTCTCGCTGACCGTCCGAATGACATTTCGCCTGCATATCGAGAATTTCCTTGTACGAATACTTTCGATTCAAATCCAATTGGTAGGGTGCACTCAATCCGAGTGTCTTATTTATTTTGGCGTTGAAGCCATCGGGCCCGAAAAGAAATTCGGCCCGTGCGGCCAATTCGATCAAAATGTCCATTCCATCCATCGTATCGTACAACGGCTCCACGGCGGGTTGGCTTACCTGCAGGCCATGCATGTCATGGGTGAAATTGATCAGATTAAAACGTTCAAGATTCGTGTGCTCGGGCAGCACGATGTCTACAAAATCCGTCGACTCGTCGAGATAGATGTTGATGCTCACGACGAGATCGAGCTTTTTCAAAGCCCGTTCGATGATCGAAGTATCGCCGCAATTCGTGAATGGATTGCTATGATAAATGATGAGCGCTTCGGGCTCGTAGTCAATGCCGTATTTCTTCGGGTCGAGCGATACCAATGGGACAAGGTGCCCCATGTCACACGCGATCGGCGCATAATCCCTAAGTTCCAGACTTTTCGGCGGATAAGAAAATGGCGTGTACAGATGCCACCCGGTCGCAGCCGGTTGGATCATGCCGTCGCTTCCCATCGGCACCGAGCGCGCCGCACCGCCGAAGCGGCGGGCGTCCATGCTTTTCGGCAGGATTCCTCCTGGTACGCCGAGCGCGCCGACCAGCATCATAAGGGTTTCCTGCGCCATCATGGCGAGGGTCCCATTGGTATGAGCTTGGAGACCTCGATAAGAAAGGATCGCCACCGGCCGCAGCGGATAGACGGTGCCGTCAATGATTATCGTCTGGCCAATCGAAGCGGCCTCGCCGAATTCACGCGCAATCCGACGTATCGTCGCCGCAGGAATATCACAGATTTCCGCCGCCCATTCAGGCGTATTGGCTTTGGTTTCATGCTTCAAATATTCAAAGCAAGTAATGCAGTTGACGCCGTTCGCGACATATTCCCCTTCCAACGCATAATCCTTGATGGTCAAATCGTCGAACGGCTTGGCAACGTTTTCCTCCAAATCCCAGATAAGCGGCTTACCGGTCTTGGCATCGAGTACAAAGTTTCGATCAGGCCCCAACAGATAAGGCGCGTTGGTGCCCTTCTTCAACCATTCGACATCGTAAATCTTGTATTCGTGCAAGAGCAGATGGATCATCGCCAGCAGCAAGGCGAGATCGGTGGCCGGCTTGATGGGCAACCATTCGTCCGCCTTGCCGGCCGCTACCGAAAGACGCGGATCCGCAACGACAAGCTTGAGACCCCTCGCCCTAGCATCCGCCAGTTCACGCGCGACCCTGACGAAGGATTGAAAGGCTCCGAATCCGTATTCTGAACCCAACAAGAAAAGATATTTGCAGTATTTCAAATCCGGAAATTCAACGAGCGCGCCATGCGTGATCATTCCGACAAAATGATTTGGATTTGCGCACTGATTGCTGACGCCGCTAAAGCTGAATCCGCCATTTACGGTCCCGAATGCCGCGCTCCACGCAAATGTTTGGATGTATTTTTCATAGGCCCATAGCGAGCAGATCAATTTATTCGGGTTTTCCTTTCGAACCTGCTTCAGCTTGGAGGCAATCTTATCCAACGCTTCGTCCCAGGTTGCTTCTCGCCAGCCTGGATCAACACCCTTCCCCTTCTCAGGATTGGTTCGAATGAGCGGTGTCTTCAGTCGATAAGGATCATATAATTTGGCCACTCCGGCTAAACCCCGCGCGCATAAATGCCCATGCGTATTCGGATCGTCGACGTCGCCGCGGATCGTCGTGGGCTTTCCGTTCTTCACCTGCACTACAATTCCGCAAGCGTTGAAGCATTGTTGGCAGTGGCTCTTGATCCAACGCTCACCACTGTTGCGTGACGATTCGGTTCTCGGTTCCATTCTCGATCCATTCTCGTCAAAGGTGGAATATCGGGTGATCGTTCACTGCTTGAAGATCGTGTCCGGCCGCCGCAGATATTTGCCGCGCGCCGGCCCGACGACGTTGCCGTTGTCGTAGATAAGCCCCCCGCGCAGGAAGGTGCTCTTCACTCGCCCCGACAGCTCGACGCCTTCGAACGGCGTATAGCCCTGCCCCGACGGCGATTCCGCGGCGTGCACAATGAAGCTTTCGTGCGGGTCGACCAACACCAAGTCGGCGTCAAAACCCGGCGCGATATCGCCCTTATTCTGTAGGCCGAAACGTCGCGCCGGATTCCAGCTCAACAACTCCGCTATGTGGTTATACGACATGCCGCGCTTACTACCTTCGCTTAGCACGCCGGACAACAGATATTCGGTACCTCCGAAGCCCGATTTGGCAAGCCAGATATTGGTCGGGTCGTCCTTCGACCACTTCTGCTCGGCCGAGCAGCAAGCGTGATCGCTAACGATCCAGTCGACCTTGCGATCAAGCACCGCCTGCCACAGCGCCTCGACATCTTCGCGCGGGCGGATCGGCGGGTTCACTTTGGCATGCACCGCGCATTGGCAGTCGGTATCGAGAAGAAGGTGGCCGACGGTGACTTCGCGGCGGAAGGCGATGTGCGGGAACACCTGTTGCATGGTCCAAGCGGCATCGATCGCCTTTTTGGAACTTAAATGCAGCAGGTTGATGTTGACGCAATTCGTCTCGTTGGCGAGGTACGACGCGATCCAAATCGCAAGCCCCTCGGAATGCGGCGGACGCGCGGCGCTATACGCTTGCAGGCCCGTCAGCTTGCCTCCGCGCTCGACGATTTTCGTATAGGCATTGAGAATCTCGGCAAGCTCGCAGTGCAGGCTCACGCTGATGCTCGCAGCCCTCTCGGGATACTTCTCCATCAGCCGCTGTGCCGAGCGCATGATAAACTCGAAATGGGCGATGTCGTAGCGTTCGTCGGGCCCGATCATCAGGAACTCGTTCTGCTTCGATGAGGCGCCGTGCAGCCCGTAGCCGCCGTAGAACATGAAAATCTTAAACGAG
>DASREJ010000173.1:0-3973 GCA_035652115.1 Bryobacteraceae bacterium
GGAGACCGGCGGCAACGGCGCGGCCGCGCCGCAGGCCGCGCGTGCGGATGCCGACACCGGGGATGCGGATCTCGAGGCCGCGAAACGCGCCATCATTCACGAGTGGGAAAACTGGTCGGCGTTACATTCGGATGAGCTGGGCGATCCGGATGTCAGCAAGTATTTTTTCGAACATTTGCAGCTGAAGAAGCCAAACCTGCTGAATTTCAGCGATCGTACCATGATAACCGAATGGCTGAATCGAAAGCTGCGATAGCCCCTAAACGGGGTTTACCGATGCTTGTGATAAGAGCTTAGAAAAGACGTAATTTTGCTTTCCAGGGTTCTCGTGTCCTTTATTTCACATTCCCACACCGTGAGAACGTCCCATCCTTCTGCTCGAAGAGAGGCCGAACATTCGGCGTCCCGTTGTTTGTTGCGGGCTAGCTTTGGTCCCCAGTAGTCAAGGTTGGATTTAGGAATACGACCGTCAAGGCAGGACTTGCTTTCATGTCCGTGCCAGAAGCAACCATGCACAAAGATTACCTTGCGCTTTGGTCCGAAGACTAAGTCTGGCGTTCCAGGCAGGTCTTTACGGTGAAGTCGAAACCGGTGCCCAAGCCGGTGCACGACTTGTCGCACGATTACCTCTGGCTTCATATTCTCACTCTTAATCCGCCGCATGTTCTCGGAGCGGCGTTCAGGAGTAAGTCTGTCGACCATCGTTCTTCTCAGATAATCAACCCCCTCCGTCTCAAGAGCGCCTCTTCAGCCTTGTTACTGGGGGCTATAGCAATCATTTCCTCGCTTGAGATCGCAGGAAGACCCAATTCGTGGATGATGGGGGCATCGTATATACCAGAGAGAAGGGCGATGCCACGGTTTCTCAGGATATCACGAGCGCCACCGTTCTGCCGAAGACGCTTCATATAATCGTGCTGTAAAATTAGAGAATGAATAACATCACGATGAACCGGCAACCGAAGATTTTCCGAAAAGAATGCAACGGCGCGCTTCGTACCGCCGTGAATTTTTCGTAGCTCTCGGAATCGGTCCATATCGATTGACGCCCATCGATTTACAGGATATGGCGCGCCCTCGACGAGCCAGAGGATGTTTTTGAATGCTTCGCCTTTAACGCTTCGTTTTTTGTCCCGATTGGGCGCGTTCAAATAGCTGTTTCGCGCAAGTATAAGTCCCATCCAGCAGCGATGAGTTGCTTCTTCGGATGCTATGACAAGGCAGGCGTCCTCGCCGCGGTATGTCTCAGGCGGGATCATCCAATTACCTCCAACTGTATTTTTGATGTCGACATCGATGCCGTCAATGACCAAGTCTCTGACCCCCTTAGGGACATCCAACATGTCACGCACCATGTGCTCGATCTTGAGTCCAACAAAAGTTTTTTCAATACTATCCAACTCACCCATTCGCGTTCTTGCTGTGCGCACAGGATCGAGGACGAAGTCGATCGCCTCACGCACAAGGGCTGGAAAACGTGCAGCAAGTTTTTCAGGACCGCCTACACGGGCAAAGACTGCCCGTCTGATCCTGTTGAGTACGTCATAATCAGGATGACCCGGACGAACAATTGATGGAGTTACCCGCATAGCGAGCAACTCTTGCCTGAGTCGTCGTCCAAATGGAGGAGAACATATTTGGTTTTCCCCGTTAGGCTGCTCTTACGACGCGGAAGCTGTGCTTTTTAGTCAAAGCTTTTTTGATGTTTTCCGCAACAGCTGCTGCAATTGGCGGGGGAAACGCATTTCCTATCTGTCGGTAGGCAGCCGTTTTCCGTCCTGAAATTTTCCAATCGTCTGGAAAACCCTGAAGTTTCGCGACCATAGAGACAGTAAGCCGTGGCATGTAGTCGAGCGGAGCATCCGGTCCGGGTGCCTCATCGGCAATACCCATCCCATCCACACCCAGCGACGCCCAAGCTCGCTTAGCGCGGGTGGGTCCCAGATCGGGACCTCCATGTTTCTTTGAGCCACCCACTATCGTCGGAGCAATATCGTCTGCCTTTGCCTTCCACCTTTCAGCGCCGCTCCACCCGCGCGAAGCCATAAGCGGGTACAGCACTTCGCCTACCGTAGGCGGATTCTTAGGCTCAACCTGTGGCCAATCGAAGCGATCCCAGTTATCGCGTTGAAGGGCTACAATGACGACCCGCGGACGCAGCTGAGACACGCCGAAGTCTGGAGCATTGAGAATACGCCACTGGGTCAAATAGCCCATTTTCCAAAGGCGGTCGCGCAAATGGTTTTCGCGGTACCGGTAGAAACCCGGTTCGAGAAAGCCGCGGACGTTCTCAATCATGATTGCACGCGGACGGATTTCATCAATAAGATCGAGCGCAGTGGGAAAGAGATTACGATCGTCCTTCAAGCCCAACTTTTGTCCGGCGATAGAAAACGGCGGGCAAGGTAGCCCTGCTGCAAAAAGGTCAACGCCTTTATATAGCTTTGCCTTAAGTTTCTTGATGTCTTGTTCGAGGACGTTCCAGTTCGGCCGGTTGAGGCGCAGCGTGTCGCAGCAGTCGTGGTCTATTTCGACCACTGCCTGGTGGACATAACCTGCTGTTTCTAGGCCGATTGCTTGCCCCCCCGCACCAGCGCATAGTTCCAGTGAGGTCAGGCCAGCCTTTTTGCGCGAATCGGTCATGTTCAGAAATAACGTAGAACAGAACTGTGTAGAGAAGAACCTTAACGGAAGGTGAGCAGCCAGCCTACGGCAGCATTTCTTAATTCACAGCCTAACGACCTGACCAGATGAACGGCGATTTTAACAGCGCGTTTTGTGAGCCATGTTGACGCAGATTCACGAGCAAAACTAAAGCACTTTTGAAGAAGGTGTCTTGCGGCCAGCATTTTTAGAAAACTTCGCAATAGTTGGACTCACCGCACCTGGGCCACATGGTATCCGCGGCCTCTGGAATTCTGACGTTTCAAGCGGCCTTCCTCCATCAGAAGGCCAAGTACGCTCCAACTCAGATAGTCTTTCGATCCGCCAGCGTAATTGCTGTGCAGGCCAAGTGCGTGACAGACTTCCGCATTCGTCACGCCGTTGCCGTTTGCTTGCGCGAGCTCAAGAACCGCATCTTTTAGCAGCGCGAGTCCGAGTTGGGCCTTTTCGGGTGCCCCGAGTGGAATTGTAAGATGACGCTGTTGCTTGCTCCTCTTGCCGGTCGGCAAGACAGAATTCATGAGCGTTCCGCCCGCCGCGGCCGTGCCAAAGCAAGAGATGAGCTCGGCTTCCATCTTGAGGGCTTCCAGTTCGGTCAGTCCATCGCAGATTTTTGAAACAACGACTTTATGTCCCGAAGCCGCTATCTCTGCGATACGTTGTCCTTTTGGTGTCTTGTCCGGCGTCAGCAAGTGATCCCATGCGCGGGTCCCCACTCCCTTTCCGATATAAAATGGCTTAGCCGGAGATGTGCGCGGATCCTTTAGCGCATAGACGTAAAACGCACCGTTCATTCGACCCCCCACTGGGCATGTGAACTGGCTGGCCAAATTTGAAGCCAATAACTTCTCAAAACAACCCGGCCGGACACAGTCGCCGGCGAACGGCGTGCTTTCGCACGCCCGTGGTCCGGCCATGACGGATTTCGGGAGGCCGCGCCCCCTGCCGCGGCGTCATGCGCGGGCGACGGCCGGCCGAGCGGCGGCGTGCCAGAACCCGGCGGCACCTGCCGCCGGCGGCGCGGGAACACTGCGCGGCCTCGCGCGTTGTGCGCGGGTGACCGCCGGACGCGGCAGCCCCGGTGCTGCCCGCATGTCGCGGCGGCCACACGCCCTGCGTCGGACCTGAACGGGCCGCGCGGAAGGCGGCCCGGGCAGGAGGCAGGGAACACGCGGGACATCATGCGGAACCTTGCGGGCGCGCGAAACGCCGCAGCGCGGCCCGCGGCGCCGCGTGCGCCCGCGTCAACAACGCGACCAAAACCCAAGGACCAAAACGGACCAAAACGGACCAAAAACCAAGGACAAAA
>DASREJ010000174.1:0-6107 GCA_035652115.1 Bryobacteraceae bacterium
CCAATCAGAACTCGAATCCCGCCGTCAACGCGTTCCGCGAATTCGACTTGGTCGAGATCGTGCGAGGTCTGATTGTCGATGGAAGACCATAGCCTGTCACGCAGGTCGCGGACACCGTTGCCGGCCATGGTAAAAGAACGCGTTCGTATCGTCTTGATCTGTTCTTCGACGCTGGGAGAGAAATCGGGATCGAATCCCTCCCGAATCATTTCTTCGCGCGCGCTTGCTCGAAGATCAAAACTCATCTGAGGTAGCTGGCTAATCTCAAATAGTGGGACGCAACACGGACACCAGGCTATGGCTGCACGTTGGTGACATGCTCGTTTCCCGCAGGCGGGAAGTGCTTTTCGTACCAGGCGATACTTCGATCCATAAGGTCGATCTGGTGTTTGATCTCGCGAACACCATGCCCTTCGCGCGGATAACGAACCATAATCGTGTCCACGCCTACATCTTTCAAAGCGACAAAGTATTGTTCGTCTTCAGCAATCGGAACATCGGGGTCGTTTTCACCGTGAACCAGCATGGTAGGGGTGTGAACATTCGCTACATGCTTGAGTGCGGAGCGCTCCCAGGCCTCATCCATTAGCCGGCCTTGATGGAAAAACTGGCCGAATTCCATCTCTTCATACTGGTTGTAGTAAGTCATGTAGTTATAACTGATGAGGTTAGCTATACCCGCGACTGGGATCGCCGCTTTGAACTCGTTGGTTTGGGTAATTAGCCAGTCGCTGAGCTGTCCGCCGTAACTTACGCCTTCGATTCCCATACGCTCGCGGTCGATCCAAAGAAATCTACGGACCGCGGCGCTGACTCCGTAAAGCACATCCTGCCCTTCGTTCCCATCCTGGTCGCCGAATACGGCATCAGCAAATTTCTGTCCGTAGCCGACGGAGCCTCGATAGTTGATGTGCAAAACAGCCCAACCATGCGCGGCATACACCTGATCCTTAAACTGAAATGCGGGACCGTTTTGTCCGTGCGGCCCGCCATGCAGTTCCACAATCATGGGGTACTTGCCCGACGGTGTCATGCCAACCGGCTTCACCAGGAACGCCTCCACTTCGAACTTGTTATCGTTGCTGACAAATGTGAACGGTTCTACTTCGGCTAACTGCTTGCCGGATAGCACTTCCGAATTCAACGATGTCAATTCCTGCCCGGCTCCCGCGCCTTCCTTCAGGTAGAGTTCGGCCATATCCTTGGGAGTTTGGAACACGTAAGCAATCTCGCCGCCCTTGTTAACCGAGTAGTCGCCCACATTCCCGACATCGGCAATCAATGTTTGAGGCTGGCCCTCTACCGGAATTCGCGCCAAGTGGGAGCTGCCTCTTTCGCTGAAGGTGAAATACACTGCGTCGCCATTTGGCGACCAGTGCAAGCCATGTTGCCGCTGATCGATCAGCGAGCCAATTTCACGGCGATGCGTTCCATCGGCATTCATGATCCAGGCATGCGTATCTTCCATCGTGGTCTCACGGTCCGTCAAGCCCCGTTTGGTGCCTAAGAAGGCAATCATCTTCCCGTCGGGCGACCAGTGCGGGGCATACTCACAACTCTCGGTCGCGGTGATCCTGCGAATCGTGCCGTCAGCGACGTTCAGTGCGAACACATCGTAATTGAAGAACTCATCGGAGTTCGGCTCGCGGTTGGACTCAAAAAGCAGCTCTCGTCCATCCGGAGACCAGTCAATGGAGTGCTCGTCGTAGTTCCCATTCGTCAATTGACGAATCTGCTTTGATGCCAAATCGATCGAGAAAAGATGCAGCCTGCGATTGTCGTTGAAATGGGTCATTCCCTCCGACGCCGTGGGCTTGTATAGATAGCGGGTAATCACCATTGGGTCACCGCTTGCTTCCTGCGTTTCGGGGCCTGGCACTGCGGAGACAAACGCGATGGTCTTACTATCCGGTGACCAGGAAACGTTATCGCCCTGGCCCGGCAGCGGCGAGTTCGTTCCCGTAATCTTAGCTAAAAAGGTGGCGCCGGAACCATCGAGATGTGCCACGGTCAATCCGCGCTTATCTTCCGCGCCGCCGGTATAGGCGATCCAATTTCCGTCGGGCGACCATCTCGGATGAGACGTGGATTCTTTTTCGCCTCCCAGGCGAACAGCCTTCTTCGTCGTCATATCCATAATCCAGATCTGCGGGGAAGGCGATCTCGGCCCGCTGTAACTGCTTACCACATATGCCAAGTGTTTGCCATCCGGCGCGAATTGCACCTCGCCTACCGACCGGAATCGATACAGATCCTGGCTATGAAGGTTCTGCGCCGAAGCGGAATAACTGAACACGAATAGCGACGCTATTGCTGACTTGGCGAATAGCGACGAGTAAGTGGACATGGCTGCTCCTGATCCCATAAAAGGGCATTGAAAGCCGGCAGTTATCCGCTACCGGCTCGTTTTTCTTTGAAGTCTAACTTACAAGCGCAAAAGGCGCGCGGATGCGCGCTGCCGGACAGTGGAGTAATTCGCTAAGTCCTTGGCGCACTTGATACCGCGAACGTTTTGCACCAGTTCTTCAAAAGCTGAAGCGGGCGCCGAACTCACCGGCGAAAGATTTCGGGACGATCACGCCCGACGCTGTAATAAAGCCGGTCGGCTGCTGAAACGTGCTGGTCCGAATGTTTCCGCCGTAGCTGGTTCCGAAGTTGGCGCGATTGGTCAGGTCGAACGCTTGAAAGAAGAGCTCGAGTTTCGCCTTCTCGCCAAATTTGATGAATTTGCCAAAACGCGCATCAAGCTGGAAGAAATCCGCGCCGCGCAGGTAATCATATGGCAACTGATGGCAACTGTTGGCAGTGAGACAAGCGACAAGTTGCGACGACGTATAGCCGGTTGTGGCAGTGAGATTTGTGGGATCGCTGTTCAGCACAATCCCGTGCGTTGCAGCCACGCCGCTACCATAACCGAATACGTCGGTAATACCTTCGGTAACGTTGTAAGGTCGTCCAGTTGCCCATTGCATGATTGGTGTAAATGTAATGCCCCAGGGGAGATCGACCAAACCACTGAACGTAATGCGATGCCGCTCGTCCGCCGGCGTCGGCCCCAGATCATGCGGCGCAAACCAGTTCAGCTCATCTGTCGGAGTGTTTCCGAATGCAGCCGAGTTCCCGTTGTATGCCAGCGCGCGCGACAACACATAGCTCGCATTAACTGAGAATCGCTTGCTCATGCGCTTTCTATACGACAAGTTCATGGCATCGTAGCGGCTGCGGCCGATAGACATGTAATCGCGGATTCCACCTAGCACGGGCAGTCCCAGGGACTGGAATGCCGCCGTTGTGTTGCGCACTCCGTTGATGGTGGGGTTAATCACGATGGTCTTGCTCTCGTGAAGACCTAACTCGTGTATATACTCGGCCTCGATGACGGAACTTTCTGTGACCTGCCAGGCATAGCCGCCGTTCCATTGTTCGCTGTAGGGATTGCGATAGTGCGGGTCCATCATCTGGCCGGTTGCGCCAGTGGGCAACTGCGTGGCGCCGGGGGCTTGCGCAGGAATGGGATCAACACCAAAACGCCAGGCGGAAAGAAGTTGGCCGCCCGGCAGAACGCTTGCCGTCGGGCTGCCGGCGCCGGAACTTGTAAAGGCAACCGTTGTGAACAGGCTGGCGTTGGCTTGCTGTTCCATGAATAGAGGAATGTTCTGGAAGATCTGACCGAAGTACAGGCCATATCCCGCTCGAATGACGTGCTTGCCGCTGCCGGTAATGTCATAAGCCAAGCCGATGCGCGGACTGAAATCATAATTCTCATCGTGCGGAATGCCGGCATACGGGCTGCCGATCGCCTTCAATTCCAGATAAGCGCGTGATTGCGCCTGAATTGATGCGCCATTCATACCCATGTCCTTATCCCATCGCATTCCCAGATTCAAGCTCAGGCGGCGGCTGGCTTTCCAATCGTCCTGAAAATAGGCGCCGAACATTTTGTTGTGCTCGGTGAAGTAAGCATTACCAGTAGTTGCTTGCGTAATCGACTGTACTGCGCCGGGCGTTGCAAGCCCTTGCGGATATTTCGTCGTGTTCGTCAGGATCGTGGTTGGATCGTCAAAAAATGAAATGACCGGGGTTGCGTCGGTTATGAAGAAGCCGCCCAAAATCGGTTCCCACAAATAATCAACGCCAGTCCTGAAGGTGTGCTTGCCGCGTGTAATGGCAACGTCATCCTTGAACTGCCACTTCTTTTGATACGTCTGTTGCGGCACGTTGCCGTTGGTGCCAATTGTCAAATCGGGAAAAGTCAAATTTGTCACATAACTGTTCGTCGAAATCAGGTTGTTCCAGTACTGGTAACCTGCCGTGGCGGAATTGACCACCGTGGGCGAGATCGTCGTGTTCAATGTCACGGTTGCCAGGATGAGCTGATTTGTCGTGAAGTTATTCTGCGACAGATCACTGGTTGAACCGTTCTGATCGTTGAGCCCGCGGTTGTTCTGGTTGGAATAGCTGGCGGAAAGCGTGTTCTTGTCGTTGATCTGGTAGTCGAATCTGCCGTTATAGCGCCAGTCGTAATACGGTGTTGGAATCGTCTGCGTGGGTTGCGGCTTTAGCGGAAGGCCTGGAACGGCAGCCAGAGCTACATCGTTGGTGTAAGCAGTGCCGTTGATGTTAATGCTGGTCTGCTCGCGCGAACGTTCGATCGCGAAGAATAGAAATGCCTTGTTTTTCTTTACTGGACCGCCGATCGATCCGCCGAATTGCTGCCTGCTGAACGGGGCCTTTTGACCATTTCCTCCATGGGCCGTTTGCTCGAAGTAATTCAAGGTGTCAAACACCTGATCGCGATCTTGGAAGAAAAGCGATCCGTGGAAATCGTTTGTACCGGATTTCGTGATGACGTTTACCGCGGCCCCCTCACTTCGTCCGTTCGCTGCTGAAAAGCGCTGGGTAGAAAGATTGAACTCCTGGACAGCCTCAAGCGGAAGTTGCATAACGATGCCGCCCACTGAGTTGTCTTTGTTATCGACGCCGTTTACCGTCATATTGACGTTTCGGCCGCTCGATCCGTTCGTGGCGAAGATTCCATAGCGAGCTTTGGTCGGGTCATAAGACGTCACCGGCCGCGCGCCGGGGGCGAGAATTGATAACGCAACAAAATCTCGCGAATTGAGCGGAAGGTTCTCTACTTCAGAAGGCGTAATTGGGCGGCTGACGTCCGTTTTGTCGAGGTCCACCGTTGCCATGCCGGTGCCTTCCACCGTTATGACCTGGTTCTGCTGGCTCGGCGAGAGTTGCGCATCAATGGTCATCGTGCGTCCGACGAAAAGGCTGACGCTTTTGTAGAGTCCGGTCGCAAATCCCTTATCCGCAACGCTCAGTTGGTAGGTACCGGCAGGCAGAAGGCTAAAAACGTATAGCCCAGCTTCGTTAGACTTCTCGGTCCGAGTCAAGCCGGTCGCAGGATCAGTGACTGTCACGTCGGCGCCCGGAATTACAGCGCCGGATTGGTCGGTTACGGTGCCTTGCAGAGTGGCCGTCGCGGTCACTTGCGCGCATAGATTGCCCGCCTCAAAGCACGCGAGCGCAACGGTGCAAACTAGCAACAAGATACGGCTTCGCATCTATAAATCCCCCTTCGAATTGTCATGCCCGCTCGGGCAACCGCTAATTCACTCTCCGCGCAAACGAAGTCTTGGGACACGAGTCAGCGAGGGCGACAAGTCAGTACGGACGTTCGAAATCAATACTGCCAGGCCGGAACGAAAAGCGATCGACTAGCCCAGTCCACTGGGACCTCTGCGGGTTTAGGCAAGTATACACCGATTCGTGACCGGCGTGTTTTACTTTCCGGCAATTACCGCCTGCGCAGCGGCAAGACCCCCGGCGCGTTGTATGCCCGGAACGTTGAAGAAGCGGATAAAATCATCGTCGCTGCCGCGGAAGGTACTGAGGTCGGCCTTCAAGTCGAGATCGATCGGCGCAGCGGCCGCCGCAAACGTGGCCCAAACGCCGGCCGTGCCAATTCCCAACAATTCCGGCTTGGCCTTGTCTTCGAGGTGAAGAAATGCGAGAGCTGTCAAGATGTCTTGTACGCGGCAAGCATCGTCGGCCTGGTTGAACGTAAGGAAATACTTGGCGGAACGATCTCGCGGAGC
>DASREJ010000175.1:0-13284 GCA_035652115.1 Bryobacteraceae bacterium
TGTCGGCATCGGCGCTTCAGTTTTCCGCTTCCGGAACTATTGTCATTTTGGGTTTTACTTCGGGCAAAACGGAGGTCGGTTATTTCAGCGCCGCGGACAAGTTAATCAAAGCCGCCAGCGCGGCGCTTAATCCCTTGGCACAGGCGCTGTATCCGCATACCACGGCCGCGAAACTGCGCTCACCCCAGGCAGCCTTTCGGCTTATTCGAAAAACCTTTCTTATGGTGGGAGCTGTATCGCTATTCGTGTCCTTGATGACCATCTTGTTCGCACCATCGGTATGTCATATCGTTTTAGGCAAATCGTTCGAGCATTCCATCCCGATACTCCGATGGCTATCGCCGTTGCCGCTGCTGTGCGGCTTGACGAGCATTTTGGGTACGCAGACGATGCTCGTTTTTGAGATGGATAGAATTCTGACCAAGCTTTTGTTGTTCAGCATATTGCTAGGTACGCCAGTAACGGCTGTCCTGAGTGCCTCTTTTGGCACCTTGGGCGCGGCGGGCGGTTCGGTTATCACAGCGACTCTCATCCTGGTTGCGATGTGGTCCGTTCTTCATTCCCGGAAGATGTTGTTTTGGCAGCATTCGAAGCAGCAGGACACGGTGCTTGCGGAGAGTTCCTACGCAGTCACGGATTGATGAATGAATAGCGTGTTGCATGAGGCCGATGGAATGTGGAGCGTGGCGCGGTTGAGCGGACCGCTAAATCGAATCGCCGTTGTAACCGCAATCCTAATTCTGCTGACAAGTTCGTTCGATGTCTTCTTAGTGCTGGAGGCTGGCGGCAATTTCCGTTTTTGCCAGCTTATTGCGCCGATTCTATTCGTGCTTGCGCTCATGAAAGCCGCGCGAGGACGACAAATTCCAGTATTAGGTATGTTGCCGCTCATTATCTGGCTAGGCTTTCAACTGTTATTCGTGCCTACTACCGAGTTTTGGCCGAAGAGCCTGGGCTACTGTTTTTGGCTGTTGCTAAACATCGGCATCATGTTTTCCTTTGTGCAGTTGTTCAGTGACGATACGAAGCTCTTGAAGATTCTTCTGAAATGGTATGTCTACTCGTTCGGATTGCTGGCAACTTTCGGTATTGTCCAGTTCCTTCTGCCTCTGCTTGGAATGGCCGGACCGCTTGTACAGCAATGGTGGATTCCCGGTGTGTTGGCGAGAGCGAACGGCTTCAGCTATGAGCCTTCTTATTTCGCCACCTATCTGATGATCGGCCTCGCCTTTGTAGGCTCGCTCCGAAGGAGCCATTCGCCGCTGCTTAGCTCTAGAACTTTGTTGGCCATCTATTTGTTGACAGCACTTGGCGTCGTCTTTTCATCGAGCCGCATGGGGATCGTTTTCTTATTTGTCGAGATCCTATTGCCAAAGCTGAAGCCATGGCGTTTTTTCTTTTCTGACGTGATGAGAGGCCGCATGGCCACTTTTCGGCTACGTGCATTGATCCCGTCGTTCTTATCGATTGCGCTTATTGGCGTCGTGATAGCCAGCGGCTCACTGCTGCTCGCCAACAACCCGGCTTTGGCGCTCTTATTCCTGAACGGGACCGGTGTTTCCGACACCGCCGCGCATTCTGTGATTCAGCGAGAAGGCGCGCTCGAACAGACAGTTACAGTTTTCGCCCAACATCCGTTCGTGGGGAGAAGTCTGGGCGGAGTGTCTTCAGCGATTGCGGATCTGGAGGGCGAAAAGATCCAATCTTTCAAAGATTCGAAAGATTTCGAGGGAATGAACGTTTTTGCGGAGGCTTTGGCGGCGAGCGGTGTCATTGGCATCCTGCCGTTTATCTGGTTTCTGACTACAACTTTTCTCAGGCCATTACAGGTTGCTCGTTTTGCTCCGCCTTTTTTTTCCGGTGTTCTTTTTGCGTTATTGCGATCGCTGGCTTTTGCCTGGGCGATGTTGCAATTTAATCAGAATATACTCCGCCCTTACCTATGGACGCACATTGCCGTTCTTGCAACTGTCTATGCGGCTGCTGTTCGGTCCGTCAACACGCCTGCCTCGGCTGCTAACAGCTCAAGTTAGCTGGAGAATACGGCCGGATAGCTTCCTCGATTACTTCGCAAACGCTGTTCCGGTACGTCCGCAGAGTAAATCGCCGGTCCCATTCCGTCCTGGCTCTTTTCGTAATGCTCTCTAATACCGTTCTCTCCATGCGCAGGACCGAAAGTATCCGTTCGGAGAGCGCCCTGACGCTGTTGCCCGCGGCGACGAAACCGGTTTTCTCATCTTCCAGAACTTCGGGGATTCCGCCGGCGGAAAAAGCGAGCACCGGCACACCGGCGCTGAACGCCTCTGGAATTACTCTTGTGGTTGCTTCGACCGCACTGGAAGGCACGACGAGCAAGTCCAGCTCGGAGTAGATCTTAGAGACCTCTTCCTGCCACTCCACAAAATCGATGGGGAGTCCATTGCTCGCCGCGACTACCTTGCCGTAGTAACTTTTATCGGAGAACATCGGAGATCCGGCAATCAAGAATCGACAGCCGGGGAATTGCTGCGAAACCAACTTTGCCGCCTGAACAAACTCCAGTTGGCCCTTTTCAGCTTCGACCCTGCCGACCACTCCAATCTTTCGTATTTCGTTAAGGGGCCGCGGGCCCCCACCCATTTCAGGAACTCCGTTATAGAGAACACGTAACCGGTGAGGCTCCACGTAATCTCGCAGAGGGTCTGCGACGTATTGACAGCAGGCAATTACGTGAGCGCTTGCCAATTCCAGCGCTTGTCCGGTTAACGCAATAGCAGCGCTCTGCATGGGACGATTGTGGCAGTGAAAAACTAATGGAATGCGCTTCCTCCAGGCGAGCCACGCCAGCGGGGGAACTAATCTGGGGCCGTTTACATACAGAAGATTGATCTTGTGTCGTTCGACAAGATCTGCGAACGAGTCGACCAGGTTCGGAAGCTCGAACGCATATTTCAGCATCTGCGAGAGTGGTTTTTTCCTGCTTACATACGCGCCACAGACAAAGCTGTGGGTCCGATATCCACAATGGCGAATCATCGCCGAGAACGGCCCGTCTCCTGGAATCGCGACAGACGCATTCCATCCGCGCTCCGAAAACGCGGGCAGCAAATCGAGAAGACTTCGCTGCCCTCCTCCGAAATTCGAGAATTGATCAATGCATAAGATGTTCGCCGGAATTTTCGTCTTATGAGGCGCCCATGGAAAATTTTCCATCTGGTAATCCAATCCCGTACTCAAACTCCGGAGTTGTTGTCTCGTGTGTGTTGGAGCCGAATAAAAAGCTTGAAATCTTTCGATGAAAGACCTCCTTTGAAAATTGGGAAGCATGGAAGCGAAGCGCCGCTGGAAAGACCCCTTTTTCCTCTTGTTCGAATCTTTTTAGCGCTTCCTCCAACTGGTATTCGCCAGGCTCAGAGTAAAAAAAGCCTGCTGGTGGATTGCAAACGGGAACCGTCTCAAGCACCCCGCCCTTCCCTAACGCGATTACCGCTTTTCCGCTGGCAAGCGCTTCGACCGGAACAATGCCGAAGTCTTCTTCACCGGTGAGAATGACGGCCCGCGCACGCGCATATAAATCGCGCAGATTGGGATCACCCACTCTCCCGCAAAATTCAACGGTCGGTCCGGACAGTCGTTTCAAGCGTGCATATTCCGGCCCACCGCCCGCAACCTTGAGACGCCTGCCCGTTCGCGTGAAACAGCGGACTGCATCTTCGATGCGCTTGTAGGAAACCAATTCGGAGACGATCAAGTAATAGTCGTCTGCGGCCGCCGAATAGAACGTTTCGACGTCGACGGGAGGATGAATGACTTCGGAAGGCCGCCGGTAGGCTTTCCAGATGCGGTTTTGCACGTTACGGCTGTTTGCAATAAATTGGTCCACGCGCATCGCAGACATTGCATCCCACAGGCGAAGATAGTTGGCTATTGGCATCATTAACAGGCGCTTCGTCCGCGAGTGTGTCCATTCGTGCAAGTAATCGGGATAAAGATCCCATAGATAGCGCATGGGCGTGTGACAGTAGCACACATGGCGCGTATGCGAGGACGTCAAGACGCCCTTTGCAGGACCAGACTCGCTGCTGACCACCAAGTCATAGCCGCGCAAATCAAAATGTTCGAGCGCAATCGGCGCCAGCGGCAGCGAGGAGCGATAATAGCGCCGCAAAGGATTCAGGAAAGATGCAGTCACCCGGTGCGACCGTAGGAACGGCGACACTCGTTCGGGATCATAGAAAAGAGTAAAAATGTCCGGCGTTGGCAGGACGCGGCAGAGTTCTTCGACGACTTTCTCGCCGCCACGCATTCCCAGCAACCAGTAATGGACAATGGCGCACCGCATTACGCTTGGATCAAGCCGCGCGGTCAAATTGTATTCGCATCGCGAAAGTCACCATGCGTCCTTACCGGCAAGAACGCGAGGCAGAGTGAGCAGCAGGATTCTGAAATAGAGCGACACTGACCATTTCCGAACCAGAAAGAGATCTAAGCGGCGCCGTTGCGCATAAGTAAGCCGGCTGCGTCCGCTGATCTGCCAGAGTCCACTAATGCCGGGTTTCGCCTGAACAACGCGAGCGGCATCGCGGCCATAGTATGTTTCGAGTTCCTGCGGCGTCAGAGGACGAGGCCCTACAAGGGCCATATCGCCACGAACCACGTGCCACAGTTGCGGTAACTCATCGACGGAATAGCGGCGGCAAAATGCGGCGAAACGGCTTGTCACGCCGGCATTCTTTGTGTTCGGCGGCAGTAATGGAGCTTCGGAAACCGACAGGCGATGAACAAATACGGATCGCTTGCTTGAGTGCTTGTTCCACATGGTCCGCAGTTTCAGCACCCAGATAAGCCGGCCGCCATGCCCCACGCGCTGATGCGCCACAAAGGGAGATCGCCGCGAAATTGCAACCACAACTACGGAGGCGGCTACAAGGACAGGCAAAATAAGCACGAGCAGTGCGCCGGCAGCCAGCCGCTCGCCCATGCTCACGATGCGCCAGATATTCGTTCGAGTGTGAACCGGCGGAAATTCTAAAGCTGCAGATCCGATGTCTACTGACTGCACATCCTGAAGGTAGAGCAGCAAACAAAATAGCGTGTTCAAACGCTGTAAAAGTGTTGTGATCCCCGATCAAAACTAGGCAATGAGGGCGTTCTGCTAACAAACGAGATCCAATGGAAATGTTGTAAACATTTCGTAAAAGGGCCCTAGAACTCCCTCTGAAACAAAGGAATTGTGAGGCAGAACAGCTAAAATATCTATGCCATGCAAACCATTCTTGTCATCGACGATGATGAGAGCTTGCGCGACACCATCGGCGTGCTACTCGAACGAGAACATTTTGTACCTATTTTTGCGTCCGACGGGAAAACCGGATTTAATAAAGCAATCACACTGAAGCCGCAGCTTCTTCTGATCGATTTGAGGCTGCCTGGTATGAGTGGGGCGGAGGTTTGCAAACAACTCCGGGCCGACAGGATCCAGACTCCGATTATCGTGTTAAGCGCTGTGGGAGAAGAAATAGACAAGGTCCTGCTGCTTGAAATGGGGGCGGACGATTACATCGTCAAGCCGTTCGGAACTCGCGAATTGCTGGCGCGAATTCGTGCCTTGCTGCGCCGAACTGCGAATGACACTAAGATTCTTCAATTCGGAGACGTTGAAATCGACGTCGATCGCAGGAACGCGACGCGGGCCGGGCGCGAAATAAAGCTTACGCCGGCTGAATACAACTTGCTGCTCTATTTCCTGCAAAACCCCGACCGCGCATTGACCCGCGATGTCATCTTGAACTCTGTCTGGGGTTATGAGTCCTATCCGAATAGCCGCACAGTAGATGCGCATGTCGTCAAGCTACGTCAGAAATTCGAGGCGGACCCTAATGTGCCTCGGCACTTCATTACTGTGCATGGTGTAGGTTATCGGTTTTTGCCCTGATTGGGGACAAACCTCATGCCTTTTATTCTCATCGTTGAAGATAGCGACGATATCGCTGCTCTAGAGATCGCCTTAACGTCATTAAACGGTTTCTCGGTTAAGCTTTTGGCTGACGGACGCCAGGCGCTCGCGCTCCTCACCACCGATCCTCCAGATTTGGCGGCTATCATTACCGATCTTCATTTACCATTTGTCGACGGATTTGAGTTGCTTACCGCCGTACGCGCCAACGAGCGGTATCGCAACCTGCCTATCATTGTCATCAGCGGCGACAACGATCCTGAGGTTCGCAATCGCATCCACAAATTGGGAGCAAACGCCTTTTTTAGCAAGCCCTATTCGCCGGCAACAATACGTCACACGTTAGAAGGTTTGTTATATGCGTCGTAATCTGCTACCCATTTTGCTTGTTGTTGCCATCAATCTCTGTGCGCAGGAGAGCGGGGACTCGCCGGCGATGATGAAGCAGATTCTCGAGAGACTAAATAGCCTCGAGCAGGAAAACAAACAACTGATGCAGGATGTCAAGTCCTTGCGCGAAGAACTTGCCGCCTCGCGTCCCGCCAACGAAGCGAAAGCGACGGCCAACGAAAATAAGCCGGATCAGCCTACTATCGAAGAGCGGTTGTCCGTCGAAGAGCAGCGAACTGCGGAGCAGGCGCAGACAAAAGTGGAGGCCGCGCACAAGTTCCCAATCCGGCTGGACGGAATGCTCTTGTTTAACGCGTTTACGAACAGCTCAGGCAATGCCGCAGAATATTATCCCGAGAATTACAGCTTGTTAACCGGCCCCGTGCGCGACGGAGCGACTGTACGTCAGACGTTACTAGGTTTGGATTTCGATGGTCCGCATCTGCCAGGTGGAGGGCGCGTGAGCGGATTTCTCACGATGGATTTTTTTGGCGCGAACCCCGATCCGCAGGATTTTCATCTCAGGCTCCGCCGCGCGGGCATCTCATTTGACTGGGCAAATCGTACGGTTTTTGTTGGTCAAGACAAACCGCTCATCTCTCCTTATCAACCCGACTCACTCGCCGAAGTTGGAGTTCCTCCTCTTGCTGGAGCAGGCAATTTATGGTTGTGGCTGCCCCAGGTGCGTTACGAAGAAAGACTCCATCTTGCGAAGAATTCCGGGATCAAGGCTCAGGTCTCGGTGCTAGAAACCGAAGAGACATACACCAACGCGCCATCCATAGTGGCACCCACGCTGGCACCGGCTCGCCCTGCTCTTGAAGGGCGGGTGGCTTTCTGGCACAACTTCGACGATACGAGAAAGTTAGAATTTGCCCCGGGATTCCATGTGAGCACAACTCATGTGGGCGGCGCATCGGTTGATTCGCGTGTCGGTTCGTTCGACTGGCTTTTCATTCCCGCATCTTTTTTGCAGTTCAGCGGGACCATTTACACGGGCCAAAACGTTGCGGGACTCGGTGCTTTAGGAAATGGATTTACGGTTACGCGTAACCATGGCATCCAGCCGGTCCATAGCACAGGTGGATGGGCTCAGGTTGCTTTTCCCATCACGAGCCGGTTAACGTTCAACGTCTTTAGCGGAATTGAAAACGACCGCAGCCCGTTCTTCTATTCCACAAACATTGTGCACAACTGGACTTACGCTTCCAACCTCATGTACCATGTCGGTCCAAATGTTGTGGTGAGCCTAGAAGCGCTGCAAATGAGAACTCGATCATTTTTGGATGTGGGAGCGCTTCAAAACCACTATGATCTGGCGGTCGGGTACCTGTTTTAGGAAACTCGCAGGCATGCAACTGCGTCCCGGTGAAGCGAAGTCGCAAGTGATTTTTTTGTTCTTTCTCAGATCTGTCGGTCGGCGATTAGGTTTCTTTGGGTTGATGCTTGCTGTTTACGGGCAGATGTCCGCAGCCACGGTAACCGGATACGCTCGGCTGATTCAATCCACCGACTCCGCGGTAAAGAAGAAAAATGACTTTTCCGGCGTGGTTGTTTGGCTGGAGTCGCCACAAGATGCTTTGACACACGCGGTTCGAAAGCACGCGCAGATGACGCAAAAGGATAAGCGTTTCTGGCCGCATATTTTGCCTATTGAAACTGGAACCAGCGTCGATTTTCCCAATCTCGACCCGATGTTCCACAACGCGTTCTCGAATTATGACGGGCAAATCTTCGATGTAGCGTTGTATCCGCCCGGTTCTTCGCGAACAGTTAGGTTCGACAAGCCGGGTATCGTGCGCGTCTTCTGCAACATTCATCCTTCCATGTCGGCGATCATCGTTGTCGTAGATTCCAACTATTTTGCGACGACCGATGCCAAGGGCCGCTATGTGCTTCCTCACGTAAGCCCCGGCAAATATGTTCTACACTTCTTTCATGAACGGGCCACGCCGGAAGTGCTCGCGCAATTGAGTCAAACCATCATGGTGGGCAGCGAAGATGAGCATCAGGAAATCGCAATGACCACAATATCGGAGGCTGGCTATTTACCAGTGGCCCACAAAAACAAATATGGCCGCGATTACCCCGCAGACGCAGACAAAGTTGATGGTTACTCCGTACATCTAAAATGAAAATTCGCCGCTTCAGACGTAACTCGCTGCTGTGGCGTATTCTCTTTTCCACCTCGCTGGCGGTAACCGCCGTCTTCGCCCTTACCGGTTGGATGGTGCAGAGATATGCCGCAGCCGTGAGCCGGCGCAGCCTCGAGGAGGAGATCCGAACCAGCCTGCAGGCGTACGAATCTCTGTGGAGTTCTAAGGTTCACAACCTGACAGATGTAAGCCGCATCATGAGTTCGATGTCCGATGTCCGGGCGGCGTTCATGACGGGCGATCAGGCGACGATTCGCGATACTGCGGAGCAACTATGGTCTCGCGTTTCCGATCAAAGCGCCAGCTTCTTAGTATTAGATCCGGCCGGAAAAGTGATCGCCTCCCTAGGTGGTAATCCACAATTCTCAGTGGATCCAAACCTCATTCAGGCGGCTAGAACGTCGTTTCCGAAGCAAGTATCAGGCTACGCCACGCGTGGAACGCATCTTTATTATGTTGTTCTCACGCCCGTTTACGTTCAGGCGCAGAACGAACCGGCGCTCTTGAACGTGCTGCTGATTGCGTTTGAAATCGACAATAAGCTGGCGAGCGACTTAAGGGATTCCACTCACGGTAGCGATTTCGTGTTTGTCAGTTCGAACCGAATACTGGCGAGCACGTTGCCCGGGATCAGCGCTTCCGATTTGCGCTCGGCAAAAAGCGTTAGCGATCGTGTTCGAAGCGTAAAGCTATTTGGGCAAGATCACCTTCTTCTGAGCACGAACCTACAGGACACCACCGCAAAACCGCTGGGTGAGTTGTTTGTAATCCGCTCGTTCGCCAAGGCGCAGGCAACGCTCACCGGATTGCGGCGAAATGTGGCTGTTTTTTGGATCGCCGGCATTATTGTGGCGCTTATCCTGACTTACGTTCTCTCCAGGCGGATACTTGAACCGGTACGTACGTTGGATCGGGCCGCTGAGGAAGTAGCCAGGCGCAACTACGACTATCGAGTGCCGGTTGAAACAAACGATGAGCTTGGCCGGCTGGCCATCACGTTCAACCAGATGTGCGACTCGATCCAACATGCCCGTGAGGATCTGATTCGGCAGGAACAAATCTCTACCATTAGCCGGCTTTCCAGCTCCATCGTTCACGATTTGAGAAATCCACTAGCCGCGATCTATGGCGGAGCCGAAATGCTGGTGGACATGCAGCTTTCTTCCGAACAACAGCGCCGGCTGGCCGCGAATATATATAGTTCGTCACGCAGAATTCAGGAGTTGTTGCAGGAGTTGCTGGACGTTTCACGGGCGAATGATAAAGCTCTTGAAAGATGCAAACTAAGCGAGATTGTAGAATCGGCGCGTGAAGGGCTCGTCCGAAGCGCCGAACTTCAGTCGGTTTCTATCACTGCGGAAATTCCAGACGATGTCGATGTGGTCGTTTCGAGAGGCCGGCTGGAGCGAGTGTTCATCAACTTGATCGGCAATGCAATCGATGCCATGCCGCAAGGTGGAACCGTGCACATCAGCGTCAAATCAGAGTCAGGCAGCGTGTTGGTTTTGGTTGAGGATTCCGGCCCTGGAATTTTAGAAGAAGCGTGGCCCAATCTATTCCGGCCATTTGCAACCTTCGGCAAAAAAAATGGGCTTGGATTGGGACTTGCGCTATCCAGGCAAACGCTGTTAGATAGCGGAGGCGATCTCTGG
Organism: Bryobacteraceae bacterium; assembly: GCA_035652115.1. Taxonomy (GTDB): domain Bacteria; phylum Acidobacteriota; class Terriglobia; order Bryobacterales; family Bryobacteraceae; genus Bog-105. The sequence continues at coordinate 10,134 of DASREJ010000175.1, forward strand.
GTGGAAAAGAAACCTACGCGCGGAGCGCGCTTCGTTATGCGTCTGCCCGCGGCGCCGAAAACAATGGACAAGAACGAGAAGCAGGAAGTCAATCTGCCGGCAGAGAGCCTGGGAACTGAAGTGCGATAAATTTAAACGCGTTCAGCACGATGTGCGGCTTCTAAAATCGGCCTCCCTTTACCAGAGTTTTACAACCTGCTAACCACGAGCGGCTCCCGCCAATTCTAGACTTGTTGCGACAGCGCTTGTTTAGTGTGCCTGAATGAATCAAACGAAGTTCCGCAATATTTGCATTGTCTTAGGTCTGTTAACCGCCGCCAGATCTCCTGCAACGTCTCAGCCCGTTGAGAAACCGTTTGCAGCACCTGTTCAAAATCCCGCTTCGGCGGACAATGCCTCGTCCGACTTGGAGAAACAGCTAGGCATATCTTTTCCATCGGACTCGCGTTCCACCGTCGTTTTGACGCGAGACGGCAAGCAGTATCTGATCGATGTCTCGGCTAGAACGGTGAAGGAAATTCAAGGCCAGTCTTCCTCGACTTCCGCGGCGCCTGGAGGATCAACGGCAGCGGCGGCAGCGCTGTTCTCGAAAAATTGTGCCGTGTGTCATGGGCCTGAGGGCAAGGGCCTTAAATCTGTCGGAACGCCCAATTTCACCGATCCCGCTTTTGAGAAGACTGTCAGCGCGAGCGATATGCAGACGGCCATTCAGAAAGGAAAAGGCGGAATTATGCCAGCTTGGTCAGGCAAGCTGAGTGACGAACAGATTTCCAGTTTAGTCACATACATTCGGTCGCTTCCACAAGGAGGCGCCGGCACCTCACAGAGCAGCACGAGTGCGGCTGAGCAACCGCAAAGCAAACCGAACATTTACACACCGGGCGACGACGTGCTGATGTCGCTACCTACCGGTAGGCCAACAGATCGTCACGGAGTTTACGTCAACTTCGCGCACCGTTTTGTATATCAGCCGGCCTTTACTGGGCCAAACGAAGGCGCTACTTTATTTGGCCTCGACAACGTCGCGATTTCATCCTTCGGATTCCGATATGGCGTTACCAACAATTTTTCAGTCAGCGTATTTCGCGCGCCTTCGGTCATCAATCGCCCCATCCAGTTGATGGCCGGTTACAACTTATTGGAAGAACGCAAAGGCAATCCTTTAAATCTGATGATCCGGTTTTCTGTCGAAGGTCAGAACAATTTCCAGAAAAACTTTACCGAAAACATCGAAGCAATTTTGTCCCGTAGCATTACGCCTCGCGCTCAGTTCTATTTAGTGCCTACTATTAGCTTCAACGATCGTCTCGTGACGCAGCCGACAAGTTTCGCATCGAGTGGGATCGCAAACGAGCCTGGTGTGAATGCTTTCTCATTGGGAACCGGCGTGGCTATCGATGTTCGTCCGACAGTTGCCCTGCTCGCTGAAGTCATTCCAACGCTGGTGAATGCCCGAGAACTTGACATCCATCGACCGGTGTTTTCTTTTGCCATTCAGAAGAAGATCTACCGACACGCATTTACACTCGGCTTGACGACAAGCCCCGGAACGACGGTTTCGCAGCGCGCTGCGACGCGAGCATCGTTCCTGAATGAACCCGGTTCAGACACTTTGGGGGGCCTCTTCATTGGCTTTGATCTTACGCGGCAAATCAAATAGTCCAACGAGTTTGTTGGGAATTCACTTGTCTTCAAGTTCGTTTACGTTTTATTTACAGCTCCCGAACACCTCAGCCCTGCCGCGTTCCCATACTAGACATGTGTCGAGTGAAACTCACTCCTACGGGTCCACGCTGAGGCCGCGACAAGCCTGAACCTTAGGCCGAACCCAGCCATGAAGAAGAAGGTTCTTTTTTTCTTTCCTGCTTTCTCCAGCCAGGAAGCCACTGCACCGCTGGCAATTCTTGCGTTAGCTACGCCTCTCGAGCGCGCCGGTTACACGGTTCAAATTATCGATTCGACCATCACGCCGAATTTCCAACAGAGAGTCATAAAGGAGTTAGAAGATTCGTTATGCCTTGCGGTATCTCTTGTCACCGGTCCCATGATTCGAGAAACGGCGCAAGTCGCAAAAGCCGCAAAGGCTACTTATCCGAACAAACCCGTAATTCTCGGCGGTTGGCACCCATCGTTACTGCCCGACCAAACTTTGGCTTGTCCACACGTTGATGCTGTTGTTGTCGGCCAAGGCGAGGAAGCCATGGTCGAAATGATGGAGCGCATCGAAGCCGGCGAATCTTTTAAAGGCATACCTGGAGTGGCCTATAAGGAGGAGGGCAAGCTTGTCTTCAACACCCCACGTCCTCTCAAACCTATACGGGCGCTGCCGCCCAAGGCTTATCATCTTGCCGATTTCGACGCGTATGAGCGTGTTTGCGGCCGTCGCTGGGCGATGTACACATCAAGCCTTGCATGTCCGTTTAACTGTGCGTACTGCACAAACGAAGGCCTCTATGGCAGAAAATGGAATGCTTTGGCGGCAGATCAGGTCGTCGAAGAAGTCACCGATCTTGTATCCCGCTACAAGCTTCAGTTGTTGTGGGTAGTGGACGACAACTTTCTTGTCGACCGCGAACGAGCCGTCAAGATTGCCGAAGGTCTTGTGCGCAGCGGCGTCCAGTTCAATTGGAGCATTCAGGCCTCTACCAATCTGGTTACGCGGCTCACTGTAGAGGAACTGAAGCTGCTTCGTCGAGCCGGACTGTCTCAGGTCGCGCAAGGAGCCGATTCGGGGTCGAAGAGAATTCTCCACCTGATGAATAAAGATTTTCAGAAGCTGGAGACGATTTATCTTGCGGCAGAGATGTTGACCCAGGCCGGAATTCGCCCATCGTTCAACATGATCTTCGGTTTTCCTGGAGAGACGGAAGTAGAACGGCGCGAATCAATCACGCTCATCATGAATATCTGCCGCCGTTACCCGCACGCTGAATTTTGGACTAACATTTTCACGCCTTATCCCGGTTCTCCGGTGATGAAGAAAGCGTTTGAGCTGGGCATTCACGTTCCCAAGACGTTTGAAGGATGGGCCGATTTCTTTCCTCGCTATACCGTTCTTCCCTGGCTTAAGGGCGCAGAGCATGAGCGCGTACAGCGGATGCGAGAGTATCTGCGCGTCGCCTTTAATCGTGTTCCCATCGGCGTCCAGAAG